>NZ_JAKGTF010000001.1:0-508726 GCF_022324735.1 Clostridium sp. YIM B02551 | reverse complement strand
AATACTAAAAGACTACAAAAAAAATTAAAAGGTATGGCTCCAATTGAATATAGGAGCCACACCTTAATAGCATGATTTTTTATTATTTACCCTGTCTACTTGACAGGGGGCAGTTCATTTTAAACAACGGTTCTTTAAATTCAAACTATTTTTTTCTATTTCTTAAGAATGTAGGAATGTTAATCTCATCCTCATCCTCTTCAACCTTATGTTGAGCTACTGTTTCTTCTTCTGCTTTTTCTGAAACTATAGTACTAGCTACTTCTTTTTTAGCTTCCTCTTTTGATATACTTCTTACTTCTTCTTCAAAGCCAGTAGCGATTACTGTTATTCTAATTTCATCTTTTAATGTTTCGTCAATTACAGCTCCAAATATTATATTAGCATCTGGATCTGCAGCATCTTGAACAATTTCTGCAGCCTCATTAATTTCTAATAATCCTAAATCAGCACCACCAGTAACATTAAGTAAAACTCCAGTTGCTCCAACTATTGATGTCTCAAGTAAAGGTGAAGAAATAGCCTGTTTAGCAGCTTCTTGTGCTCTATTATCTCCACTTCCCTTACCTACACCCATGTGTGCAAGTCCTTTATCTAACATTACCGCCCTAACGTCAGCAAAGTCTAAGTTTACAAGACCTGGAATTGTAATTAAGTCAGATATACCTTGTACACCTTGTCTTAATACATCATCTGCAAGTTTGAAAGAATCTAATAAGGTTGTCTTCTTATCAACCATAGTTAACAATCTTTCATTAGGAATGATAACTAATGTATCAACCTTTTCTTTAAGGTTCTCAATTCCCATTTCAGCATGCTTCATTCTTCTTCTTCCTTCAAAAGGAAAAGGTTTTGTTACAACTCCTACAGTTAAAATTCCTAGAGATTTTGCAATTTCAGCAACAACTGGTGCAGCTCCTGTACCTGTTCCACCACCCATACCAGCAGTAATGAATACCATATCAGCGCCTTTTATTGCCTCTTCTATTTCTTCTCTACTTTCTTCAGCTGCCTTTTTACCGATTTCAGGATTAGCTCCAGCTCCAAGGCCTTTAGTTAATTTTTCACCAACTTGGATTTTTTGATTTGCATGAGAAAGCATAAGTGCTTGTTTATCTGTATTTATAGCTAAAAATTCAACATTTTTTAATCCTTCAACAATCATTCTATTAACAGCGTTACTACCGCCACCGCCGCAACCTATAACCTTAATATTTGTGAAATCTTGTATATCTACTTCAAAGTCTAACAAAATTTATTCCTCCTTTAGAAAATTCCCTTTAGCATATTTTTAAGTTTGTTCAATTTCTTATTCTTATAATTCTTATTTGCTTCAATTTCATTTTGTTTAAAATCTAATGTATTAAAGTTCTCACATAATAATTCTATATCATCATATGCGCCCTTTACAATAGATAAGGATAAAATAGTTGAAGAATTTTGTAAATTATGACTATTTCTTGTTGTAATTGTAATTTTTTTACCGATAATTGTTTTAGCTAAACCTTTAATGCCCTCAAAATTAACAATTCCTTCACCGAAGATTATTACATTACTTATTTTATCATAGTATGAAGCTTTTTTTAACTGTAAAATTACAATTTTAAGTATTTCTTCAATTCTAGCTTCTATAATTTCCTTTAGTAAAACCTTATCAATTTCTATTGTTCCAATTTTACTATTAATATTATCGTCCAAGTTTGTTAAAGTTTTATAACTAAAGGCATAAATTTCTTTAATTCTTTGGCTTTCCCCTTTTGGCAACCCCAATCCAATTGAAATATCATTGGTAATTTGTTTACCACCAATAGGAATTGAAAACAATTCTTTTGGAATGTCATTATTATATATAGCAATATCAGATACTTCGTCTCCTATATCAATAAGAGCTGTATCATTATAATTATTCTCTAAGAAAAACTTTCTAGAATAAATTATATCAGGTGATATTTTATTTACTTTATAACCTATCAAATTAAATACTTCAATATAACTATCTACAATATTTTTTTTGCAGATTATATGACAAAGATTAGCCTTCAGTCTTCTACTTTTCCACCCAATAACATTTTCCTTAATACTTCTATTATCAATTATATAATCAAGAATTATTGTATCAGCTACTATTTCATTTCGTCCTAATACTAAATTTTCTCTTGCTTTTTCAATAATTTTATTAATATCTGATGCTTTTACTTCACCAGTTTTAATATGACTTTCGTAATTATTATAAGATATTCTGCTTTCTCTTGAAGTTATTCCTACTTGAATAATATAGTCTTTGAGATTTGTATCATTAATTGCTTTATCTAACAATGATTTTAAAACTTTAGCTAAGCTTTCTTTATCTTCAATTATTCCTGCAACTACACCTTGTGAAACTTGACTATAACTATTTAATATTTCTAATTCTCCTAATGAATTTATTATTCCTGATGAAATACTAATATTGTATGAACCTATGTCTACTCCTATTAATGCTATATTTCTCAACTGTCGATTCCTCCTTAAGCTTCATCACATATTCATATTCAACACTCATCACTAAATTCCTTCATGTAATTATTGACAATTCCCATTTAATCAAAATAAAAAAAACTTGGATTTCCCAAGTTTTTTTACAATATATTCTTAGTTCACTTTTTCCAACTCTGTAATATCAATATTTCTAGTATGCTCAGTATGTGACCATTCTTTATCGTTCTTTGCTATTATACCTTGTATTGAAATAGGAACCCAAGTTAAAGAATATATTGGGTTAAGTATAAAGTATAACATAATCTTAAAACTAATTTTCTTTTCAATTGCAAGAATAAAGGGACTATATAATATTTGTAATATAAGTAGAATCAATCCACCGTATATTGTTATATTAGCATTTGCCGAATTTAAAAATGAAATAATTCCTATTACCATATTAGGTACCATCATAAATTGATTATATAAGTTCAATGCTAAAGCTATTCCTAGTAAAATAAGTAGTATTGGTTGTATACTATATAACGCACAATCCAGAGCTACTACGTTTAATTCTGTAATTCCCTTTTTTACTAATTTAAAGAAATATCTGCTTGAAACATCAGCAAATCCTTGCATCCATCTTTTTCGTTGTGACCATGACTGAGCTAAAGTTAGTGGTTTTTCATCATATACTACAGCTTCATGTGCCCAACCTACCTTATGTCCATTAAGAACTAATTTACATGAAAACTCTAAATCTTCTGTAAGACAAGTTGCTCCCCAGCCTAACTCCTTTAAAGTATCTGTCTTGATGCAGAAACCGGTTCCCCCAAGTTGGCTAGATAATCCTACATTGCTTCTTGCTAACTGGAACATTCTATTTGAAAGCCAAAAAGAAATTGAATAGTTTGCTGTAATCCATGTATCGTTAGGATTCTTTGAATCCAAATATCCTTGTACTACCTTATATCCATCAATGAATTTATTATTTATCTCTAATAAAAAATTCTTGCTAACTAAATTATCAGCATCAAAAACTCCCACTGAATCATATTGTTTTTTCATCTTGAATATCTTGTCAAACATCCATTCAAGTGCATAACCTTTTCCTTTTTTAGTTTCATCAAAACGTTCATATACTTTTGCACCAGCTTCCCTTGCTATTGCGGCAGTTCTGTCAGAACAATTATCTGCTATAACAAAGATATCAAATAGTTCTTTGGGATAATCCAGTCTTTTAAAGCTTTCAATTATTCCTTTGATTACTTTTTCTTCATTATGTGCTGCGACAATTAAGGCAAAGCTAGTTTTTGGAGGTTTATGTCCTTTTGATTTCTTTTTAAATAATCCAAAAAGTGAAAGAAACAAAAAATATAGGGAAATGATGAATACTAAATTTGAAAATATTACAGAAATAAAATTAAAGATACCTTTAATATAATACATTTAATGCTCCCCCCTAGTTCATACATATTTTAGCACAAAAAAATGATTATTACCACTTAATGTTATATATTTAAACTAATATTAATATTGTTTTCCTATTTCCTATATTTATCCCCAAAAAATAAAACACCTTGTAAATCTTATCTTAAATTCTTATGATTTACAAGGATAATTTTAGTTTTACCAAAAGATTCTTTATAGTAGCATAATTCGCTTTATAGTCTCACTATCTACTGCGTAGCTTAGTGCTGTTTCTGACGTAATAATTCCTTTTCTATACAATTCAGATAAAGCCATATCCATGGTCTTCATTCCATATTTACTTCCAGTTTGAATAGAAGATTCAATTTGATGAGTTTTTCCCTCTCTTATTAAGTTTTGAATACCAGGTGTAGTAACCATTACTTCAAGAGCTGCAACTCTTCCTTTCTTATCCGCTGTTGGAACTAATTGTTGAGAAATAATTCCTTGTAATACAGCTGAAAGCTGAATTCTTATTTGCTGCTGTTGATGTGGTGGAAAAACATCTACAATTCTATCGATTGTCTTAGCTGCACCTATTGTATGTAAGGTTGAAAATACAAGATGACCAGTCTCAGCAGCAGTTATTGCTATTGCAATAGTTTCTAAATCTCTCATCTCACCTACTAAAATAACATCTGGATCTTCTCTAAGAACTGCCCTTAATGCATTTTCATAACTTTTAGAATCTTTACCTATTTCTCTTTGATTTATTATACATTGTTTGTGTTTATGTAAATACTCAATCGGATCTTCTAAAGTAATTACATGTTCTTCTCTTGTATTATTTATTTGGTTAATCATAGCCGCTAATGTAGTAGATTTACCACTTCCTGTAGGTCCTGTTACTAGAACTAACCCTCTCTTTTTCTCGGTTAATGTTTTTACAATCTCAGGATGTTTTAATTCTTCTAATGTAGGTATTTTTAATGCTATAACTCTTAATGCTAAGGCATCTGAATTTCTTTGCTTAAAGGCATTTACTCTAAATCTACCATAACCTGAAATTGAATATGAGGTATCATATTCTCCCGCCTCGCTATATATAGAATATTTATCCTCTAGAATTTCCATTGTAAATCTATTTGTATCTGCAGGTGTTAATGGCTCTTTGCCAATTTTAATTAACTCTCCATTAACTCTTATTATTGGTGGTATTCCTACAGTTAAATGTAAATCTGATGCTCCCCTTTCTAAAGTATCCTTTAATAAATTCAATAAATCATACATAAATATCCTCCAATCTAATTTGCATAGTATCCCTAAGTATATTATAACATTTTTTTCATATAAAAAAATCTCCATTTCAACATAAAAGGCTAAAATCTGTTTTTTTATATAATTAAAGTTCTTTTACACTTTGTCCATAAGTCGAAAGTGAAAATTCTAACTATATATCACAAGATTTTAGCCTTATACTAGTACCTTCCATTCATTTCCTTATATAATTTTTTCAGAGCTTTTTTTTCTATTCTAGATACATATGATCTCGAAATACCTAAGAGAGCAGCTATTTCTCTTTGTGTTTTTATCTTACCATCTAGAAGTCCATATCTCATTTCAATTATTTCTTTTTCTCTTAAAGTTAGAAATTTGCTCATTTTGTTGTACAAACTCTTAACTTGAAGATTATTTTCAACAATCTCTACTACTGAATCACTATCACTACTTAGTACATCCATTAAACAAATTTCATTGCCTTCTTTATCAATACCAATGGGATCCTGTAAATATACTTCTCCCTTGTTTTTTTTATTATTTCTAAAAAGCATAAGAATTTCATTTTCTATACACCTAGCAGCGTAGGTAGCAAGTCTAGTTCCTTTGGTTGAATCAAAAGACTCTATAGCCTTAATTAATCCCACTGTACCAATTGAGATTAAATCATCAACCTCCTTGTTTTGTACAGAATACTTCTTTACTATATGTGCCACAAGTCTCAAGTTTCTTTCAATAAGTATTGACTTTGCTGAGGTTTCACCTTCACGTAATTTTCTTAAATATAGTTCTTCCTCTTCCTCGGAAAGAGGTTTTGGAAAAGTATTATTGTTTACATATCCTGTTAGAAAAGGTAAATTGCATATTAGCTCAAATAAATTTGCAACAATAATCAAAGCCTTGCCTCCTAGTAATGCTTATTAATATATTATGAGGTAAGCCTGTACTTATTTACTAATATTTTTTTATTTTTTTCCTATAATTATGCATATTTATTTTTAGAAAATACTATTCAGCTTGTATAAATATTATATAGGTAAACATATACATTTTATGAGGTGATATCATGAGAATAATTAATGACTCTGTTAGGTTTTCCGAAAAAACTTCTGGTGGAAGAGTATTAAATAAAACTTATAAAACATATCCATTCTATGTATCCCAAGCAACCGTTGCTCTACAGGGAATCGATTATGGATTTTCTGATGAAGAAGGTCCATTTTTCAGAAGTACAGTTGATTGTAAGTTACAAGTTATAAGCCCCTATGAGGTTCAAGTAACAGTTGTTTTCGGGTTTAGAGGCAGTAAATTTGAGAAAAGAACTGATGCCATAATAAATTACACCCTGCTTCTATTTTCATAAAGTTAAAAAATCGCCAAGGCGATTATGAGCCGTTGATTTTTTTCTCGCATCTGCATTTCCAAACGCATGTGAGGATAATTTGGCAGGCGACTGATTTCTTTTTTACTCTTTAGTGGTATCCATTAAATCTTTAGATTATAATTCAAACTTATAATCGTATCCTAAATCTTAAAATATTATAAATTCCTAAAGAGTAAAAAATAGAAGTAGCTTTAATGGCTACTTCTATTTATTCTATAGGTTGATAAATATCAAGTTCACAATAATTATCTTTTGTTAATGATGAATCTATATATTCAAGTCTAAAGGAATCTGCAAATTTAAACTCTGATTTATATATCCATTTTCTATATAAATGAGCTAGAACTCTTCCTATATGTCTTCCCCTAATTTCATCAGGATTAAAAAATCCAACAAATCTAAATACAACATATTTATTTGCAGGTATCGTTACACCTTTCATTCCATTTGGTATATGTTCTAAATCTGCTACCTGTATAGATGGCATGTAGTATATATATCCGTTATCATTTTGACTCCAATCTGTATATCCAATATAGATGTGTGAATTTATTGGATTCTCAATTTCATTTTTTCGATTATAAAAGAACTCACGTCCATAAGTATTAGCTGCATTGTCTCCAGATTTGCTCATTATCTTATATTCAGTACCTACAATATTAAATTTTTGTTTAAATATAAAAGAAGGTTTATAGGTTATAGAATTGTCCACAGAAAGTATATCATTTATATTTATTTTTTCTGTAAGTACCATTGAAACATCATCTGTACGAACTTTTAATGGTGTGTGTCCAAATTTTTTCTTAAAAGCTCTAATATAAGATTGCTCATAATTAAAGCCATAATCCATTGCAATATCTATAATTCTCTTATTAGTATGTACCAATTCATTTATACTTGAAGTAAGTTTCCTTGATTGCACATATTCTATGATAGACTCGCCTGTTAGGGATTTAAATACTCTATGAAGATAATATTTTGATATTCCAGTCTCTTTAGAAATTTCATCTAAAGATATTTTATTGTAGATATTATCCTCAATATATTCTATGCATTCTTCTATTGTATCCTTTAAATCAATCATAATAACCTCAATCGATGCTTAAAAAAGCAATTGTTGTTCATTTTTAATAAATTATATATGATATTTTATTTAGTGTAAATATATGTGAATATTAATACTTTATATAAGATGGAGGTTTATAAAATGAAAAAACGTGTAGTAATCACTGGAACAGGTGTAGTTTCATCTGTTGGTATGGGAACTGAAGAATTCTGGAATAACATAAAAGAAGGAAAAAGTGGAATAAGTAAAATAGAAAGAGTTGATGTTTCAGATATGCCTACAAAAGTTGCAGCTGAAATTAAAGATTTTAATCCTGAAAATTATATTGAAAAAAAAGAAATAAGGAGAATGGATAGATTCTCACAGTACGCTGTTGCTGCAGCGCAAATGGCCATAGAGAATTCTAAGCTTGACTTAGAAAATGTCAACAAAGAACGTCTAGGCGTAATTGTAGGTTCAGGAATTGGTGGAATCGAAACTTTAGAAAATCAATATAACACTCTAATTGAAAAAGGTCCAGGAAGAGTTAGTCCATTTTTAGTACCTATGATGATATCCAATATGGCATCTGGTCTTATTGCTATAAGATTTGGTGCAAAAGGTTTTGTTGAATGTACAGTAACAGCCTGCGCAACTTCTACAAATACATTAGGAGATGCATTTAAGGTTATCCAAAGAGGTGACGCTGACGCAATAATCGCTGGTGGTACTGAAGCCTCAATTACTAGATTATGTTTAGCTGGCTTCTGTTCAAGCAAAGCCATGACTAGAAATGAGGATCCAACTACTGCTTCAAGACCTTTTGATAAAGAGAGAGATGGGTTTATCATGGGTGAAGGTGCTGGAATGCTAATTCTTGAAGAATACGAACATGCAATTAAAAGAGGTGCCAATATTATTGCTGAGGTTGTTGGATATGGTTGCACTAATGATGCTTATCACATTACTTCACCAGCAGAGGGTGGCGAAGGTGCAGCAAGATCAATGAAAACAGCAATTGATGATGCAGGAATAAACCCATCAGAGATAGGCTATATAAATGCTCATGGTACTTCTACTTCAGCTAATGATAAGAATGAAACAGCTGCTATTAAAACTGTTTTTGGTGAATATGCTTATAAATTACCTATTAGTTCTACAAAATCAATGACTGGACATATGTTAGGGGCTACTGGTGCAGTTGAAGCAATTATAACTGCTCTAGCACTTAAAGATGGATTTATACCTCCTACAATAAACTATAATACTCCGGATCCTGAATGCGATTTAAATTACACTCCAAATAAAGGCATATCTACTGATATAACTTATGCTCTATCAAACTCTCTAGGTTTTGGTGGACATAATGCTACTATAGTTTTGAAAGCATTTAAATAAAAATCTTGTTTGAATTTCTAAAAAACTGCCTAAGTTAGGCAGTTTTTTAATTAAGATTTACTTAAGGTTATTCTTTCCATATACATCTTCTTTTTTTAAGTATCCACTATTTATAAGTATTTGAACTAAGTTATCTTTAGTTACCAATGTAGGTGAAATAAATATAGATTGCACATCTGTTTTACCATTATTAATAGTATCAGTCGAATCTATTGCTTCACCAAGTGCTAGTTTTTTTGCAGATTCAATGGCTACTTTTCCCAACTCCCTTGTGTCCTTAAAAACTGTCATAGATTGTGTACCTTCTATAATTCTACGAATAGCTTGAAAATCTGCATCCTGACCAGTTACAGCAACTTTTCCTGCTAACCCTTGTTCTTTTAAAGCATCTATTGCCCCACCTGCAATATCATCATTTGGTGCTAACACTGCATTTACAGAATTCTTATTAGCAATCAATGCCTCTTTTACAAAACCATATGCAATTTTAGGATCCCAATTATCTACTGCTTTATCTGTAACAATTTTTATATCTCTCAATGTTACAAGCGGATTTATAAATGCCATTGCCCCTTCTTTAACTAGCTTGGCATTATTATCCTCAGGATCTCCTGATAAGATAATATAGTTACCTTTTGGAACCTTTTCGATTAAATATCTTCCCTGTAGTTCTCCAACTCTTTCATTATTAAAGGTAATATATAAATCTAAATCACTATTTTTTATTAATCTATCATATGCAATCACTTTAATATTTGACTTATGTGCTTTATCTACTAAGCTCTCAAAAGCCAAAGGATTAATAGCAGCTATGATTAAAACTCCAATACTGCCTTTCATAATCAGTTCATCGACTTGTGCTTTTTGCTCATTTTCATCTCTAGCTAGTCTGACATCTAATGAAACACCAATTTCTTTAGCCCGTTGCTTCATTGCTTCTAAATCTTTAATCCACCTTTCCTCCTGCTGTAAGGGTAGGGATACCCCTATTGGTGCTTGTCTGAAATTAAAGAATACTTCATTAAATTCTAAAATGTCTTTATTTATAAACCTAATAGGTACATGAAATTCATTTGGTAAACTTAGGAACATGATTACCTCTATAAACTAATTATTTATTTATAAATTTATTCAAATAATCATTTATCTATGAATGTTTTCATATATTAAAAACTAAGAATCATTTTTATAATCTTTTTATGTCAATAAAATAAAAAACTACCCAAATTATTAGGTAGTAAAAACATCAGATTTTTTAATAAATCCACTATTTATTAGGATGGCCTCTAAATTATCTTTTGTCACAGCTACAGAATCCAATAAAATAGATGGTACTTCAATTTTACCATTATTGGTTGTACCACTTAGATCTAATGCTTTTCCTTCTGAAAGTTTTATTGCTGCATCTATTGCTGTTGCTCCTAAAGCTCTTGTATCTTTGAAAACAGTCATTGCTTGAGTTCCTTGTACTATCCTTTTTGCTGCTTCAACATCAGCATCTTGACCCGTAACTATAACTTTTCCTGCTAATCCTTGTTCTTTTAATGCATCTATTGCCGCTCCGGCAATTGCATCATTTGGTGCTAATATTGCATTTATGTTATTTTTATTAGCCTTTAGTGAATCAGCTACTATTTTATATGCATTTTTAGGATCCCAATTTAATACTGGCATATTTGTAACTATTTTAATTTCTCTTTGCGTAACTAGAGGTTGAATAAATTCCATTGCTCCTTTTAACAAAAGTGCCGAATTATTATCTTCAGGATCTCCTGTTAAAATAATATAATTACCTTTTGGAACAGTTTTTGTAAGATATTGTCCTTGAATTTCTCCAACTCGTTGGCTATCAAAGGTTACGTATAAATCAACATCACTATTTTTTATTATTCTATCATAGGCAATTACTTTAACATTTACTTTATGTGCTTTGTCAACTATTGAAGCTGCAGCAACTGAATCTGTTGGAGCTATTACTAATATACTTATACCCTCTGATAACAATTTATCCACTTTTGCATCTTGATTAGCAAACACGTTATTTGAAACTTCTGATTTTAAAAATGCACCTTTATCTTTTGCTTCCTTCTCCATTGCTGCAAGATCTCTAATCCATCTCTTTTCTACTCCATCTGGTAAGGATACTCCTATAGTTCCTTGTCTTGTACCACTGTCCACAATTTCTTCTTCTCTCATTAAAATTAGCTTATCTATTTCTAAGAAATCCCTACTCACATAATTAAATAGCTTAGATAAAGGTTTTGGTATTAATTGGTACATAATGCCTCTTTAATACTATTATTCTTATAACTAGAATATTCAAGCTAAATAAAAGCTATGTATATAATTCTAATTAAATTTAATATTTATTCACCATTTATCTTTTACATTTTCTTCTCCCTTATAATAATCTACTTTTGCACTACTTTCGTATATCTCTTCATATGGCAAAATATTGATTTTCCCTGAATCTGGATATTCACATACATCTAGCCCAAATACTGTCCTGATATCTAAAAACTTGCATGGTTCAGTGGTGTGATTGTATAATTGATGTGCTCCGCTTGGCCCCATTTCAAAAAATACAATATCACCTTCATTTAAAATTAAGAATTCTTTAGGAGTCCTCAGTGTAACTTCTCCTGAAATTATTATAAATAACTCTTCCGAATTTCTATGAAAATGATATGGATATGAATATTTTCCCGGATCAAGTAGTCTTTCATTAAATTGCATATGTTTCGATTTAGCTAGTTCTGATAAACTTTCACTGGTATGCCAAGAGAACTCAGTTACTGGTGACTGTCTTAATTTAAACTTCATAGTATCATTTCTAAAAACTTGTGTCACTTTACATTCCTCCTTTTAATTAACAAAAAAAATAGGTTTATAACTACTATTATAAACCTATCTTAAAACACATTTTAATTTTAAGTAGTTAATTATTTCTATTATATACAATAAACTAATATCTCTTTATATTCTATGCCATGGCATTAGATTTTTTTCCACTCTTACTTTCATTTCTAATATTAAAAGGCACTACAAACAATCCAAATAATGCAATTATGCCAGTTATCAAGTAACACTTATTATAAACTTTATTACTTTCATCTTCTTTAATTTTGTTTATATCTTGTAACACTTTATTTATTTCAATCTCTTGCGCTTGAAATTTCTTTAATACCGCCTCTTGCATATTTTGTGGAACTGTAGGTAAAATCGTTTTTTCCTTCATAGATATTATATTGTGTACCATTTCTTTTGAAAAGCCTTCTCCTTTGCTAGCTGATGAATCATTAATCTTATCATTGATTGTGTCCTTAACTTCTTGTTCTAGAACTACATTTTCATTTACTTTTTCTATTATTTTATTTTTTGTATTATCAATTGCTATATTTGTATAATGTGTACTTAAAGTAGAAACTAATGCAATTGCAATACATGCTGTTAATTGTCTTAAGCTATTTAGTATACCAGATGCCATTCCATTTTTATCAAGAGAAATCTCTTCAAATGCACTTTGATACAGTGGCGTTGTAGAAGCCATACCTAATCCAAGTATAATAAATGCTATATAAATAATTTTAGTATTGTTGCTACTATTCATAAATATAAACATTAAATCTCCTAAGGAAATAAATACAATTGCGAAGAGTGAAACAACTCTTGAAGAAGTTTTTTTAGAAATTAGTGCGAATATTGGTGACATTATAAATGAAGTTGCGCTTGTTATTCCAATAATTAACCCTGATTTTAGAACCGAATACCCAAGTTGATTTTCAAGATAAAAATTCATAAGGTATGAAATAGGCATATATGCAAAAAAGATTATTGAAATTAAAATAATTGATGCTGTATAGCTTTTTGTCTTAAATAAACTAAAATCTATCATTGCGTTAGGAATTTTTCTTTCATATAATAAAAAAATTATTATAGATACTAGTGATGTTATCATTAAAAAAATAATTTTATTACTACTCCATCCATATTCATTTCCTTTAACTAACAAGAATGTAAGTGCGCCTAAGCCATATGCTAGAAGAATCGAACCTACAATATCAACTTTTTTCTCAATTGTTCTATCATAACATTCAACTACATATTTTTCACCTAAAAATAATGCTATTAAGATGAAAGGTATATTCACATAAAAAATAGCTTTAAAATTAAAAGCTTCATTCAAGACCCCACCTAATACTGGACCAGATGCAGCTGAAATAGATATAATCATTCCAATAATAATTGCTAATTTTCCCATAGCATCTTTTCCAAAAAGTTCAATGCCTAAAGGTATTGCTAATGGAGTTAAAATAGCTGCCCCTACACCTTGAATTATTCTAAAAAATATAATCATTGGTAATGAAGTTGAAAGACCACAACATACAGAAGAAATTCCAAAGATAAATAATCCAATTAAAAATAATTTCTTTCTTCCGTAAATATCTGCAATTTTAGAAAAATTAATAAGTAATGCTGAAAAAGGGATTAAATATGATGTGCTAACCCAAGAAATTCCTGTAATGTTTGTATTGAAATAATTAGCCATAGAAGGTAACGATACATTTACTATTGTTCCATCCAAAACGGTTAAAAAACATGCGATTGCTAATGAAATAAATGCTAAAATTTTTTCTTTTCTATTCATGGTAACACTCCTTAGATTGTAATGTGAAATTAATTTCATATTCATATATTATCAATAGAATTTTCTCCTGTCAATAACATGAAATAAATTTCATATTATTGACTTTTCATTTTAGCTATTTTAATATTATATTAGGTGATAATATGGAAAGAAGAATACGAAAACCAACACAAAAAAGAGCTTTAGAAAAGATGGATAAAATTATTCAGGCTTCATTTAAGCTATTCAACGAAATAGGTTACTATAACACTACTACTGCAGATATCGCTAAAGAAGCTGGCGTTGCTACCGGTTCTGTATACGCATATTTTGAAGATAAAAAAGACATTTACTTACATGTTCAAAAAATGGTATCTGACAGATTTATTTATCCTACGAAAGATTTTTGGATGGAAAATAAGATAATTGATTTAGAAAACGAAAATGCTGTAAAAGAAATATTTAGAGTATTTGTGAAATTAATGATTCAGTATCACAATTTTTCTAAACTCTATCATGATGAATTAGATGCCTTAACTTTATTAGATAAGGACGTTAGAAATTTAAAAGAAGCTCAAGAAATAGAAAGAACAAAGAAAATTTACGAAGTTTTTGAAATCATGTCTATTCCTTTTAAAAGTGAAGAAGATTCCGCTATCTTTCTTCATTATTGCAATCTAATCATAGATGATATATGCCATAAAATTCTTTATGACGAAAGTATAAAAGATATAAATTCATATATTGAAAAAGGCGTTGATATGATTTATTCTCTATTTAAATCTACAACACTCACTAGTTAATTTAATAAAAAAAGAGCTAAAAAACTAGCTCTTTTTCTACTTACTCTTTAAACTTTCAAAATATTTTTTATTATAAAGTACTGCTTGATCATTTGGTTTACATTCTGCTGCTTTGTTATTATATCTCATAGCTTCATTTATATTTCCTAGCCTATCATAACATACGCACAGTTGCATAAGTGGAATGTAGTCCCAGTAATCATTATAAATAAATCCCCATCCACTTTCTGGTTTCTCAATGCTTGTAGCTAACTTATACCAAAAAATTGCTCTTTTATAATCATTTTTTTCAAAATAATAATAGCCAATATTACAACATGCCTCAGCTCTTGGTGTATCATATTCAAAGCTTCTTAATAAAATTCTTAAACAATTCTTTTTATCATTTAAATTACTATAGCATTTAGCCAAGTCTAAACAAGCATTTATATTGTCTTCTTGCCATCCTTTATTTGAATCTAGAAATTTATTAAAGCTTTCTATTGCCTCACTATAATATTCATTATAATAAAGCTCTCGTGCATAATAAAATAACCCTCTTATAGTAAGTTTTTTCCCTTCAGATAGATACTTTCTATAAATTATTAGATTTCTTCCTTTTTCATTTTCATGTTCTTTTTTATGTGTTATGCAAATATCAGAATTAATTATTTTCCCGTTAATTTCAAGGTATTCATGAACTGGTTCGTGCCACTTATATCCTTTACTTCTTTTAGAAAGTCTTTCTCTATAATAGGATAAAGTCACTTCCCCTCTTTGATTTAGTCCCACATTATACTTCATCATTACTTCATCAATATCAGATGCCATTGTTTCTTTTAGTTTTAAAAATTTTTTTCTATCTTCCTCTAACATTACATCATCAGCATCTAACCACAGTATATAATCCATAGTTGCTTTCTCAAAAGAAAAATTTCTTGCAGCCGAAAAATCATCAATCCACTTAAAATCATATATTTTATCAGTATAAGCTCTTACTACTTCTTTAGTTTTATCTGATGAACCAGTATCTACTATTATTATTTCATCTACAATATCTTTGATGGAATTAAGACATCTACATATAACATTTTCTTCATTTTTTACAATCATACATAAACTTATAGTAATCATTAATACCTCCATATAAGTTAACATTATAAAATATGTTTAACTACATGAAGGTATAACTTAAATATTGCTCTATTTTTAATTAAGGATCAACCTAAGTGTTATAATCATCTACATCAAATTTGTTCTGTTTATAGTAATACTTACGATCATCTTCAGTTATTTCACGAATAACCTTACATGGATTTCCTGCTGCTATAACATTATCTTGAATATCCTTTGTTACAACGCTTCCAGAGCCAATAACTACATTATTTCCGATATGAACTCCTGGGTTTACTACAACATTTCCTCCAAGCCAAACATTATTTCCTATTGTTATACCTATTCCATATTCATATCCAGAATTTCTTGAGTCAGGATGTATTGGATGTCCTGCAGTATATAGAGAGACATTTGGTGCAAATTGCACATTATCCCCTATAATTACTTTCCCAACATCTAAAATTGTACAGTTATAGTTTGCAAAAAAATTATCTCCAACCTCTATATTCTTTCCATAGTCACAATGAAACGGCGCTTCGATATTTATACATACACCTGTTTTCCCAAGAATTTCTCTTATTAATTTATCAATTTTCTCTTTTTCTTCTGGGTGACAGTGATTATACTCATATATCTTCTTTTTATTTTCCATTCGTTCTTCAGGTAATCCATCTAACCATGCTTTATAGGGCAATCCTGCTAACATTCTGTCTTTTTGATTCATAGTTATTCCCACCTCTCATCACAACCTAAAATTTTATAAATTTTCTTAACCCTTCAATTATCTCTTCTTCAGAATTTTCACATTCTGTACTTCCTAACTTGATACTTGGTTTTGTTTTTCCGTGAAAATCACTTCCGCAGGTTGATATTAAATTATTTTTTAATACACTTTCTTTATAGTACTCTGTCTGCTCTTTATTATGATAGCTACTATAAACTTCCATACCCTTTATTCCGCTTTCTATGATCTCCTTAAGTAATTCTTCTCTTTCTTTAACATTATTACTTGGATGTGCAAGTACAGGTACCCCTCCTGATTCTAAAATTATGTTTATTGCTTCTTTAAGACTTATAAACTTAACTTCTGCATAGGCTGGCTTGCCTTGAGAGCAATAATCCCAATAAAAATTAACATAAGGATTATCACTTCTTTCCCCATTTTCATAATAAGGTTTTAATAATGGATTTTTCTTATATTTGTCAAATTCCATTGCTGCTTCAGCTATCATCTCTCCATTTACAACGCCATTTCTTGAAATAGAGTTAATATAGTCATCTGAAAATTCTATTCCCTGTTCTCTAACAAGCTTCATTCTTTTTTTTGATGCAAATTGCTCTTGAGATATTATATTTTCCTCAATTTCATTAAATATAGGATTATTATAGTCAACTCCATATCCTAATAAATGAAGATTAACACCATTAATAGTGCAGTCTAATTCTATGCCAGGTATTATTGTTATATTTTTATCCTGACAATATTTTTTTGCTTCACTTATTGCTTTTACAGAATTATGATCTGCAATTGAAAAATATTTTAGTTTCTTCTCTAAACATAAATCCACTATAGTTTTAGGTGAAAATTCACCATCATCACTGTAATTTGAATGCATATGCAAGTCTATATAACTCATTTTTAACCCTCCACCTTATATTTTTCTTTCAATTAATTTAATATTATAATTTAAACTTTCTAACGTAATTGAAACAATTCCATTCATATAATCTTCATGTATATCCTCTTTTATAAAAATATTAGCCATGTGTTCTTTTGGAATGATCTTTGTACATTCTTTGTAAATCTCATCTAGTTCATTACCTTTAAATAAATCACCACTTAATACTATAGTTTCAGGATTAATTATAGCAATGATTGAAGTAATTGATTTTACTACAATCTTTAAAAAATCTCTATTATTATTTAACTTTATAAGTTGTTCTTCTCTTTTCATATCAAAAGGCAGAAAGGATAATTCACCCGCAAACTTGGTATTACCTTTAAACATATGTCCATCGATTATGATACCTGCTCCAGGCAAGTTATCTTTAGGGAAAAGAGCATAAACTAAGGTTTTATCTTCATCATATTCCTGTTTTTCATAGAAACCAAAAGCAGTAAAATTCATATCATTTTCAATAATAACTTCCACTTGATATTTTTCTTTCAACTTTTCTCCAAGTGGGAAATTAACTAAATCACTGATATCACAAACCCCAATATGGCCATCATGTACTACTCCAGGGACTCCGATTCCTAAAGCCATTATGTTTTCATATCTCATAATCAATTCTTCAATTGTAGTATCTATAAGTTCAAAATTTATTGATTTTACAATAATCTTTCCCTCTTCAATGTTCTCCCCAAGCAAATTTGTTATTACATAACTTATCGAATTTTCTTTGCCTTCAGTTCTAAGATACATACATGCAATATATGCGTAATCGGCATTATATATAAAACGTCTTGCAGGGCGACCCCCATTAGATTCCTCTAAGTCTATTTCAAGCACTTCACCTTTTTCTAAAAGTTCATTTAAAATATTTCCGCAGGTTGCAATACTAAGTCCTGTGGCCTTAGCTATAGTAGTTTTTGTTCCATAACTTGAGGCTTTTAATGCATTTTTTATTAGCTGAATATTTATTTGCTTTACTTTAATTGTATTATTAGAGACTTGTAACATCTTTCCTCCTTAGACTTTCAACAATACTTAACAAAAGTCTTTTCTTAAGTATTATTATAGTTTTAAATTCTATCCTTGTAAACTTAAATTATATATTTTTATTTATAGCTAAAAGGTTATGAAACAAAATATTCCATAACCTTTTATCATAGATATAATTTATCTTTTTTTCAATAACTAAGGTTGAGCTCCAAACGTTACATCACCTACGAAACACAAGTTAACTACTGCACTGACAGTATTATTAGTTAGACCTAAAAGTGCAACTCCTGCTCCAGTGTCGATAACTGTACCATTAGTAATTCTATTATTAGAATGTGTATCTATATCTGTTGCAACATAACCTATATGGGCTTCAAAAATAAGTCTTAATTGGTTCTTACAACTATTTACACATGCTGCTGGAATTTCTCTAATTGAAGCATCCAATAACTCTTTTAACTGATCAGGAATTCTATCTGCACTATTATCAATTAAGCTATCACTTTGAATTGTTTCAATATTACAAATTGAAACAATTACTCCGTTTAAGAATTCAACTAATGTGGCAGTAGATGAATCAGCTGCATCAGGATAAAATCTTGTTATACTAACATCTGCATTAAATAAAGGTCCCGGAGCACTATCTCCCTTGCAATTTACTTTATATATTCTATGAGGTACTTATCGAAAAAAGAGACATTTTTATACAAAATTGAAGTAATATGTAATAAAATTGTTTTAATAGTATTAATTGTAAACTAGCTGTGAAATCATTAATAATTTATCAAGTTCTTCTTTATTAACTGGTTTACTAAATAAATAACCTTGCCCATAATTGCATTTTTTATCTTTTAGAAATTCTAGTTGCTCCTTTGTTTCTATCCCTTCTGCAACTACCTTTAATTTTAAGTCATGCGTAAGCTTTATAATATTCTCTAAGATTATATTATCTTCTTTTGATTGAGAAACTCCATCTATAAAACTTTTATCAATTTTAACTACATCAATTGGCAATTTTTGCAGGTATGTTATTGAAGAATATCCTGTTCCAAAGTCATCTAGTGCTATTTTAATCCCTTTAGCTTTTAAAACATTTAATACTTCTATTGCAGCATCAACATCTTTCATTACCTCTGTTTCGGTTATCTCTAGTTGAATTTCGTCAAATTTTAATCCTACTTCATTTATAATATTTATAATATCTTCAGTTAAACTCTTTCTAGTAATTCTACTTCCCGAAATATTTACTGACATTTGTATATTGTGGTGTCCCATTTCCTCCCATTCTTTTTTTTGTAACATTGCAGCTTTAAATACCCAGCTGCCAATATAAAATATTAGCCCTGTTTCCTCTGCTAACGGAATAAATTCCATTGGAGATATAATTCCCTTTACAGGATGATTCCATCTAATTAATGCTTCTACCCCTATTAATTCAAATGTATTTAAATTTATTATAGGTTGATACACTAATTTAAATTCTTCCTTTTCAATTGCACTTCTAAGATCATTTACTAACTCAACATATTTTAGTTCTTTCTCCTGCATTGCTTCGGTATAAAAACATAAGTTGTCTTTTGAATTTTTCTTAACATTATACATTGCTATATCTGCATTTTTTAACAGGGTAGATAAAGTACAGCCATTTTCAGGGTACTGTGCTATTCCAATACTATATGAGTTGAAGAACTTATGTTTATTACAAACCCAAGGCTCTTTTAGCTTAACTAATATATTGTTTAATTTAATCCTAACTTCTCTTTTATTCTCAGGATTCTTAAATAAGATTGCAAATTCATCTCCACCAAGTCTTCCTGCAAAATTTGGTTCTTTGATTTCTTCAATTAATATGCTTGATATATATTTTAACAACATGTCGCCCGTTTCATGTCCTAATGTATCATTAATATTTTTAAAATTATCCACATCCATATAAACTAGCGAAAATCTACTATTTTCACTGCAGTTATAAATGATCTCATTAACTTTTTCTTCAAAGTAAAGTCTATTAGGTAATTTTGTAAGCGAATCATACCTAGCAAGAAAATTCAATCTATCATCAGCAATTTTATGTTCTGTGATATCAGCATGTGAACCAGCAACTCTTACCGGCCTGCCTTCCTTTGTCCAAATTCCTTTTCCTTTACTCAATATCCATCTATATTCTCCATTTTTACTTTTCATTCTATAGATGCTTTCATAAGGCCCTTCCCTAGAAGATAAATACTCATTGATTTTTTCTATCACATCTTCTCTTTCATCTGGATGTATTAGATATACCCATGCATCAAAGTTATTACTTATTTCATTTTTTTCATACCCTAAATAATTTTTCCACTTTTCTGAAAAGAAGTAAACTCCATTTTCTATATCCCAATCCCAAATTCCACAATCAGCTCCTTCAACTGCCAATTCATATCTTTGTTCACTAATTGCTAAAGAATCTTGACTTTTCTTAAGTTGATCATTTTGTTCTCTTAATTCTTCCTCCAATACAATAAGTTCTTCATTAACTTCATTTATCTCCTCCATATTGCTATAAATTTTTTCTATAGCTTTTTTAAATAACGTTAATCTTCTTTCTATTAAAACAAGAATTAAAAGTGTTGTAATTATTACATAAACCCACCCCTTATACATTGCAACAATTTTATAATCTGAAATATTTGAAACAATAACACTTGTTGCCTGATCAGATAGGACTATCCACAATACTCCTGCTACTCCATAAATAATAGATATTCTTAGTGATTCTGTTAATGGGTTTATTTTATAATTTTGATTTAGATAATAATTTATATCATTTTTCTCTTTAGAATTACTTCTTACATATCCCCTGATTTTATTAAATACTGTCATAAATATCATCACCACTTTATAATTAATTGTTAGCATGAAGCATATTTATTTAGAATTTACTTAATTATAATTTATGATTTCCTAGATTACTTTAAATATGTAATATGCAAATTAGTAAAAAAATAACCATTGAAAGTTCTCAATGGTTTTAATAATCATCTATGGAATTTACTATATATGCCAATTACAATATTGGTAGGAAATTGACGACTCTCAAATAAAACTGCTATAGATAAAACTGCTTGTACAACTCCAATTGAAAAAAATAATACATGTAGAAAAACAATATCATTTAACATTATACATTGAACTATTATCCAAATTACTAATGCAAAACTTATAACCCCACTTATATAGCCTTGTAGTTTAGTTTTAAAAATAAAAACTAATGCACTTATTATATTTCCTAAGCCAATTACCACAAATAAAATTATTCCTGGAATTAAAAAATCTGTGAATGGTGAATTTTTCAATGTCGTTGTTGGCATTCCCATAGGTGATTGTGGATTAAGAATTGCTGCCAATCCTCCCGCCATTGCTCCAATCCCAACAATAAGATGTAAAATAAGTAATAACCTATATACTATCTTCATATTAAATCCTCCCTACAACTTTCTATAACCTTTTTATCTTTATATTCTTTTGCAAATAAAAATGGTACAAAAACTATAATATATAAAAGACTGTTAAATAATAAATCTTTTAATGTAATTACGGTTCCATAAGTGCTATCTGCGTCAAAAATCATAGAATTATTGATCATATGTATTAAAATTACGGACCATAAGTTATTAGTCCTCATATAAACAAATCCTATAAAAATACCAATTGTTGTGCAAAAAACAACATAATATATTATACATTTTATTGGAGTTGACGGACTATAAAGCATTATACAAAGTGGTAAATGCCATACTCCCCATATTATTCCCAAGATAATTACCCCAACTTTTTTACCAAATACATTTTGTAGTCGAGGTTGTAAATATCCTCTCCAGCCAAATTCCTCGCCAAAAAACAATAAGTAAGTAAATCCCAAATAGAATGGTGTTAGTAACACTATTAGTGGTGTAGTTAGTAGAGCTTTTATTAACTCTCTTAAATCTCCATTTACCACTTGACTAATCATTATTAAAAATAATTTTAATAATATAAATATACAAGCAAACTTAATTACACTCTTCAAATTCTTATTGAAAACTAAATTAGTTTTTTCAAAGCTTCCATCTTTGTTCATAAATATCATAGTTATAGTTATTATGCTAAAGATAGCTAAACTTATATTAAGTATAATTGATAGCTTACTTTGGAAGAAAAATACTCCTAATATTAAAATTAGAATAGATATTAAACTTAGGGCTATATATAACCTATAGAACACATGTAATTTTTTATTAATATTATCTCTTTCATAATATATTGATAGCAAAATAGAACTTAATGCTGGATAAAACATTTGAACTTGAGCAAAACTTGAATTTGAATCCGAATCTACTTTTTTAAAAACAAAAAACATTAACGTACCCATTGCATATGTAATCAAAAAAACTGCTATTAAAAAAGTTATTATTTCTTTTTTATTTTTTTCTATCTCTTTATTCATAACTTCACCTAATACTTATTTCTCCCATGGTATAATATTTAAATCTGGCCATTTTAATATCCATTTCTCTACTTTATCTTCATAAATTTCTTTAGTTATCTGTGCTTTATTAGCACGTACTATTTTCCCAAATAAATCATTAAGTCCATAGGGTGCATAAATCTTTAATTCATTATTTTTATCTTTCCTTACACCAATTGCTGTTGCAGTAGTTGGCCAAGTATTTATTGCTTCTTCAAGATTGTTATATGGTGTAATATCATACCCGAAATGATCTTTATACCAAAGGTGTACTCTTGCTTGGTTTTTAATATCAATTTCTATATTCATATCAGAATATAAGCTTCTAATCTTATTAATTATTTTATTTTCAGATTCAATATTTAAGTTTTCATTATCAAAGTATACAAAATCAATATCTTTTATTCCATAACTTAAAGTCTTATTAGAAATATAATTCCAAACTGTTTGTGCAATACTCCCTGCCCCAATATAATAATTTTCTATTTCTAACTTTTCAGCTCTTTCTAGAGCAGTTTTTATCATTTCACTTGAATAAAGTATTTTTTCTAAGGCTT
The DNA here is from genome assembly GCF_022324735.1 of Clostridium sp. YIM B02551. Classification (NCBI taxonomy): domain Bacteria; kingdom Bacillati; phylum Bacillota; class Clostridia; order Eubacteriales; family Clostridiaceae; genus Clostridium; species Clostridium sp. YIM B02551. Next base: position 485,523 of record NZ_JAKGTF010000001.1, on the reverse strand, counting down.
CTATTTGTAATCTTAAGTCTATGTTATATGCTTTAATTATATTATCCTCCACTTTAAGCTTCACCTCTGTATTTTTTTATTATTTATACCTTATTATACCATAACATACTAAGTTTTTTTTATTCATAAGTAAACTAAAAAGTCTTACCAAACTTGTAAGACTTTCTAATTATTATTTTATTTAATTATTCATGCGCTCTTTCCATATATGATGAATACCACTTGCTAAATAAGATTTTCATTGAAGCTGCAACAGGAACTGCTATTAACATTCCTATTAGTCCTCCGACATTACCCCCAATAAGAATTGCAAGCATAGTGAACACTGGATGTAATCCAACACTATCTCCAACGATTTTGGGAGCCAATAAATTATTGTCTAATTGTTGAACCACAAGCATTCCAATTACAGCATACAAAGCTGTTATTGGCTCACCACTAAGTAATGCCATTACAACTGCAAGAACAGTTCCTACAAGTGGTCCAATATATGGAATCATATTACAAATACCTGCAATTATACCTATTACAATTGCATAATCGATTCCTATAAAATATAAGACTATTGTGGATAAAATTCCTACCATGCATGCCTCTAAAAGTTGTCCTCTAATGTAATTATTAAATGTATTATCAATTATACTGAATATTTCTTTGAGCTTATATCCTGCATTACTTTTCTTAAATATAAGATTAAATATCTTATTCCACAAATCTCTAAAATATTCAGAATCCTTAATTAAATAGATACTCAATACTAAGGCAATAAAAAATGTAGCTATATTACCACCTAAATTAACTATAAAATTTGTTATACTTCCTATACTTGTTGAAACGTATGATTGAACAGAACTTATACCTTGAGCTATTTTACTATTTAAATCTTCTGGAATTGAAATATTTAGACTTTTTAATTTTTCAGTTATAGAGTTAACTGATAATGTTGAATTATTCAAATGCTCAGTTAAATAAATAGTCATATTGGCTATAGTTGTATTATTTGAAAGCTTGCCTCCAACCATAACATATATACCAGAAATTATACCAACGAAAACTGCTAATACTAAAGTATACATAAGCAAAATACCAATTGTTCTTCTTGAAGAAGCTTTTTTCAAGATTTTTCTACTCTCTAAAAATCCTTCAATAGCATGGACCCCTGGCTTCAATAAGTATGTAATTACTAAAGCTATAATTAATGGTTTTACTAAGTTAACTACTTTTACAAGTGTATCGGAAACTACTAAAATAATACTCCCTAAGTTGTTAAAAATTGATATACACATATAAATCAGAAGTACAGTTCCTGCTGCATATAAACAATATTGTACTAATCTCTTATCTAATTTCATTTTAACCTGCCTTCCTAATTAGTTATAAATATTTAAAATCAAATTTATCTTATAATTAATATTATAATAAAAGTATACTAAATGGTAAAGAAAAACTCATTTTATCATGATACTATAAATATAGCTACTATTACACTTTATTTTGTAATAGTAGCTTTCTTAATTTAGCGAAATGCTTGTCCCATGATTATGCCAAATTTACATTTAATACTCTCAATACATTTTTTATTGGATTATAGACTGTAAACTCTGAACTTCCTGCAAATAGTAGCCCTACAGCATTGTTTTCTTTGTCCAATAAAAGACTTCCGGAATCTCCACCCTTTGACATATTATTAGTAATAATCTGATTTACAAATAATGCATCGCCTGTATCGTAACCTACTATAACAGTTGCATTAGTATATAATATATTACCAATAGTAAATCCAGTTGTTCTCCCTGTTTTCTTAACAGCTAGTCCTACAACAGGGTTTGTTATTCCATTAATATATCCTTGCCACATAATTTCGGAAGATATATTTTCATTTGGACATAAAGCTATCGCACAATCTACAATATTTATTGGTATTCTAGTTGTAGAAATAAACCTGATAGGTTCAAAATCTACTAAATTCCCTATAATATCTCCTGGAATTACTCCACCATCTATTGGTCCTGGTTGAACGATTGGAGAACCTAAAGGTGCTCTATTTTCATCTGCTAAAACGTGGTTATTACTCAAGATATAATGCTGAGTTTCAAGTCCATATCCATTAAAAGCTGCACAACCAATGGTACCTGCTGTAATACCTACTACTCCAACACTGTATCCACCCATGGCAGGTCTTATTCTTTGGGTTAAGCCCAAGGCCTTTATCTCACCAACTTGAACTACATCAGTTGGTATCCCATTAATTGTTTTTGGAATTATTTTTGATGGATCTAGTGAACTAGTAGGTAACTTTTCTTTAACAAAAATTGCAATACACTTTTCGCCTGTGTTCTTTCCACCAACTACTTTTACACCGTTTGCTAATCCAACAATATTATCATAGTCAATGATTTTTGAATACTCCTCATTACAGATTCTAACTATTTCATCATTCTGACTCATTCTCATCTTCCCCTTGTATTGTTAATTATTTTTTTATCATTAGTTGCTTAATATATAATATGTTTTAAGGGAAGATTTGTGTCACATTATTAGAGAAGTAGCATATACTGATATGCTAATTTTCCCATTTATGACTATTTTATGTTTCTATAACATTTAAATTTCTAAACTCCAAACATTTTTTTATTCTCATGCTAGAAGAATAAATTCCAGCTAATAATGTTGCATAAAGTAAATATTTAATTAAGCTTTGTCCATAAAAAGGTACTATACAACTTACCAAGCACGTAATTCCCGGAATTATATAAAAGCTAGCTGCAGTTATTCTTCCTAACTTATCAAAAACAAATGGATTTTCTGACTTTCTATTATAATTTCTCATAAAATTCGATGTCACTGTAAATTCTAAGAATTTAATAAATATAAAACCTAAAAACCATAAGTAAATCTTTCCTGCCACTATTAACGCTGAATAAGAAATTGTCATATAAAATAAATCGGCAAAAACATCGAACTTAGCTCCAAATACTGTAGTATTTCCAGTCTTTCGTGCTATTTTACCATCTATAAAATCAGAAAAACATATACATAAAAATATTAAGGTAATTGCCTCAAAATTTTCATTTGAATATGTATCTTGTTTTAAAATTAAATATGCAAAAGCAATTGATAAGAATATCCGTAAACTAGTTATGATGTTAGGTAATTTTGATAGTGATTTTTTCATTTTTTCCATCTCCAATTAATTTATTTTAATTTAGTACTACATTTTAGCTTTACTTAATGCATCTTCTACTGCCGCTTTAATACCGTTACTACTTCTTGTTGCTCCTGATACTCCATCTACATTAGTAGATTGAGCATTAACAATTTCACTAGGTAAATTTTCAAATGCTCTTTCTGCAAATCTTGGAGTTTCATTATTGTCTCCTATTTCAACTGCTGATATTTTACCATTTTGTACTGTTACAGATACTTGAAGGTTTGGTCTATACCCTCTTCCTGTTCCTTCATATACTCCATCCTTATATTGTGATTGACTATTTTGAGTAGAGTTACTTCCGCTTGTTTGAGCGTTTGAGTTATTGTTGTTATTATTAGTAATTGTATTTGCATCATTTGTTGAACTATTATTTGTAGCTTCGTTATTACTTTTTGTATTTGTTGAATTTGATGTTTGTGTATTAGTATCTGCTGTAGCTGATGTATCTTCTGCCTGACTTAATGCATCTTCTACTGCTTCCTTAATTCCATTACTGCTTCTTGTTGCCCCTGATACTCCATCAATATCTGTAGATTGAGCTGTAATAATTTCACTAGGTAAATTTTCAAATGCTCTTTCTGCAAATCTAGGAGTTTCATTATTAGAGCCTATTTCAATGTTGGATATTTTACCTTCTTTAATAGTAACTGCAACTTGAAGTCCAGATCTATACCCATTTCCTGTTCCTATATATGTTCCATCCTTGTATTTTTTAGATTGATTATTTGTTTGTAAGCTACCAGCTATATTATTTTTCTGACTTTGTGTTATTGATGAATTTTCTATAGTTTTACTTAATACATTTCCACCAGTATATAGTACTGTCAATCCTCCTATGGCTACACAAGCAGCTAGTGCTGGGCTTACATTTTCACCACATATTTCAGCTTTTGTATTTTTCCTTGGACAAACATCTAAACATTTAAAGCAGTTAATACATTCACCGCTTCTTATTTTGTCACTTTCATACATTGGTATTCCCATTGAACAGTTATTTGTACATATCCTACACTTTCCACATTTATCTCTTTTCTTTGAAATGTCGAATATTCTTAATTTAGATGTAAGTGAAAAAATTGCTCCTAACGGGCATAAATATCTACAAAAAAACCTTTCAATAAATAATGAGCCAATAATTATTAAAATAAGAATTATTGAACCTATTGTATACTGAGATATTGCATCACCAAACTGAGGCAATTGAGCAAATGCATCCCAAGGACTAGATGATTCAAATAAAGTGCTTTTTTCAGTCCAAATGAAATAGATAATAAAAAGTAGGATCAAGTATTTTAAGCTTTTTAATAAAGAATCTAAGGTTTCATCTACTCTAAACTTTAACTTAAATATCTTACTTGATATTAGATATAGAAAATCATTTAAAGTTCCAAAAGCGCATAGCCACCCACAAAAAAATCTACCCAAAAATATTGTTATTGGAATTACTGTAATTACTTCTGCAGACTTTCCAATCATTTGTATAAAGGTGAAGTTTCCATTTATTATTCCTTGATATATGTCCCTTATCTCACTAAAAGTTAAGATAAATACTCCCGGAAAAAGTATTAACCCGATGACTTGTACAATCTTTCTTGCTATTTGAATTTTAGATATCTTTTTACTTAAATTAGCCATTTTGTGCCTCCCTATTTGTTATGAATAATGTAATAAATTCTATTTCTTCGTAAATAAATTTAATTAAGCTACTATATACTCCTCATTTACTAATTTAAAGTTGTTTTTGATACCATCTGTAATATAAATTTTCTTATTCTCAGTTATAAATATCCCATCAACATTTGGTATAGATTGAATTAATTTATACCCTTTCTCTAATCCCATAACATATGCACAGGTTGATAGTGCATCGCCATCAATAGAATTATCTGATATGATAGTTACGCTTATTACTCCATTTTCAGAAGGAAATCCTGTTTTTGAGTCTAAAATATGATGATATCTTTTCCCTCTAGATATAAAAAATCTTTCATAATTTCCTGAAGTAACTATGGATTTATTTTTAACAGAAAGTACTCCCATATATGTTCCTGTTGGTTTTACTGGATCTTGTATTCCTATCCTCCATGGGTCTCCTTTTAAGTTGCCACCAAGTGCAAAAATATTCCCTCCCAAATCTATAACTGCACTCTTTACATTATTTTTTAATAAAATATCTCTTGTTTCATCAGCAGCAAACCCCTTTGCAACTGCTCCTAGATCTATTGATTGGTCTTTATTATTAAGTCCAATAGATTGTTCATATTTATTAATCCTAATATCCTTATAATTAACAAGCTTCAGCACTTTTTCTATTTTCTCCTTATCAGGGACTTCCTGTATGCCTCTCCCAAACCCCCAAACATCAATCAAAGGCCTAATAGTTGGATCAAAGGCTCCCTTTGACATTTCTGAATACTTTAATGAAGTTTCAAGAACATAGTAAGTATCCATACTTACACTTTGTAAACATACTCCTGCATTTTTATTTATTTTTGAAACTTCACTATCTTCTTTAAAGACGGACATCTTATCATCTATCTCTTGTAATCTTTTTAAGCTTTTATCTATACCTTTTGTGGCATTTTTCCCATATACTTTTAAATTAATTATTGTACCAAGCACATATGAACATTTAATAATAGGAATACTACCTTCATTTTTCTTGAACCATAACAAATCTAAAACCTCCTTCCTATCATCTATATAAATTATAAATATGCTAGCTTAATCTAAACTGAGAGAAACCTTAGAATAAGCTGAGAATCCTGTTAATATTTTTAGAATTCCAAAGAAATTATTAAAAATCTATTGAAATTTTTTAATTTTTATTTAAAACTTAATTTAATAACAAACCAAAGGAGAAAAAATTATGCCTTCACTTTTTAATAAACAAATAAATATTCTAATTGTTGATGATGAAGAAAGTATTGTTGAGTTTATAAAGATGGGATTAGAAGCTGAAGGATTTACAGTTCACACTGCCTTCGATGGAAATGAAGCAATTAAATTAGCTAAAGAAGTGAGTCCACATATTATTATTTTAGATATAATGCTTCCTGGAATTAATGGATACGAAGTTTGCTTAGAAATCAAGAAATTTATAAAAACATCTATAATAATGTTAACCGCAAGAGATGACGTAGATGATAGAGTGAAAGGATTGGATTTAGGAGCTGATGATTATATGGTTAAGCCATTTAGCTTTAAAGAACTTCTAGCTAGGATAAATGTTAGGCTTAGAAACAGTTTCCCTGAATTAGCAGACCTTTTATCCATTGGCGACTTTTCTATTGACAATGGTGCTCATGAAATTTGCTATAAAGATAAACTACTTGAGTTATCACCCACAGAATATAATTTACTTAAATACTTGCTAATAAATAATGGTTTAGTACTTAGTAAATCAACTATCCTTGAAAATGTCTGGGGATTTGATTTTAATGGAGAAATGAATATTGTAGAAGTATATATTAGATACCTAAGAGATAAAATCGGAGACAAGGATCATAATATAATTCGCACAGTTCGTGGAGCTGGTTATAAGGTGGCTATACAATGAAAATAAATTTTAAGTTTCCTAACACTAAAAGTTTACGCTTTAAGCTTTTATCTCGCTTTTTACTAATTCTATTATTTTTACTATTAGTTATCGGAGCATATCAATATTTTACTATGAAGCAATATCTCTATAAAAGTAAAGAGCAAGTATTAGAGGCAAGAATTCATAATGTTGACCCTAAGAAACTAAGTGAGATACAATCTTCAGATTCTTTAAAAGCATATAGCTCAGAAATAATAGATAAAATTTTAGATAACTATACAACTGTCGCTATTATTGATTCAAAAGGTAATATTGTAGCTGGTGACAGTAAAACTAAGGATGAAAATGGGCATAATAGCTCAGATATTCTACAAGATGTAGGTGATATAAAAGAACATGACCATGCTCCAATATCTATTCCTAATCTTTCAAGCAATTATTATTTAAATTTATTTCAAATGAGTGGAAATCTTGAAGGTTATAGTTTAGTTAAAGATCAAGATAACAATCTACAAATTGTTATTTGGCGTAAAGTAGGAAGTCTTGATTCACCAGCTGGATTGATTCAACTAAGTACTTCAGCAAAGCAAGTACAGGACATACTGCTTCAACAGATATACATTTATGTGGTCGCTTCAATACTTGTTTTATTTATAGGTTCGCTGCTTGGAGTTACTATTTTTAAACTAACTTTAAAACCTTTATATAATGTTACCGATACTGTAGGTAAAATTAACGCTAAACAATTATATATGAGATTACCTATAAATACTGGGCAAACTGAAATTGATACCCTCTCAAACTCTTTTAATAATATGCTTGAAAGAATTGAAATTTCATTTGAGCAAGAACAAATTATACGTGAAAAAATGAGACAGTTTGTTTCAGACGCTTCACATGAATTAAGGACTCCTCTTACATCTATTCATGGGTTTGTAGAAGTTTTATTAAGAGGAGCTGCAAAAAATGAAAAACAGTTAGATTTAGCCTTAAATAGTATTTTAATTGAAAGTGATAGACTTACAAAATTAGTAAATGACTTATTATTACTAACTAAACTTGATCAAAAAGTTAATGTTGAAATAAAAAGAGAAAATATAAATGAAATAATTGAGGAAGTCTTCCCTCAGCTTCAAATATTATCTGGAAAGAGAGCAATTGAACTACAATTAGATAAAGATTTATTTGTTGACACTAATAAAAATCAAATTAAACAAGTTATATTTAATTTGGTACAAAATGCTGTACAACATACAGATGAAATAAATGGAGTTATTACTATAAATACAAGTTCTGTTAATGGTGCTACTGGAGAATACTTAAAACTTCAAATTTCAGATAATGGTACTGGAATACCAAAAGAGCACCTAACTGAAATATTCGATAGATTTTTTAGAAGTGAATTACATAGATCACGTAAACATGGTGGCTATGGTTTAGGACTATCTATTGTTAAATCTATAATTGATTCAAATAACGGAAATATTAAAGTTGACAGTGAATTAAATAAAGGAACTACTTTTACTATTTATTTAAAAGTTAGTTCTTCATAAATTTTTTTAAGATTATAAACTAATATTAAAAATACCTTACTGTCAGCTAATTTAAATGATTGAAGGTGTTAAAAATGAAAAAACAAAAAGGATTAATAATTATAATGATAAGCATTATAATAACATATATTTCATGGGTTTTTATTAGACCTACTAGAGATATCCCTGCAATAACTCAATATTCTCAATTAATCGCTGCAATAGTTATGGTATTTTTCTGCTTAATTAATTTTATTTCTACTCGCCATAAATTTGCTGACTACATGTTTAATGGGTTAGATAAATCATACTTGTATCATAAATATTTAAGTATTTTTTCACTAATACTTATATTAATTCACAATCAGACAATTGATATAGGGAAAAAGTTACAAAGAACATCGGGAATTAGAATCCCCAAAGATCCCTATGCAATGTACGGAAGCTTTAGTTTATACTTATTTGTAGCACTTATACTAATTGCTCTTTTAGCTAAAAAGTTAAATTATGAACGTTGGAAAGTAATTCATAAGTTTATGATTATTCCTTATTCTATGGGTATTTATCACTATTATGGTAGTTCAAACTACCCTACTTTCTCCTTAGATTTCTTTAGTATTTGGATGAATCTTATAAACTTAATTGGAATAATATCAGCAGTTTATAGTATCTTTATTTATGAGAAAAAGTCTTTTAAATATAATTATAAGGTCAAAAGCCTAAGAACTGTTGCAATAGGAACCTTAGAAATAACAGGAAGTGCTCTAAGTAATGATTTAGAATATAAACCAGGACAGTTTGCATTCCTAAAAGTAATAAATGAAGATTCTAATTTTACTTCTCATCCTTTTACTTTAAGTGAGGCTCATAAAAAAGGGGAAATTCAATTTACAATTAAAGCCTTAGGTGATCATACTAAAAAATTGATTGAAACTCTTAAAGTAGGTGATGAATTTAACGTTTCAGGTCCATATGGCAAATTTGATTTTAAGCGTGGAGCTAATAATCAAATTTGGATAGCAGGTGGTATAGGAATAACTCCTTTTAGAAGTTTTGCTCAAGCAGACGTACCTAAGGATTTTTCAATAGACTTCTTTTACGCTTACAATAGCGAAGATGATGCACCCTATGTAGAAGAATTAAAAGAATTAACTTCAAATTTAAATAATGTAAGGTTACATCTATTTAATTCAAAAGAAAAAGGTTTTTTAAGTGTTAAAGAGATTAGTGAACTTATAACAATAAATGCTCCAATTGATGTTTATTTTTGCGGTCCTAAGCCAATGAGAGAAGGTTTAATGAAACAATTTAAAAATAGCAATATTAATGTATCAAACTTTCATTATGAACATTTTCAATTTAAATAATAAAGATAAAAAGACCAGAGACAATGTTTCTGATCTTTTTATCTTTATTACCATTTTTCAAAATGCACTTTACTTTCATTATATCTATCTACGAATTTAGGTTCTTCAAGAGGATAACCTAATGCAACTACTGAATATGGAAGAATGCTTTTAGGTAAATAGAACATCTCCTTAACGTAATTCATTCTCTCTTCTACTGGTGCACATGCTAACCATAATCCACCTAGTCCAAGTTCTACAGCTTCTAGTAAAATATTTTGTGTTACTGCTCCTAAATCTTGTTCCCAGCATTCAGCTGACTTCATACTGTCTTTATTTGCACATACTATAATTGCAAGAGGTGCATCTCCAACTGGCTTTGAATAGGAACTCATACCTTCTAGTTTTTTTAAAGTATCTTTATTTTCAACTACAAGGAACTCCCACTCTTGCTGATTATATGATGATGGTGCCTGCATAGCTGCTCTTAATAGTCTTTCAATTTTTTCTTTTTGTACTTTTGCATCTTTATATGCTCTTATACTTCTTCTTTTATTTATAACTTCCATTTTATCACCTCAAATTTTATTTATCTAAAATATTATTTGCACTTTAATAGTTTTTTATTTTGAAATTTATTTTATAATAACTTATCCAATATTAACTAAGGATATATCTATAATTATTGGACATCCTATTATTGAGGTAATTTTTATTATTTACTACAGGAGGTAATTATAATGAGCAAATTTTTAGACGACTTATTTGGAACTAAAGAAAATATAGATGAGGAAAAAAGAGATGGAAAGCTTGAACTTAGACAAGAAGAATTAGATGTTACTAAAAATAAAGTAAAGACAGGTGAAGTAACTTTAAGTAAAGAGGTTATTGAAGAAGAAAAACATGTTGATGTGCCAGTTATGCATGAAGAAGTTGTTATAGAAAGAAAAGCTCTTAACCATGAGCCATCAGATGCTCCTATATCTTCTGGAGAAACTATACATATACCAGTGAGTGAAGAAAAAGTGGATGTTGGAAAACATACAGTTATAACTGGAGAAGTTACTGCTCATAAACGTGAAATAGAAGATACAAAAACTATAAATGAAACACTAAAAAAGGAAGAAGCTCGTATTGATAAAGATGGTGATGCTAATCTAGCTTCTGCTGACCCACAACAAGATGAAGAAACAAGAGGATTTTATTAAGATATAATGGATAAGTGCAAAGAAGAGAAAATGCAGCTACATGAAGAGCAACTTGATATAGTGAAAAAGTGGGTAAAAAATGGCGAAGTGAAAATTTATAGTGAAATAATTATCGAAGAGAAAAATATTACAGTTCCTTTAAAAAAAGAAGTGTTAGTAATAGAAAAAATTAAAAACGATAAAAGTACTAATACTTCCGACGTTATTAGAATTCCAATAAGGCAAGAAGACTTAGAAATTGTAAAACATCCAGTTGCTTTAGAAGAGGTTTCTGTTTATGTAAAAGAAATTAAAGACATTGTGAATATTGATGAAACAATAAAAAAAGAAGACATTAAAATAGATTCAAACGTTGATGAAAAAATAATTTATAGTAAATAACTTTATATAAAGTAAAAAAGATAATGTATTTGAACTACATTATCTTTTTTTAAAATTTTCTATTCTAAACTAATATCTTCACCATTGGTTGAAATAACTTTCTTGTACCAATAGAATGATTTTTTTCTACTTCTATTTAGAGAACCTTTTCCTTTATCATCCATATCTACATATACAAATCCATAACGTTTTTTCATTTCACCAGTTCCAGCTGAAACAAGATCAATACAACCCCATGGAGTATATCCTATTAAATCAACCCCATCTAATTCGATTGCCTTTTTCATCTCAGCTATATGATCTCTTAAATATTCTATTCTATAATCATCATTTATTGAACCGTCAGATTCTACAGTATCGCTTGCACCTAGACCATTCTCTACAATAAATAGTGGTAATTCATATCTCTCATATAAGTAATTTAATGAAGTACGTATTCCTAGTGGGTCAATTGGCCATCCCCAATCTGATTCCTTAAGATATTTATTTTTCATTACTCTAATTACATTTCCTTCTGTTGTCTCAGTATCCTTTCTAGCACTAGAAACTGAAGAATTGTAATAGCTAAATCCAATATAATCAACTACACCTTCTTTAAGAATTTCATCATCACCTTGTTCTTTTTTGATTATAATACCTCTTCTTTCAAACTCTTTCAATTTGTAAGCTGGATAATATCCTCTGCATTGAACATCACAGAAGAAATATTTTAAATCACGTGATGCGAATAAATCTTCTTGAACATCTTCAGGTTTACAAGTTTCAGGATATGAAAGTATATATGCAACCATCATTCCAATCTTAAAATCAGGATTGATTTCATGACCTAATTTAACTGCTTTTGCACTTGCAACAAATAGGTGATGTATTGCTTGATAACGAGTTTGGTGATCTGTTTTTCTTGTGCCTAAAGTAGCATACCCATTTAGTAAATTTATTTCATTAAAGGTCATCCAGTATTTAACCTTATTTTTATAACGTTTAAATATTGCTTCGCAATAATTAGTAAAATAATCTACTACTCTTCTATCTAACCATCCATCCATTTCATCAGCTAAATATTTAGGTATGTCAAAATGACATATTGTAACAACTGGTTCAATTCCATACTTTAAACACTCATCAAATACATCATCATAGAATTTTAAGCCTTCTTCATTCGGAGTTGTTTCATCCCCCTTAGGAAAAATTCTTGACCAACTTAATGACATTCTAAAACACTTAAAACCCATTTCAGCTAATAGTGCTATGTCCTCTTTATAATGATGATAAAAATCTGTAGCCACATGGCTTGGGTAATAGTAATTGTCATCAATACACCCACTTGCCCCATTAGGTATTTGCTCATGACGGCCAACTGAAGTCACTGTTCCATCTAAAAGTCTAATAGTAGCCTTTCTAGGTGTATTCAAGCTTCCTTCAGTTATAATATCTGAAGTTGCAAGACCTCTTCCACCTAAATTGTACCCTCCTTCATATTGATTTGCAGCTGTTGCGCCACCCCATAAAAAGTTTTTTGGAAATCCCATATATTTCTCTCCTCCCTAAACCTTATGTTTTTAAAGCACTTCTTTTGTTCAACCTTTAATCCAAGGTTATTATGACATTAGATTTAAAAGTCTATATCTTTATTCTATCATATTAGAAATTATTTTACTTCAATAATGTAGTTTAAATTATCAATTTTAGTATAGTTTAGTTTTCTATTATATTTTATAAATTCTTTTTCTAAAAAATCTATATGAGAGTAATATTCATCTTTTATGATTGTTATTTCTCTAGAATCTAAGTTTTTTAACACTTCATGCTCTTCTTTGTCATCTCTAAACATCAAATCTCCAATAACAATCTTTCCATTGTCTTTTAGCACTCTAAGCATTTCTACTATGGCTATACATTTTTCTTGATTATTTAGATGATGAAATGCATAAGTAGAAACTATTACATCAAAATACTTATCACTATAAGGTATTTTTAAGAACTCTCCTAATCTAACTTTTAATCCGGGAAACTTTTCTTTAGCTACTGCTAACATTTCTCTTGATTGATCAATACCAATAATATTAATCTCATTATTTAAGAATTTACTAGCTAAATTCCCTGTTCCTACGCCTATTTCCAATACATTCTTAATGATATGCTCTGTATTAATCGCTTTATTATATACATCTTCAAGTATAAATTCGTAATTCTTGTATATTTTTAGATTTCCTTTATCTTCTTTTATAAAGTCATCATATCTTTTAGCCCATTCATTAAAATCCCATTTATCATTCCAATTATTCTTAATATTATTTATCTTATTTCCTTTTTCAACTATTTCTAAGAATTCTGTAGTTATTTCATTTGTCTTACTATCATAAATATTGTCTAATACTTCTTCAAGTGATTCTCTTATAACACTTAATCTTTGTATTTCATTATTTACTACTTGCCATTGATTGTTAAAATGATTTAAAAAATTTATCTTATTGTTATTACTTAACAGCTCCTTAATTTCGTCAATTGGTATTCCCATAGATCTATATAATAATATAGCCTGCAACTTTATTATGTCTTGGTCGTTGAATTTTCTATATTCATTTTCCAGATTTCTTTTAGGATTTAATAATCCTTTATCTTCGTAAAATCTTATTTTATTTGTTGAAATATTAAATAGCTTAGCTACCTTTTTTATACTATATTCAGTACTCAAAGCTGACATCTCCCCTTTCAATTTCAATTTTAAACCTTAGCCTAAGGCTAAAGTCAACTTTATTTTGAACTTAAATGTATATTGACCTTTGAATTTTAGATTGCTATAACATTTATTATAATTACATATTTTGTAAATCAAACTAATTTCATACAATTAGCTTCTTGCTTATAATTTTTACTTAATATAAAAATTTTTCTTTAAGAAAGGAGGGATTTACAGTTACTAAAAAAATAACTTCAATCATTGCTTTATGCGTTCTTTGTATACTGACATTAATTGGCTTTCGTTGTTTTTCTCAAAGCAATTCTAGGAATCCATCATCAGAAAATGAAAGTTTAGAAAGCGAACTTTCTTTAATCCAAGCATATAATTTAGGATTAAAACGTGCTAATAAATGGAATAAAGATGCTAAGCTAGTTGTAATTACTAGCACGGATGATGATGAGAAAGAATTAGCAGGAGATACAGGAAGACGCAAAAAATGGAACTTACTTTTTTCGAACATCTCTACAGAAGAAACACTTCAAATTTCAATTTCTAATGGTACAGTTACAAATTCATCTTCAAACAAAGATAAAACTATGGAAAACATTCTGATAAATCCAGTTGACATTAAAATTGATTCTACAAATTTAATTGAAAAAGCAAAAAAAGATTTTAATCTAAAACCAGGAATTAGTTGGGCGAATGGATATCATTTTTCACTTATGAATAATGGTATACAAACTTTTTTAACTATAACTGGTTTAACTGGAAATAATCAATTTACTCAAATATTTTACGACTCTAAAACAGGTGCTTTGATTAGTTCAAAAGTACAACCTAAACAATAAAATTTATAAGGATGTGTTTATATATGAGTAAAAAGTTACTTTCAAGAAAAGTTTTATCTGCTGCAATAATTTCATTAGTATCCTTAGGCATAGTACGTCCAATACATGCTTCAGCAGCTAGCATAGTTTCTGGACAAACCTATAAGCTTATAAATGTAAATAGTGGTAAAGCCTTAGATGTTTATAATGCTGGTACTTCTGATTATTCTAACGTTGATATTTATACTGATAACAATACCGCTGCTCAAAAGTGGAATATTATTCAAAACAGTGATGGTACCTATAAGTTAATTAACACTAATAGCAATAAAGCTCTAGATGTTTATGCTGCTGGTACCTCTGATTACACTAACGTTGATATTTATACTGATAACAATACAGGTGCTCAAAAATGGAATATCATTCAGAACAGTGATGGTACCTATAAATTAATTAATGCTAAAAGCAGTAAAGCTTTAGACGTTTATGCTGCTGGTACTTCTGATTATACTAATGTTGATATTTATACTGATAATAACACAGGAGCTCAGAAGTGGAACATTGTACCTGTTCAAGGTTCAAACAACGGTCAAACCTATACAAACCAAGATATTACAGCGTACACTTCACCTGTAGGGGGAATAACTTCATCTGGGGTTTCACCTACGCCTTATACAACTTGTGCAGTTCATCCTTCAGATAGAGCTAATGCTTACTCTGCTCCAGTTTTTCCTTTTGGTTCGATTGTTACTACTACTAGTCCTCTATATCTACCTGGTTATGGGAATAAGAGTACTTTCATAGTACAAGATAAGGGAGACTTAGCATTTCAAAAGTCACAGTACTGGGTTGACATATTCTTCGATTATGAAAACAATCCAAATGCTGTTCCTAATGCTATAAGCTTTGGAAACCAAAAGATTAGCTATACAGTAAGCAAATAAAGAAATTTGTGCATAAACTACCTAAAAAGTCACTAAAATAGTATTCTTTGTAATCTACTTTAGTGACTTTTTATTTTTACTCTATTTTTCCATTTAATTCTTTCTCTATATATTTATCTATATAAGCGCTTGGATTATCTTTGAAACTATCATACTCTTTTGTGAGATCTTTAATACTTTTATTTATGTCTTTTAAGTCTTTTTCAACTTCTACTTTTTCTTTTTCAAGGTCTTTCATTGTTTCAGTATGTTGCTTTGTTAAATCTTCTTCTGGATCATCTTTTTCTGTTACTTGTTTCAATGAAGCTTGCATTTTATACATTTCAAAAATATCATGCTTTAATTTTTCTAATGCCTTTTTATATTGTTCTTCCATTTTTTCTTTTGCTTCTTTTATATTTTTAAGCATTTCTTCATACTTAGTTTTCAATTTATTTAGTTCTTTTAGCTGCTTTTCAAACACATCATTTAGCTTGTTATATATATCGATTCTAGCATTACTACCTTTATTTTGTTTTATAGCTTTTTCAAATGTATCTATTAAAATTGAAGAAGCTCCATCCTTTTTCAAACCTGCTAAAGCTGCATTTGCGGCTTCCTCTTTTTTCTTTTTATATTCCTCTCTAGATAATTTACGTGGATCTAAGTTGCTATTATTAATTGTATTCATGGCTTTATCTAATGCTTTAATGTCACTGTAACTTAAACTTTCTACCCTACTGGTATGAGCATATTTTTCTCCTAAAAATTTTTCTAAATCATCTTTAGTAGCATTTGCATTATTTTTATAAAAGTTTCTTGCAGAAAGAATCACATCTTTAAGATTTTTTTGAAATTCTTCTCCATTTATTAACTTATCTCCCTTGATTCCGATATCTTTACCATTTTCTAAATAAGATAACACTTGATAATATGCTTTATTAAAAAGGCCTGAAACCTCACCTGTAAATTGTGCTACTTGTCTATTAGTATAAAAATCAAAAGAATTATCTAATATTTTTGTTAATTGAGTTTTAGTATTATCATCAAACTTTGTATTATTATTTATACTCTTAAGTATGTCTCCATACTTATCCATAGAGTCAAACATAGTTAAATTTGTTCCCAAAATATCTTCGCTATCATACACATTGCTAATATTCTTTAATACTGAAGCTACATCATCATCGGAATAATTAATACTAAAATCTACATAATCACTATTTTTGGGTGTATTTATTTCATTTATCATTTCTGTTTTATTATCAGATTTATCATTAGTTTTCTCATAACTTGTTATAAATGAATTTATTGAATCTATATTGGTAATATTCATAAATCTCTCTCCTTTATACCAAAATATAACTATTATGGAAATACTCATGAATATTATCGTATTAAATTTGCTAATCTTTAAGATTTTTGTAAAAGTAATACATTCTCTCACTTTCCAACTACTTCAATTCCAGCCAAAGTCCCAAAGTCAATGTAATTTCTGTTATTCTTTTTATCAAAAAGTTGTAATTTTAATTTGCCTAATATCTCCTCATTGATATTTTTATCCATCTTTCCCTTCTGTGGTGCTATCAAACCACCAGTTAAGCTTAAGCTTGCTTCAACCTTTAATAAGGCCTTATTATTTTCTATTGATATATTAATTTTACTTTTTGTAATACTTTCTATAATAACCTTGCTATTATTATAAGTTGCAAATCTATACTCTACTCCATTTATACATATGTTACATATAAGCCCACTAAATGATGTATGTAAAAAAGGAATATTCGCGATAGAACATATAAAGCTTGTAGTCTGATTTTTAAAATTATTACATTGAATCCAGATATACTCTTTTGGGAAAGAAGTTCCCCAATCTTTTTCAATATATCCTTTACCTCTAGTGAAATCAATTATTTTTCTATTTACAGCTAATATTCCATTTAATCTATGATTCATACTAATTATTCCATGATAACATTCCATCTTTGGTATATAAGCAAAGTAACCCATTATATTAGGGCTTAAAATTGATTTCTCTATTTCAGTTAATGCTCCAAATTTTAAGGTGCCTTGAATCTTTATTTTTTTATCTTTCATATTTAATGAAATAATTGATTCAGTAAAAACATTATCTCCAATTTGAATCATAAATGGCGCATCTCTATATTTAAAAGCATTTAGTGGATATCGTATATATCCAGATTTTATTATTCTATTTTTATCTAGTCTTATAAATATATATTGAATAAAACTATGATAATCATTATGAAATAAACTAACTCCCGGAATAATACATATTACAAACTTCCCATCTCTAGAAATCTGTTTAAAATACCACCCCTCGAAATAATGCTTTTTTTTGCAACTTCCTTGAAAAATTATTGGATTATTTATCTTTCTAAACATTATAAGAATCTCCTTTTAATTGAGTATAATGTTTATTATTTGATTAAATAAATCCTTTATGCTTTGATATAACTTATTTTAAGTATATGAATTACTTTAGTGTAAGATTTTTCAAGTTAATTGCATAATTATGGTATAATGTTCTGATAAGGCAAATTGTATTTTAGAAAGGAATCATAGCATATGAGTCAATTATTTTTAATAACTAAAAAAGCAAAACTCCCTCGGTTTCTATTTACTATATCATTACTAATTATGGGTTCCTTAGGAATTATATATGTAATTGAAAGTATTTACTTTGGAAAAGTTTTAGATGCTGCTGGTACAAGCTTAAATTCAGTTAAATCAGCAATATTTATTATTTTTCTAATAACTCTTATTGAATATGTATTAGGAATAGTTAGCAAATATACTGTAGCTAGATTCTCTGAAATTGGAATGTTCAATCTAAGAAATTCATTAAGTCAAAAAATTTCTCACTTAAAATACAAAGTGTATGATGAAACTTCAACTGGTGATATACTTTCTAGGACAATGAGTGACTTAAACGGAATTGGTGCATTTTGGAGTGATACTTTTATTAATTTGTTCCAAGACTTCTTTGTTTTTACTACTGGTCTATTTGTATGTTTATATATTAGTTTAAAGCTTACATTAGTTGGCTTCATTTTTATACCTATCGTATCATTTATCATCTTCAAAACTAGCTCTATTGTTGAAAAAGCGTCATATGACTCAAGAAAATTTTCAGGTAAAATGAATTCCTTAGCACATAATATTTTAATGGGTATGATGACATTAAAATCTTTTACCCTAGAAGATATAATGAGTAGAAAATTTAATGAGGCTTCCCAAAATTTTATAAAAGCTGAAAAGAAAGTTGGAATTGCAAGTGCTAAAGTTTATGCTATTGGATCATTAATAGATTATGGTCCCAATATTGCAGTTATTATATTAGCAGGTATTATGAGTATAAATAATATGCTTACTTCTGGAGAATATCTAACATTCACCTTCACTTTTGGATTTGTATCAAATGTTCTTTATGATCTTCAAAGATATATTATCTCTTATAGAAATAGTGAAGCCATGGCAAGAAGATTAATGGGTATTTATGCTTATGAAGATGAAAAACTTTTTGAGATTAAAACAAAAGAATCGTTAGATAACCCAATTATAAATATAACTAACTTATCTTTTTCATATAGCGAAAATCATAAAATCTTAGACAGTATTAACTTAAATATTAACAAGAATGAAGTTGTTGCTTTTGTAGGTGCTAGTGGATCTGGTAAAAGTACTTTAGTTAAAGTAATCTCAGGTATGTATGATATAGACTATGGTAATGCCGAAGTTGCCGGTTTTAAAATAAAAGAAGAAAATATACCTTCAATTAGGAATCAAGTAGCTATTGTTTCTCAAGAATCTTATTTATTCCCAGGTTCAATAATTGAGAATGTACGCTACGGTAAGCCAGATGCTTCAGATGATGAAGTAATTGAAGCTTGCAAAAAAGCAGATATACATGACTTTATAATGGAACAGCCTAATAAATATGAAACCTTAGTTGGTGAAAAAGGTATTTATATGTCTGGTGGTCAACGTCAGAGAATTTCAATTGCTAGAGCTTTCCTTAAAAATGCAAATATTTTAATTCTAGATGAACCTACATCTGCATTAGACTCAGAATCTGAGAAAAACATTCAATACACCATTGATAAGCTTATGAATGGTAAAACAGTTATAATAGTAGCTCATAGACTTTCAACTATTATAAATTCTGATTCGATATATGTATTTGACAAAGGTAACATTAAGGAAAAAGGTTCACACGAAGATTTAGTCCTTAAGCAAGGTTATTATTATAGCCTTTATAAAAAACAATTTGAAAATAATCAAGAGGAGGAAACTGCATGAAAAACAATATAATATTATTAAAATGGATGTTTTCCTTCACTAAAGAATTTCGCTTAAGATGGATTTTCAGTAGGATTGCCCCTCTAATTTTTAATTTTAGTGAAAAACTATTTGAAGCTTTATCTTTTAAACAGTTATTTCAATGCTTCATAAGCAAGGACATAAAAGATCTTTACCTAACAGTTGTTTTTTATATAATTGCTATGCTTATAGATACTATGGGTAAAAGTTTGACCTCCTATTGCAATACCTACTCTAATGCTCTACTTAAAGCTACAGTTAAAGGTGAATTTATTCAAAAATCTTGTTACTTAAAAATTGAAGAAGATGATGAACATAGTGGAAGAAAATTATCTCGATTAAATCAAGATGTAGATACAGCTTGTGATGTATTAAACAGTTCCGTTGATAATGTATTAATTCCACTAATACAAGGACTTTCTTATTTAATTCTTGTATTTACGGTAAGTCCTCAAATAGGACTGTTTTATGTTGTTACATTAATCCCTATTTGTTTTCTAAACTTTATTTTCACAGAAAGATTTCATAAAGTTGGTCAAAAAATACAAAGTAGACTTGCCGTTCTTAATGAAAAATTTCAAGATACCCTCGTTGGTGCAATGGTTGTTAAATTATTCATGCTTGAAAATATAATGGAAAAACAAATAGAAAACTTGTCTTCACAAGTTTTAGAAGCAAAAAAGGAAGAACAAGTTTTAAGATTTAAATATATGTCGATTGTTAATGTCTTTTCACATGCATTTTCAACCTTCCCTATAATACTAGGATGTTATTTAGTTACATTAGGAATAATAGCTTTACCAAATGTTATGTTTGTAAGTAGATACACTTATGCAATAAGATTCTTAGCAAATAGTTTAATAACCTCTGCTACAGATGTTCCAAAACAAATATCTGGTATTGAGCGTATATACGAAGTATTTAGTAAAAAAGACCATAGAAATGATTTTGGAACTTTAAATCCTGTTAATGAAAATGATATAATGATTTCTTTTAAAAATCTTTCTGTAAATTATAGAGAAAAAAATGTTGTAGATGATTTTAGTTATAACATTGAAAAAGGTAAGACAGTTGCATTAGTTGGACAAAGTGGTTCCGGCAAATCAACTGTTATTAAAACAGTGATGCAGTTCGTTAACTATTCTGGAAATATGGAAGTATTAGGGAGACCAGTTAATGAATATGATTTAATCTCACTTAGAAAATTAATTTCCTATGTACCTCAAGAAAGTATGCTTTTTGATTGTTCTATATATGAAAATATTTTGTATGGAAATATGGTAGCTACAAAAGATGAGATAATTGATGCTGCGAAAAGAGCTTATGCTCATGATTTTATAATGTCACTTCCTAATGGGTATGATACGATTGTTGGAGAAGACGGTTCTAGGCTTTCAGGGGGACAGAAACAAAGAATTTCAATAGCAAGAGCATTCCTCAAAAATTCGCCGATACTTCTTTTAGATGAAGCTACTTCTGCTCTTGATCTTAAATCCGAAGGTGAAATCCAGAAGGCCCTTAATGAATTAATGAAAGGGAAAACAATTTTAGTAGTTGCTCACAGACTATCAACCATTATTAACGCTGACGAAATCCTTGTTATGGAAAATGGAAAGATAATTGAAAAAGGATGTCATGCAGAGTTACTAAATATTGATGGTACTTATAAAAAATTATATGAGCTCCAAAATGTTGCTAGCTAAATCTATTTAAAAATGAAAAGAGAATTTATTCTTAGTCTAAGATAAATTCTCTTTTACATAAAATCATATTAAAAAATTATTGATTTGATTTATAAATACTTTACCAATTATACATATCATGAAACGGAGAATTATACTGGCGTGGTTCTGGTATGGGAATATAAATACCATTATTAGGTTTCTTTGAGCTAGAGCCTCCACTTGTTTTATTCTGCGCTTTAGATTTTTTTGCAAGTTCAGCTTTTTTCTTATCCTCTTCGGCTTGTTGAATCTTAGCTATCTCATTATTATAACTAACTTTAAGCTCGGAAGCTTCTTTTTGTTTATCATCAAATTTTAAAACTAAATCTAAATAACTTATAGCTGAATCATAATTTTTATTATCTGCTTCTGATTTAGCCTTTGCAATATTTTCATTAATGTATTCATTTCCGCAAGTAGTGATGTTTTCTTTAGCCTGATTATAATACTTGTTATCCCCTTCAGGAATTTTCTTATATATATCTATTGATTCTAAGTATTTCTTGTCATTTTGTAGTGATGATGCTTGTTCAAAAGTTATTTTTGATTCTTTTATCAAATTTGCATTATCAATTAATTTATCAACTTCGACTTGTCTCTTTTTGTTGTAATTTAAGCTTTTCTTAAAATCACTTATAGATGCATCAAATTGTTCTTTATTTAGTTCATCATTTGCTAAGTTAAAGTATTTATTATAGTTTATGTTGTTATAAGCATATACAGATGTCGGAATCGCAATTATTAATAAAATTGCAATAGCAACAACTACTATAAAAGTCTTTCTTTTCGTAACTTTATTCATTACTATTTACCCCTAATATCTCTTTTTAAATATTTTTAGAAAATGTAGCTATATCATTCCTTTTTGTCCATCCGACTTCACTCCAGAATTTTTTCCCCAATTCATTATCGCCTAATGCAAAGAGATGACACTTATTTATCCCTTGTTTCTTAAGTTCATCAAGTGCCTTATTAACCAAGATCTTCCCAATACCATTCCCTTGATGTTCAGGCAATACACAGGCATGATGAATATATCCCCTTCTACCATCATGACCACAAAGTATAGTTCCAACTATTTTGCCATCAATAAAATATACAAATGATAAATTAGGATTTCTCTCAAGATAACTGGAAATAGCTTCTTTAGAATCTGCATCACTTAGTCCAATTCCAGGAATTCTATTCCATATTTCATATATTTCTTCATAATCCTTTATATCAAGTTCTTTAATTAAACTGCCCCTCTCCTCCATAAATAATCCCCCTTTATTTAATATAAGTTATAATTCGATTTAGTATTCAAATCCTCTACTGCTAAACTTATTTTTTCTCAATTTCTACAATCCAAGTGAAGTTCACTTTATGCTCACACTTAAATTTATATCCTAAATCTTGAATATATTTTTTAAATTCTTCAACATTTGTATAGTATTTATAATCTATAACTTCCCATAGGTCCTTCCTTTTCTTACCTAATAATTCTTTCTTACTCTCCTCTTTTTCCAAATCATTTTTAAACATAAAATCAACAATAATAATTTTTCCATTATCTTTTAGGAATCCTAACATATTATTAATTGCTTCTTTCTTCTCTTCATCATTTAGACTATGAAAGGCATATGTAGTTACAACAATTTCAAAATCATGTTCTACAAATGGCTTGTCTAGAAAACTTCCTATTTTAAAGTCCATGTTTGCATATTTCTTTTTTGCAAGTGAAATCATTTCTAAGCTCTGATCAAGCCCTAATATATAAATGTCATCACTTAAGTCCCCACATAAGTTTCCCGTTCCACAACCTATATCTAATACCTTTTTTGCTTTAAAATTAGTGATTTTATTTCTTATTTCAGATAGAATTTCATCATATTTCTCAAATAAGCCAAGTTCATCATCTTCGCGTTCTCTTACCATCTTATCAAACTTAATTGCTTTATTTTCTACTTTCATTTAATCACCTCCATATAGTATAAATTCAACTCTTTAGGCAGAGTCGCTATAAAACTTTATCTTATAATTATATCTCAAATATGCCAATGTCTGTAAATTAATTATACTAAATATATAACTAATTTGTTTTTAAGCAAAGTATCAAGCATATAAACTTAATAAGTAAGGAAGTAATTAAAGAAAAAATAGTAGTTTCCAACTTTTTTAGGAAACTACTAAAATAACTTATATTGCGTGCTTATTAATTTTTACATCAGATGTTCTATCTACTTCTGTCATAGTAAATGGATTTAATACTTCTTTTAGCTGTTCAGGTGTCAAAATCCTTTTAGATGTTATTATTTCTTTAATAGGCATTCCTGTACTTAAGGCTTCCTTTGCAAGTTCGGATGCTTTTTTATATCCAATATGTGGGCATAGTGCAGTTACTAATCCTATACTATTATTAACCAATTCTTCGCATCTTTCTTTATTTGCAGTAATTCCGCTAATACAGTTGTCTATAAAAGTCATTGTTGCATTTTGCAAAGTTTCAATAGATTCAAATAGGTTGTAAAATAGCACAGGTTCAAATGCATTTAATTCTAGTTGGCCTGCCTCTGCTGCCATTGTAATAGTAAAATCATTTCCTATTATATTATAAGCTACCTGTGAAACCACTTCTGGAATTACTGGATTTATCTTACCTGGCATTATTGATGAACCATTTTGTTTAGCTGGCAAATTAATTTCACCTAAGCCAGTTTTGGGACCACTTGAAAGTAGCCTTAGGTCATTAGCCATCTTAGATAAATTAACCGCACAACTTTTTAATGTTCCAGATATAGTTACAAATCCATCTAAATTCTGTGTTGCATCAATTAAATCCTCAGATTGAACTACATTTACTCCTGTAACTTTCTGTAGATTCTTAAATATATTATTTAGGTATTCAGAGCTTGCATTAACTGAAGTTCCAATTGCTGTGGCTCCCATATTTAATGTTAACATTTCATCTTTTACTTTATTTAACCTATCAATATCTCGTTTAATCATTGATGCATAAGCATTAAAGCATTGTCCTAATCTTATTGGCACGGCATCTTGAAGCTGAGTTCTACCCATCTTTATTACACTATCAAATTCTATAGCTTTTAATTTAGTAGCTTGATACAAACGTTGAAGCTCTAATATAGCCTTAGGCAACATCTTCAATACTGTAAGCTTTCCTGCAGATGGAAATACATCATTAGTAGACTGAGCCATATTAACATGATCATTTGGATGCACAATGCTATAATTTCCTTTAACTCCACCAAGTATCTCAATAGCTCTATTTGCAATAACTTCATTTGCATTCATATTTGCAGAAGTTCCTGCCCCTCCTTGTATAGGATCTACAATAAATTGATTATGAAATTTTCCCGCGATAATTTCATCGCATGCATATATAATAGCGTTTGCTATATTTTCCTCTAAGGTATATGAATCTCTATTAGTAATAGCAGCTGCTTTTTTAATTTGGGCTAAACTAACTATAAATAACGGATGAATTGTTTTATTTGTAATTTTAAAATTATTATTTGCTCTAAGTGTCTGGATTCCATAATAAGCATCAACTGGTACTTTCATATTTCCTATGGAATCATATTCTATTCTTGTCTTCATATAAAAAACTCCTCTAATCTCTTATTATTCCTACCAATTGGAGATTAACACTCTTTTTTATCAATGTAAATCCATATGATGAATTTGCTAAGAAAAGATAAAAAAAGACATGCTTTACTTAATTAAAATTAATTTTTATATAGTATTAGTTAATTTTATTAAGAAGATTTTTTATCATTTTAGTGTATTAAGCTTAATATTCTAAACCAAAGGTAAGTAATAATTGTTTGCTAACTAATGCAAAACTTAATTATATTAAGTATAATATATAGATGTAAGTTAGTTTATTTTTAGAAAGGGGATTAATTTAAGTTGACTTGAATTTAAAATTCAACTCTCTTAAGTAATGTTTATGGATGATATAGATTTAAAACTAATTGAACTTTTACAAGAAAATGCACGATATTCACTTAAACATTTAGCAAAAGAAGTGTTTTTATCTACGCCAGCAGTATCAGCACGTATTTTAAAATTAGAGGAGGCAGGAATAATAACTGGTTACTCTGCTCAACTAGATCCATTAAAGTTAGGATATAATATTAAAGCCTTTATTAATCTAGAAATGTCTCCAAAACAAAAACCTGAATTCTACCCATTTATTGCTTCGTGTCCTAATGTACTTGAATGCAATTGCGTAACAGGGAAGTATTCTATGCTTATTAAGGTAGCTTACCATACAACCTTAGAGTTAGATTCTTTTATAGGTGAACTACAAAAGTATGGAAATACAGAAACACAAATTGTTTTCTCTACACCTGTTGAACATAGAGGTATAGATATTTCTAATAATAGATAAAATTCAAAGCAGAAATCTTGATTATACCCTATCTAGACTTCTGCTTTTGTTATTAATTACTTCTTTTATCTAATTCATCATTAAAGAAAAATATTCCTACACCACCTATACCAAGATGGCTTCCTAATACACTACCTATTTTATTAATTATAAATTGTTTATATCCTAATCTTATTTTTATCATATTTACAAGTTCTTCTGCTGTTTCTATATCATCTGCATGACTCACGCCTATAATTTGTTCTTTATAGTTACCTGCTCGTTCCTCCAAAATATCCACCATTCTATGTAATGATTTCTTTTTACCTCTAACTTTTTGGATTATCTCCATTTCTCCATTACTTACGTCCAAAATAGGTTTTATATCTAAAATATTACCTATAACCCCTTGAGTTTTACCAATACGACCGCCTTTAATTAGCCAATTTAGATCTGCAATTGTAAAAACATGTTCTATATGAGTAACTAGATTCCTTATTTTCCCAACTATTTCATAAAAACCATGTCCACTTTCTTGATTAAATTTTATTGCTTCAAGAACGATTAATCCAGTTGCTGTAGAACCACTTTTAGAATCAATAACTTCCATGTTTATTTCGGGGTATCTCTCCTTTAATTCTAGAACTATAGTTTTAGCTAATCTATATGTTCCAGAAAGTGCTGAGGAAAATGACAAAAATATAAAATCCTCTCCTTTGCGGCAGCATTCCTCAAAAATATCATACATGTCTTTTGGATTAGGTTGAGATGTTTTAGGTAAAATTCCTCTTCTCATAGCGGAATACACCTCATCGACATTTATTGTCTTTTTATCTAAATAGTCTTTATCGTCAATAAGTACTTTTAAGGGTATCAAGCTAATATTGCTTTTTATAATCAAATCTTCTGGTAAGTCACAGGTGCTGTCCACAATAAATTTAACCACTGAAATCATCACCTTTTTATAAATTAATATACTACACTTTATATATTATAATTATAGTTATCATTTAATTCCTTGTCCAATTACTACGCATATTATTATATTCTGGTTTTTCTAGAAAATATAATAAATAGGCACTAAAATAGTACCTATTTATTTATTGAAAATCTATATATTCTTGATTTTCCATTATTTGAATTGATATAAAATAAATTATTTCCTTCATTGGTCCATAGAATTTCATTTCCATATTGCGCATTCCTATAAATCATAGTATCTAATTCTATTTTATCTTTATCAAATAATGCTACATGCACCTCATTGTTATTAGATGAAATATCGCTAGAAATATATGAAATTTTATCCTCATCTTTTGTTAGTTTTACTTCGTAAATATTTCCAGACTTTAAAATCTTGTATGTGCTATTTGACATATTATAAATAAAAATTCCGCTATTACCTTCAACACTTCCACTAAAAATAAAGTTTCCATCATTTAATGGAATAACATTATAAACAGAACCTTTTATTTTTAAATCTGTTATCTTTTTATTATCGATATTTATTGCCTTTATGCTTAAATAAGTTTCATTCTCTTTTCGTAATCCTTGTTCTATAGCATATAAAATTTTTCTATCCTTAGACATAAATAAGTTGTAAGTGTTTTTATAATTCTTATATAGCATATTAGTTGTACTATCATCAAAATTCATTAGTTTCTCTACTTTACCTGTATTTAATTCCTTAATAATTATAATAGAATTATCTGCAATTCCAACTATTCTATTATCATCTATGAACAAAACTGAAGTTAATGCACCTTCATAAATTTCATCTATTCTATTTGTATAAATATCCTGTAGATAAGTTCTAGTTTCTCCATTGCTCTCGCTCTTTTCAATATATACCACTTTATTTGTATCATTTGTTTCATATAAATTATTTATATTGCTTTCATACTTTGCTAGTATTGTATTATTTTTTTTACTTTCCATATCAAATATACTAATTCCCATATAACTATTTCCGCTTAAGGTTTTAAAAACAATTTTATTATTTTCAGCTATTTTAGGTTCCATAATTATATAATCTGCATCATATGAAGATACATTTCCCACTTGTAATTTTTTATTTATTTCATCACCATCTGTTCCTACAAATGATTTCTTATCTAATACTATTGTTCTTGAATTTCTACTTCCTAATGTATATATATAGTTTAAAAAATAGAAGGATGAAGTAAATATCAACAATATAAATATTCTTATAATATATTTTTTGAGCTTTCTTTCAGTTCTTATCTCATTCATTTATTTCACCCTTTAATATAATTATAACTTCAGTACCTATTCCTACCTCACTATTAATCTTTATACTTCCTCCATGATTTTCAACTATATTTTTCACAATAGATAGTCCTAAACCTGCACTACCTTTTTCTCTTGATTTTTTCTTGGAAATTCTATAAAAAGGTTCAAATAAATTATTAATATGTTCTTCTGATATTCCTTCTCCCCTATCCCTTAGGCTTATGTAAATATCATTTTCTTTTTGTTTAGCTTCAACTACAATTATTGAATTTACATTACCATATTTTATAGAATTATCGATTAAATTTACAAAAATTTCTTTAAGTTTAGAACCGTCCCCATTTAGGATTAAATTCTCTTCAACATATGCAACAACATTAATATTGTATTTTCTTGCTTTAATGTTCATTTCTTCGCAGGTATTTTTAATAATTTTTGATAAGTCTACTCTTTCAAAATCATAACTCAATTCCTTTGAAGTTGCAGTTGAAAGTTCTAGTATTTCTACTACCATATCATTTAGCCTTTTACTTTCATTTATTATATAGGATGTTCCCTTATCAAAAAATTCCTTATCAGTAAATTCATTTTCTTTAATAATCTGAGCATATCCTAATATAGTTGTTAAAGGTGTTTTTAACTCATGCGTAACATTATCAAAAAAGGTTTTGTTTTGTCTTTGAGCTTCTTTTAAATTATCCCTTTCCTTCTTTATAATGTTAATTTGTTCTTTAATCCTATCTATCATTATTTTAAATCTTTCAGATAACTCACCTATTTCATCTCTTGAATTTGTATTTATATTTATATCAAAGTTTCCTTTAGACACCTCTTCTGAGCTTTTAGTTAATTCAATTATAGGCTTTGCAATTTGCTTTGATATTATAATTGAAGCTATAAATACTATAATGAATATAATACCTGCAAAAATATTAATTATATTCTTAAACCTGCTATTATATGCATAAAGTTCAGAATAATCTTTAGTGTATCTTATAATTCCAATCGCCTTATTATCTTTTTCAATTGGATAGGATAAACTAACTATGACTTTACCTCCACTATAGTTAATTGAATATGCTATTTCACCCTTAGTTGCTTTTGAAACATCATCACTTTTTAACTTATCTTGGGTTAAAAAATTTGATATTTTCTCTCCTGAAGTATTATAAATGTCCACGTTGCTTCCTACTTCCGAACTCAGTTCTTTTGAAACGTCATCTGCAATATCTAAAAATTTGGTCTCATTATATTCAATATTTCTGATTAAAGAATATTGTTTCAAATATAGATCTAAATTTTTCTTAACTGTAATCATATCATTTTGTATTATACGCTCAGTATTTTGCTCAGTAATTTTATAAGAAGCAAAGATAATAGAAGATAGACCTATAAAAATTATAATAGAGAACCACAACAGTATTTTGTTTTGAATTGAATATTTCATATTATCACCTTAGTTAAACCAGCTTATAGCCTACACCAAAAACTGTTTCTATTATTGATATACCTTTATTTTTATCAAGTTTCTTTCTTAATCTTTGAACATGAATATCCACTGTTCTTGTATCCCCTACAAATTCAAACCCCCATACTCTATCTAGTAAGTCTGCTCTCGAAAAAACCCTACCTCTGTTCTCGGCTAAAAACAATAATAAATCAAACTCTTTATTAGTAAGTTCAACTCTATAATTATCTTTTATAACTTCTCTTTTATCTTTGTATATTTCAGTATCAGATGATAACTTAATCACTTCAAATTTATTTGTAGTTGTTGATTCTGAAATTT
This sequence comes from Clostridium sp. YIM B02551, assembly GCF_022324735.1. Taxonomy (NCBI): domain Bacteria; kingdom Bacillati; phylum Bacillota; class Clostridia; order Eubacteriales; family Clostridiaceae; genus Clostridium; species Clostridium sp. YIM B02551. The sequence goes on along the minus strand of NZ_JAKGTF010000001.1, from coordinate 455,386 downwards.
GTCCTATTCTTCTAAAAATGGCCTTTATTCTAACAACAACTTCTCTAATATCAAAGGGTTTTGTAATATAGTCATCAGCACCTAGCTCAATTCCTAATATTTTATCAATAGTATCTGATTTTGCAGTTAGCATTACTACAGGTATTGTATATTCCTTTGATACCCTCTTACATATTTCAAATCCGCTTATGTCTGGAAGCATTAAATCTAAAATTAATAGGTCCGGTTTATATTCAACTATTAATTTCATGCCTTTTTCTCCATTTTCAGCTATCTCTGTTATAAATCCTTCTTTTTTCAAGGAGTATGACAATAAATCTGATATGTAGTCTTCATCTTCTATAATTAGTATTTTTTTCTGTACCATAATTCACCCTCCTTCTTTTATAATAACTTATTTTATATGATTTAATAATAAGATTATTAAATTTTACATCCTTGATACAACTGCCAAAAAAAGGTGAACTGAAGGGCTCATATTTAATTTTCTATAACTACATCAGAACCTTGTGGAATAGTCTCATAAAACCAGTAAGCATCATTAACAGACATTCTTATACAACCATGAGAAGCTTTTTCCCCAATTTTCTCCGCTTCCGAAGTAATAATCTGACCATTTGCTCCTGTTGGAACAGAATGAAATAAATATTGTGAACCAATAAAGCCTACCCAATACCTTGCCCCTTCATTAAATTTATTGCTAAAGAATGTTTGACCAAAATAACTATTTATTTTATAGTGACCTAAAGGTGTATCGTAATCTCCTTCCTCTAGCCCTGTAGAACATGACATTGCTCGTATAAGAGTCGTTCCATTATACACATATATTTTTTGTTCATTTATTTTTACTTTTACAGTATAATGCACATTATTTGGAGTTGCTCTTATTGGGTCATCAGTTGGAAAATTATTTTTTTCCCCTTGAGAACTTATATTTGATATATCTTTTTGACTTGCTCCTAATATGTTGCTTTTATTTGTGGATTGATTATTAAGCGATTCATTTTTAATTTCTTTATTGACCTGAGCTGTTTCTTTTGTATTTTCTTCTTTTGATGAGCTAAATGCTTCATTAACGTCCTTATTAGTATTTATATTACCATTCTCTGTTAATTCTTTTAAATATTCTACAGTATCCTTACTTTTTTTACTATTTATTTCATCCTTGTTGATACCTATATACCCTAATCTAAATGCACATGCAACTATAAGAAACATAACGACTTTCTTTTTCATAAATATAAACCTCCTAATGAAAAATATCTTTTCTATAGGAGTAATTATATTTGCTGCATGTTTCTAATCTTCTTTTGATTGTTTCGAGATTGTATCAATGTTGTTAAATGACATTTTTAAGATATTAATTATGATAATTTACAAGATAGATACAAATGACATAAAGTATGAAACATTTAATCTTTATAATAAGTAACTGGGATTAGAAATACTAGCTAATCTTACATATTAAAAAAGGAGAGAAAGTATTATGAAAAAAGTTATAATTACAGCTACATTAGCCGCAACACTTTTAGGAACTTCTGTAAGTGCATATGCATTTTCAAACAAAAATGTTAATCCTCAAGTTAAGCCTTCAATAGAAACTAAAGTTTCTGCATATTCTGATATCACAAAGGATCCAGATAATAAAGCTGGCAAAATAGAATATACTAAAACTGCTTCCTTAAGAGAGGATGGTTCAGAAGGTTTAATTTTCGAGTCATGGAATGATCCAAAGACCTTAGACTCAAGAATGGATAATATATCTAGAAATGACGGGAATGTTAATTTTTACACAAGTTCTTATACTAAGGATAAAGGAAGAAGTATAATTACCCTTCAAAGAGATTCTAATGGAAATGCTACAAGTGGAGATTATATACCAGTGGATGAGAAAGGTGCAGAATATAATAATTCCTTATATTTAAAAAACAATACTTTTACAGCAATTAGAGCTCAATATGAGTCATCTGAATGGACTTCTGAAGGAAACTTAACTCAAGATGGAATAACCTTAAAAAAGGTATCTAAATCTTATATGGGGTTAGAGAAAAAACCAGCTTTAGATAAATCACAAGCTTATTCTAAAGTTCAAATGAAACAAGTGGCATACCTAGATGAAAATACTGGTCTTCCTACAAAAATCGAAACATATATATTAAAAAATGATAAATTTGAGCTTCAAGATACTACCCTATATGAATTTAAATATATTGAATCTGCAGGAAATCTATTTGACACTTCAGGAGTAAAACTAAATCAGCTACCTGAATATAAGTATGATGCAAATGCAGTAGGATAAATAAAAAAGGCTTTTATAAGCCTTTTTTTATTTATCCTTTTAAATTATTATTCTTTTAAAGAATCTCCTATATAGAATTTCTCCATAAATTCTATTCAAATTCAGAAAACATTTTATTTCTATTTATACCTTCCAATACTACTCCAAACATAATAACAAATAATAACGTAATAAACACTATAAAAATTACTCCTAAAAGATGCAACTTTCCTTCTTCAAGCATTACTTTCCCTATCAAAAGAGAAAAAAACAAAAATATAATACCATATGCAAAATAGAGCTTAGTGTAAATTGAATTTTGCTTTTTCTTTTTTATTAGATAGATATTCCAATCTAATGGGTTTTTGTTTTTGCTATTACATTTACTTATATATTTCTTATAATCTTTACTTAAGAATTCTATAAATTGCTCTTTTTTACTATCTAAATTTTTATTATTAATCATTCTTGTAATTGACCATACAACAAAATTTAATAGTGTTAAGTATATGAGTATCAATACTGAATTATTAAAAGTTATTGTTACTCCATAGACATCAAAAGTTTCATTAGTAAATGTATATATAGTAATAGGTATAAGTATCATAAAAAATGACACACAATTACCAATTCTTTTACAAAGTTTAGGATTTTCAAAATACTTTTTTGTTATTAAATCAGTAATTATTGGTGAACTTATTATTCCTAGCATTAATATTATTTCACCTATTCCAAAATGCATTTCAGAAAAGACATTTGTATTTTCACCATTGAATATTCTATTGCAAAAGCTTATAAATAAATGAACAAAAGCAACAAAGTAAACTGAACTAAGAAATGTTGAACATATTCTTGACATCTTATAAACATATATGGATTCTCCATAAATCATATTGTCACAATAACTTTTTAAGTTATTGCCTGTTATTTCAAATACATTCTTTCCTTCTTCTTGTGCTGATAAGAAACTATCCAATACTTGTAGTAAACAACTATTCTTCTCTTGATAATTTAATTTTGAAGATATATTTATATATGACTCAACTTTAAAGAATTGAGTTTTATACTCCATTTCTAATTGATTTATATAGTCTTTATAATTATCAATAATGCTATTTTTATCACTTTTCACAATATCTTCCCCTTATAAACTCTCTGCATTAATAATTTCATTTGTTTTTGATGTTATATCATTGAATACCTTTTTAAAATCTTCATAATACTTTTCTCCTAAGGTAGTAATTGTATAATACTTTCTCTTTGGCCCTAAAGGTGATTTACGAATACTACAGCTAATGATGCCTTTTTTCTCCATCCTTGTTAATATAGGATATAATGTACCTTCATATATATCCTTAAATCCATATTTATTTAGAATTAGTAATATCTCATATCCATAGGTTTCTCCTCTAGATATAATACTAAGAACATTACCTTCTAATATTCCTTTTAGTAATTGTGATTCATCCATTTCTTATCCCTCCCTACTATGCAAACAATAGTAGTAACTATATTTTACCATTCTACTAAGCATTGTCAAGTAGTATCCCAAAAAAATAGAATCTCAAATTAAAATGAGATTCTAACTTAAAGAATTTTTATTTTACATAATCGCTTGTACAACTTTTTTTAATTTAAAGCTTTAATAATACCACTAGATAATCCTGATGCTATTTTGTCCTGATATTCATTACTACAAAGCAATCTATCTTCATTGGGATTTGACATAAATCCAGTTTCAACTAAAATAACTGGTACCTTTGACCAATTAAATCCTGTAAGGTCACTTCTTTCTGATATACCTCTATTTTTCATTCCTGCAGATTTTATTAGTTCACTTAGTATTATCCCGCCATCTTTTTTACTCACATCTTTAATGTTTTTTGCATATCCCACTGCCGCAGGTACAAGCATAGTAGCTCCACTTGCACTAGAATCTTCTGCTGAATCGCAATGTATTCTTATTACTAAATCTGCATTATTATTATTCCCAACTTCTGCTCTATCTATATTTCCTGGATCTTGGTTATTGTCAGTTTTAGTCATAATAACTTCTATTCCATTATTCTCTAGTTTCGTCTTTAGCTTTGATGCGATCTGCATCGCAACTACATATTCTGGTGTTTTAGTATTTATACCTTGAGCTCCTCCTGGATCTTTTATTTTCATAACATTTGAATCAGGAGATATTTTCTCCGTTCCCTTATTTCCCCCAACACCATGACCAGGATCGATAACTACTTTCTTCTTATTAGTTAAATTTTTATTACTTGCTATTTCAGCATTATTATTTTTAATTTCTTCAGTGTCTTTTTTCTCACTACCCTCTTTACTACTTTCAACTTTAGGTGCATTTTCTACCTTTTCTTCAGTTGTATTATTTTGAGTAGCTTGTACTGTATCTTCTTGTTTTTTAGGAGTCTCCTCCTTTGCCTTACTACAACCTAAAAAAGTTAATGTCATCGCTATAATAATTAAATAAGCTATAGGTTTTTTCATTAATATCTTTCTCCTATTATTAAATAGTCTATATGATTATTTGATAAATTAATTATAATTGAGTTTGTCAAATAATCATATAGATTTTACTATATCTAAACTAAATTTTACTGATTGCGGAATATATCCTGGCTATTACTTAGTCTTGTCTCTCAATATTTATTATTTCAGCATCTGTGTTTTCTTCGATGAAGGTTATAATATTTTCCATTGTTGAATCCATTTGAGATGCACTACTACATATCCCTGCAATTCCTATAACTATAGTTTGATGTATATCCTGTTCATCTATTTCTGCAACTGAAATATTAAACTTATTTTTAAGTCTTTGAGTTATACTCTTTACAATCATTCTTTTTTCCTTTAAGGAATGTACCCATGATGCTCTTAGGGTAACTCGAAGTAATAATACTCTCATAATCTCTCCCTCTTTCCTTATTACAAATATAATTTCATTGATATTTTTCTATCAAACTCTGACCAATTACCAGGCTCAGTTTTCTCCTTTAATTGTGATATTTTATTCATAGTAGCGTCTATCGTATCTGCAAAATTAAGTATATACGACTCTTCCATTTTCATTTCTCTCGGCGAGCCAAATTCTAACTTTCCATGATGTTGTACAACACACCCTTTTATTCTATTTACGAAGTCTTCTGTGTATATTGAAGAATTTTCACTAATAGCTTTATCTATTAATTCTACTCCAATTACAATATGTCCTTCTAATTCCCCTCTTAAAGTATATTTAAATGGCCCATCATAATATAATTCGTATATTTTCCCAATATCATGAAGTTTCGCTGCAAGTACTGCTGTTTCAGTTCTTCTACATTCATATTTTTCACATAGCATAGCAGTTAATTGCATTACACCTAAGGTATGTTCAGCTAGCCCACCTATATAGTTATGGTGCATTGAAACTCCACCTATTCCTCTTTTAAACTTATCTACAAATGCTTCATCCTTAAAGAAATAATCATTTAAGGCTTTAGCTTCAGGAGATATTATATATTCATCTGTATAGAGTTCAATCTCATCCATTATTTCCTCAATAGATCTTTTTACAGTTGGTAGGAAATCTGAATAGTCAAATTCTGAAATGAATTCATATTTCTTAACTTCTAAGGTTCCATCTTTAATTCCTTCAATCTCTAATACCTTTCCTTCTTTAATATCATCTCTTCTATTTGGGATTGTTGCCTTAATATCACCTGTTTTATCAGACATAATACATATAACCCTTGATGCTTCCCTAGAAATAATTCTATTCACCATAAGATCTATTTTCATGTTACTTCCTGTTTTTATTTCACTTAAATATTTCTTTTTTGTAGTCATTTTTTCCTCCTAGATATAACAGTTTCTAAAGGTAGTATGTGTAGAATTATTTTTACTATAGCTTTTTTACAAACTAAAATACCTATGCTAATTATTCTTAGCATAGGTATTTTTATGAGTTAAATTTTTGCCACTGGATGTCTAATAACTGTCTTCAATTTCTCAGCTGGTGTTTTAAGATAATTTGATATATATATTTCATGATGTTTTCTATTTGAGCTAAAATCATTTTTGAGTGAATTGTTATAAATAAATTCATCAAATTTTTTAATAGATTCCCCCTCATTATCAAAAGATCCAATATGCATAATCTGCACACATAAACCTTCTTTAAAAGAACTAAATCTTGCTTTTTCAACTAAAATGTGGGGCTTCTTTCTCTTTACTTCATTACAAGCCCAATTAAAAACTTCTTCTGTTACAAATTCAGGTTGTCTAATCATAGATGTCCAATGAAACTTATCTTTTTCAGTAAAATCCATCTCTGAGTCTTCTCTCCACCATAACCCTTCAAGCGGCGGAACTACATACTCAAAATATCCTTCAGGTTTAAAACTGCCCATTTTGCTCATTTTAATTGTATAAGAAATGGCATATATTATTTCTACAGCTTTTTGATATTCTCCATCTTTATCATTAGGATTTCCTTTTCCGTCAACCATTATAAATTTCATCTCTGGAACATCTATTAAACCTGGTACAGTCTTTGGTGAATACAAGTCTTTGAATTCCTTTTTATAATCTAATTTATTCTCTGCCATTAATTACTCCTCCTCTTCTATAGGAATGATTATTTCAGTTATATACTTATTAGGATTACCTTTAAATATCATTCCTGGTCCCTTTACATATATTTCTCTTGATGGTGTTAAGCATTTTAATCTATTTTCTTTGGCATAATCAAGCAGAGCCTTATAAGCCATATTCAAGTTTTCATAATCACCAATATGTGTTGTGCATAAAGCTTTTACCTTAGGTAATTGTCTTGAATTTATATCATTATTACTTACTACTTTAGAAGTTGGAAGGCATAATTCAATATCAGCTTCTTCTTTGTATTCGCTATCGTAATAACAATTAAATGGAGCACCATTTACATTACCCTTAACTATCTTATATAGTTTTCCTATATATTTCCCTACATCCTTATACTTCCCCTTATATCTAATGGATGCGACTAGTATTGGTTCAATATCTTTAGTTTTTATAGTATAGTTCATAAATACCTCCCTATTTTCAGGCTTAATATAGAGGTCAATTTTTTTTAATAGGTTTTTTTCTTCTTCTATTCTTTTCTCTATCATCTTCTTTTTCTCTTCTAGAAAATATGAAAGATCAGATATATTTTCGTAATTTATTAGTAAATCTTTTATTTCTGAAATGGAAAATTCAAATTTACGAAGAAGCATAATTAACTCTGCTTTCTTAAAATCCTCTTCACTATAAAATCTATAATCATTTTCTTCATTCCTATAGGATGGTTTTAAGATATTTTGTTCATCATAATATCTTAGTGTTTTCACAGTAAGGCTTGTAATCTTAGAAAATTCACCTATTTTGTACATTTATTCACCTCTTATAATAGGTAGCCTGCTACTTTAAGTTGGCTACCTTGATGTAAGTATAAACTATCCTCCACACTGGAGAGTCAATATTATTTTAAATATATTTCTATCTTACCTTAAAACGCATAATTTTTCCAAAATAAAAAATCTTCATGTTAATTCTATAAAGTAAAAAAGCACCCACAATTGTGAGTGCCTTTACAAAGGAGATTCGTAAAAAAGAAAACTTATTATGTATCTATTATAAATAATAAATATGTCATTATTATGACAAACTGATTTCAATTTATTTTTATTTAAAATATTCATCTCTATAGATATTATAGAACAATTCATTTTCTACTCTATTTTCAAATAAAGCTAATTTAACATCACGATTAAATCTATAATTGAATCCGCACTTTTCAATTACTCGTTTAGATTTCATATTAAAATCATAATGTCCACACCATATTAAATCTAAATTTAATTCTTCAAATCCATATTTAAGGAGTGCTTTTACTGCTTCAGGAACATATTCATGTCCCCAATATTTAGGGTTTAGCACATATCCAATTTCCCTTTGTTTTAAATCTTCAAGTGTTTTATCAGGGGTTTTATTATGCAGTCCTGTGCCACCAATTACTTTATTCTCCGCTTTTAATTCTATTGCATAAGATTCATTATCATTAATAAATCTCTTAATTATTGTCTTACTTTCTTCTATATTTTTATGAACAGGCCATCCTGCTACAGGCCCTACCCTGTCATCACAGGCGTATTCGTATAAATCTATAAAATCTTCTTCTTTCCAGTCCCTTAATATAAGTCTCTCTGTCTCTAATGTCTTCATTTTATTTCCTCCTTGATATAATTCTATTGAAAATGTTCTAAAACAAATACTTCTTTCTTATCTCTATCGAATATAAAATATATCTTAGAGTTATCATCTTTTATCTTCCAATAATATTTATAGCTATTTTTAAAATCTGGATAATACTCTTTAGGAACTTTTAAATTCTTAAGTATTTCTTCTGAACTTGCCTCAATTGATTCATTTTTTTCACTTTTCCACTCTAAAGATGAATCGATTTGTTTAATATCATTATATTGAAATATATGATATCTATCTCCATCACCAAGAAAGCTTGGACCTTCATCTTTTTCATAAATTTCATCATACTCTTTAGGTAAAGTTATTTTCCAATTTGCTTTAATTATATTTGAATATATATTTCGCTCTTTAACATAGTCATATATAACATATGCTGAAATTAATCCTATCAAGGTTAATACCGAAAAAATACCAATAATAACTTTTTTCATCATATTAATTTACACCCTTTATATAATAAAATAAACTTCATAAGAAGTTTATTTTATTATATATGAAATGATTCTTTCTTTCAAATATTTCCTTTTAAATCAAATATTAGATATTACAGTTCCCTGATGAAAAATCATCTTCCACTCACCATTTATACTTTTCCAAATAGAACTTCTAAGTGAGTATTTCTTCTCAGCAGTCTCATCATGCTTAATTAATTTATATGTTGCTAATACACAATCCTCACCAAGAAAAGAAATATCAAAATTTATAATTTCCCACTTTAATTCTTTTGGACTTGTATTATCTCCTATTGCCTCCCCTTTCTTGTATTTATAAATATAACCAGAGCTACAAAATTCAATAAAATCCTCTGATAATAACATGCTAATTTTCTCAGGAGATTGTCTTATATAAGGCTTAAGTAATTCTTTTTCCAATTCTAAAATATGATTTTTTAACCTCTCCATTAATAAAAACCTCCTAACACATCTTATTTATCTGACAAAATTACAAAATATTTCCCCCATGCAAAAAACATTCATATACCTTTTTATCATTATAATAAATTTCTTCATACCCTTGAAACCAATTGAATTCTCCATTTATTATTGCATGATACTTATATTCTCCATTTTCATATACTAGTGGACCTCTATAAGGATATTTATTATCTACCAAAGACAAAACTTCTTTTAGAAACGAACCTGAAAATTTTTCAGATAGAACTCTACCAATATAATTCATTGACCATATTGGAGTATCATTTTGCCATACTGCTTCCTCACCTGCAAAACTTCTTCCTCCTAAATAAGTATCAATATATTTTAAATTTCCTTCTATATAACGTAAGTCATGTGAGTTTGGTCTAGAAGGCTCTACTTCTGCTCCTCCACCTGCATAAGTCTTCTTTTTTGCTCTACATAGAAATTCTATAATTTCTTCATTTTTGTTAATTTCTTTTGAGCCATCTTCACTTAAACTACATGTATCCTCACTACTTTTAACTAGTTTATCAATACTTACTTTAAATATATCACTTATAGAAATTAAATTCTCAATATCAGGATATGATTGTCCTAGTTCCCACTTTGCAACTGCTTGTCTAGAAACACCGATATATTCAGATAATAATTCTTGGGAAAAACCTTTCTCTTTTCTAAGTTCTTGTAACTTTGCTCCAAAACTCATTTTATCACCTCAAGATAAGTATACAAAGATCGTAAATATATGCCTATCACCTAACATTAACATTCATGACAACTAATAGTTGCTATTTAAATATATTATATCATTATAAAATAAAAGAGCCTTTCAGCTCTAATAATTTTATGTCTATTTTCTTTTTGCAACTAATACCCCTACAAGTGGATGCAGCTTATGCAATTCTACTGTAAAATCATAATTTTTAAAACAATTCTTTAATTCTTCAACAGTGGATGGAGAATCTACCTCTGGACCATACCCAACCATTGAAAACTCTTCTACATAAATGTTTGGCTCTTCAAAAAACATTAGATCTCCAATAATTATACTTTCTAAACTTTCTCCTCCTAAGGAAATCATCTTCTCTATGGCTTTTTCTTTGAACTTAGTTGTTAAATGATGTAATGCATAGTTTGATATTATCTTTGTTATTGTTTTTTCTTTTAAATTTATATTTAATTCTGGCTCTTCGAAAGTTCCAATATAAAGCTCAACATTATTTACCTCTTCAATTGTTTTTCTTTCAATTGCTTTTTTGATCATTCCCTCACTAATATCTATACCAATTGCTAAATTTACATCTTTTGATAATTCAATAATCTGTTTACCATTACCACATCCTAAATCTAAAATTACATCTTTAGTATTTGGTATAAGAAACTTATTAATTAGTTCTTGAGTTTTTGCTCTCCAATAATAGCTATCTGTCTTATATTCCTTACTAGCATTATCAAATCTATCTCTTGCAGTTACTTCCATATTTGTTATCTTGATTATATCAATAAGCTCTTCAATATCTTCAAAAGCATTATTTTGTATTTGCCTTTGAGCCTTAATCAATGAAGAAATGACAGTATCTATATGTTTCTTTTTTTCTTCGAGTATATATATTTGTGAATTTATTACATTCTTCAGCGATTTATTATTTTTATCAACTATACTTTTTATTTCATCAAGTGATAATCCTATAGACTTAAGTGTAGTAATTTGCTGTAATTTTATAAAATCATTATCTGAATAAATCCTATACCCAGCTTCTGTTCTTGATGATGGCATAAGTAGTCCTTTTTTATCATAGTGTAATAAGGTTTTAACTGTAACTCCTGTCCTTTTTGCGAACTCACTAATTTTCAAGACTATCCCTCCCCTTTAGATAATTATAAATTTTACCCTAAGGTTAGAGTCAATGTTTTATTAAAAAAATATTGACTCTAACGTTGCGTTATAGATTAATATAATATTAGAGCTAGAATAAATTGTCAAAAACTCATTGCCGGCAAAGCGTTAGATAATTACTAACTCTCAAATCAAAATTGGAGGTATTTTATGCGAACAGTAAAGGAAGTATCAAACCTAACAGGAGTAAGTGTACGTGCACTACACTATTATGATGAAATAGGATTATTAAAACCTAGTGAAGTTACAGATTCAGGTTATAGACTTTATGATGATGAAGCTCTTGAAACCTTACATCAAATCTTATTCTTCAAAGAACTTGACGTTCCATTAAAAGAAATTAAAACAATTATGTCAAACCCCAATTTTGATAAAAAACAAGCTCTAAATAATCAGAAAAGGCTGCTTATTTTAAAAAGAGATAGATTAAATGATTTAATAGAGCTCATAAATAAGAGAATAAAAGGAGATAAAGCAATGAGTTTTAAAGAATTTGATATGAGTGAATATTTTAGTGTATTAGAAAAGTTTAAAAATGAACATGGAGATGAAATAGTTAAATATAATGGCAGTAAAGAAGAGTTTAGTAAATTTATAGAGCTATGTAAAACTAATGAAGAAAACATTGCAAAGATGGCTATAAAACAGTTTGGAAGTATAGAAAAATATACAGAAGCTATGAAAAATAATCTTGATAACTTTTCAAGTATAATGGAGAAGATTGATACTTTTAAAAAAGATTATTCAGAAGAAAATAAGGATCAAGCTACAGATCTATTCAATAGACTTACTGCCGATTTAAACAAAGATCCTAACTCAATGGAAATTCAGCAAATTGTAGAAGAAATAAATCAAATGAATATAGAGCAATATAAATTCTTAAATATGGATATGGGAGAGAGCTACTGGGGGTTGATGGCTGATCTTTATTCATCAAATCCTATATATGTAGAAATTTTTGAAAAGAAATATGGTGCTGGCACGTCAAAGTTTGTTGGAGAAGCTTTTAAATTCTATTCTGAAAATAATTAATCAACTTTATTTATTAAAATAGCCTCATTAAGCTAATTAGAATATTTTTCAGCTTAATGAGGCATAAATTTATATATCTAAACTTTGATTAAATCTAATTACTCTCCATGAATTTAGTTTTTTATCGAATTCAAATTCCATTATCCCACACATCTCAACCTTAAATAGGTTCCTTTTATATACTGGAATTTGTAATAAATTACACATTAATAGCCTTATATACCCTTCATGACCAACTAATAAAACATTTTTATTATCCTTTTTAAGTTCTTCTAAAAGCTCATCTTGCCTTTTCTTTACCTCGTCTCCTGTTTCCCCCTCAGGAAACCTCACATCTTTTGAGTATGTAAAAAAGTCATTCCAGAAATCTGGGTATTTTTCTATTATCTCTTCATCACTCATAGCTTCAATAATTCCATTATCAATTTCATTTAATCTTTTATCCCTAATTATTTCTAATCCTTTACTTTCTGCAACATATTTAGCTGTTTGAAAAGCTCTTAAATATTCGCTAGCTATAATTTTATCAACTTTCTCATATTTAAAATAATCTACTAATCTTTTAGCTTTTTCTACTCCTTCATCACTTAAAGGTGAATCCTGATGTTTAAGTTTATCATTATAATAATCTCCAAACTCCTTATTAGCATGTCTAACTATAAAAATCCTCATTTTAATCCCCCACAACCAATTTATTTTGTAATCTATTACATATTATTTAAATTAAATAAAAATATTCTCATTACATTATTTTTATAAAAAAAATAAGTCCTTTTTCCTAGGACTTATTTTCAAGACTGTAGTTGTTTTGTTTTATGTCTACTATTTCACTTAACATTTCACCGGTTGCATCTAAAACCCTAACATTTTCCTGCAACACTTTTAAATCTTGCTCTAAATCTTTTTTATTCTGATTACCCTGAATACTCAATTCGTTAAATGATATTTCATCCATTTAAATCACTCCAAACTATATTAATATATATTTTTAATAGTTTGATTATTTTAATATTTTATATTCATGGATCGGAATAAACATTTAAATTTAAATTAACTTTTATTTTTAAGATGATGCATTCTAAGATTAATTATCGATGATAAAATCATTGAGATCCATCCTATTATCCAATACTCATCAAAACCACCACTAAACATTGCAATTAAAATACATATCACTGCCACAAATAAAGTTGCTATTCTTAGAATATTTAAAAACTTATTTGTTTTCAAGCTAATCCACCTCATAATCTACATTTCTTTTTGTTTTCTATATAAAAGTTCAGCTTTTACTGCACATATAGCGTAGATAATTATTACAAAAGGTATCAATAACCAAATAAAGCCTCTTGAAATTGCAAATGGTGTTTCAAATAAGAAATGTCTCCAAAAGGTAAAACCATTCATTTCCCAAAGTCCAGGAGTTAGGTATAATAGCTTAGGATTCATCATTGCATTAACATTAATATATCTCATTGAAATTAAAACTGATAGAAAAGGCAAGTATGCTATAGCTAAAGATGCCCACATATTTGATAGTCTTTTATATTTTCCTGCCTTAGACATAGTATCAGAGAAAATATCTTCTTGGCTATTTTCACTAATTTTTTTAAAATACTGAACTCCAGAATTCTTACTTCCAACTAGGTGTTTCCAACCACTGTCTTCAAACAAAGTGCAATAATCTATAAAATCTTCTTGATTTTTAAACTTTCTAAAATCAATTTTTATTGTTGCATCCTCTGGATCAGCCTTTCGAAATTTATACGTAAAAAGTACATCAACTAATTCATAACCTTTTTTAGCCATATCATTTAGCCATTTTTCTTCTTTATCATGATCAATAAAACACTTTAACTTGTTCACATTAATACCCCCTTGATTAGAATTTCATCAATTCTTTAGTCACACTAAGCATTCTACTCATTCTTTCATAGTCAAGCTTTAATATTTCTCTGCCCTTTTCAGTTATCACATAAACCTTTCGTCTGCTATCATCACTTTTAACTGATTCGATAAGCTTTTGCTTTTGTAAATTTTCTATAGCACCGTAAAGTGTACCTGCTGCTATCTTTACTTGGTCATTACTTAATTCTTCAATCTTTTGCATAATAAGATATCCATGTGAAGGTTCTAATAATGCTAAAAGAATGTAATAAGTTGTTTCTGTTAATGGTAAGTTTTTATCTCTATTCATAGTTCCTCCAAATAGTAAGTTAAACTATACAGTTTAACTGTATAGTTATATTATATACAGTCTAACTGTATATTGTCAACATATGGATATATTGATTTATTTTAGCATAAAAAAGCAGAGACTACCGTCTCTGCCTAAATCTACTATACTTCAACTTTCATTCCATCATATGCAAATAGTATTCCATCATATTGTTCTTGCAAATTTAAATAGTCATCATATGACTTTCCCCAATCTTCTTCAAGATGTGTTATAATAACTTTCTTAATATTATATTGATTTTTTAAATCTTGGATTTCATTCATTCTGAAAAGTTCACCAAATATATTGCTGTCATTATTCAATATGTAGCCATCCTTAAGCTCATCTCCAACAATTGTATTCCCAATTATCATAACATCAGCATTCATAAATATACTATTTATAGGAAATGGCTTAACATCACATGGAGCATATATAACTTTTTTATTCTTCTCTTCAAAGACAAAAACTGTTGCAACCCCTGCTTTAATAAATGTCAATTTAATATGATCTAAGTATATGTACTCTTCTACAACTTCTCTTTTAATTAAGTTTCTGGTTTTTTCATAGTAATCTAAATATGAACCATACTTAGATCTTATAGAATTTATATCTTCCAAAACATGTTTCATAGCAAGTACTGTTATAGAATTTAAGCATTCCTTCTTCTCTTCTACTTCAAACCAATTAAGTCTTAAATGCTCAAACACTCTCATTCCAAGTACATGATCAGGATCCATATGGCTAAATAATACTTTATTTACCTCTTTAATATTAGAATAATTAAGGGCATGGACTATATCCTCAGGCGTATCAACTAATAGCTCTATATCCTCAAGATATAGACTACAGCCATATCTTGAATATGGGTTTCCCTTTATTCTTGCTTCTTGACACACCCTACACTGACATAAAGGTTTAGGCAATGCTACACATCCTCCACTACCTAAAATTATAAAATTCATTAGTACTCCTCCTATAATATACTGTCTTCTGTATTTATTGTTCTTAACTTTAAAAATGTATCTTTACCATCTGCCCAATTTTTTAAATTTATTAATCTTTCACCATTATCACCATGTTCTTCATCGTTATACGCATCTATCAATTTTTCACATGGTACACTTGTACAGTGACCACAATGATTAAAGCCTTTTTCTATTGAACAACTTGCAATTGAACATTTTCCCCAAAAAGGTTGTCCTTTACACTTTTGACAACCAGGACAATTTGCCTTTTCCTTCCACTCGCATACTCCACAATACGTACCACACATTCCTATCAATTCTTTTTCCATAACCTTATCCCTACCTTATATTATTTATGTTCTTCCCATAAACATTCACTTATATTAATTTCAGAAAATATAGCTTCAAAGCTTGAATCTGAAGGGCTGCAAGCATATATTCCAATGTTAATTTTCTCATTTCCTTCAAACAAGTGAAAAATTCTCATTTGTGTAAATACTTTACCGTCGTATGAATTTTCAATACAAAAATCACTTTCTCTACGGCTTAATCTATAATACATTGTTTTTATCGTTCCATCTATATCAGTGGTTGCCCAATCAGAATATCCTTTATTTGTAACTACACTACCAAGCCTTTGATATTCCTCATTCTCATATTCTATTGAAGCTTTAAACCAATTGTCTGAGTTTTGATAAATAATTACTCCACATTGATCAAACAATTTCTTACTATTAAAATCTGTCCTTATAGTAAGTGAAAAGTATTTTTCTTCTGTTTTAATTAATAATGCTGGAGCATTGTCATTCCTAAAGCCATAATAAGTTCTTTGCCAAAAATCTGTATTAGGATCTGTTGTAATGATAATCTTATCCTTATTTGCTTCATGATTTTTCGGTTTATTAATCCAGAAACAATTATTTAAATCAAATTTAAACATACTTCACCTCATATAATTATTTATAATATCTAGAGACCTTTTTGCTTCATTTCTTATAGTTTCATTACTATCACTTTCCATAATATCTTTTAGTATTTTTAGTGTTTTTTCGGTTTGAAAGCTTTCTAAGGCTCTAACTATTTTCCACCTTATAATTTCATCTTCACTGTATTTCTCTAAAACCATTATTAGTTCTTCTAAACCACTGTTATCTGATACATTATTATAAAAACATATAAATCCAATAGCATCTATAGCTTCACTAATACGTAAAACATAATTAGATTTTAAAACATTTATAAGTTCAGGTAATACCTCTAGTCCCATATGCGATAAAGTCCTTGCAATAATATCTCTAGGAAGTGGATAGCTCTTTTTATTAAATTTCTTAGTAGGTAATTCTCTATATTGGTTATTCCCTATACGCCCTAGGTAATTCACCATAATTTTAGCTGCTTCAATAGAACCCTGTGATAAGGCTTCACATATTTCAAGCTTTGTATAAAGTTTTTTTTCATCTTTTAACATTTCACAAAACAAATAAATAGTGTCTTTTTCTAAACCATATTTACTCCTATATACATTTATTGCAATGGTTCTTTTATATGCTTCTTTAGATTTTAATAGTTCTAATAGTTTATCTTTATTTAAGCTTAAGTAATTCTCTATATCTTTTGATGTTATATATCCACGATTTTTCAATTGTTCATCTGAACTTCTCATTTACTTCTCCTATGTTACATAATTATTGTAATTCTTTTAATAGAACCTCAAAATCCCATTTGTTCATTCTACCTTCAAATATACAGTTCATATATTTAGTAGATTCTTTTTCAAATGGTAACCATTCAAATCTGTCGTGTTCATCTGATAAAGTTACTGTACCTTCTTTTATTGTACATAAACAAATAATTCCAGCTATCTGAAAATTATCAGCAATATATGTCCAAGTATCGAGAATCCTTAATGGATTTACCTTTAAATTAAGCTCTTCCTTTAATTCTCTATCTAATGTTTCTTCAGGTGTTTCGCCATATTCTAACCTACCACCAGGTAATTCAAATAAATTATGATCAACAGATGATTTGTGAACAGCTAGAAATTTATTGTCCTTAATAATTAATGCCTTAGTTGCAAAGTATATTATTTTAATATTCATACTCTACTCCTTTATATATTCCATTGGAGTAAATCTAATTCCATCTACTAATTGTTCCATACCCTTATCTTTAAACCCAAGTGAATGGTAGAATCCAACTGCATAAGGTGAAGAATTTACAGTAACCTTTTTTTCCTGTATTGATTCTTTAACCTTTTCAAATAGTTTTTTCCCAATTCCTTGTTTATGATATTCCCTATCTACAAAAAGCAAACATATATGATTTACCTTCCTTGTTCCTATAACACCAATTATTTTGTTATCATCAAAGCATCCAAAGAACCTTAAGGATCCCTCTTCAAATTCATCCTTTAATGAATCTGATTCAATAAATTTTATAAATGTTTCTACTCCTTCTTCCGGGAAGTCAGGTGCTTCAAAAATCATAAAAACTTTTTTGATAAGCTCTGTGGCATCACTTAATTCAATTATTTTCAACTCTCGATATTTATATCTAAAATCACTCATATTTACTCCTTTTAAAAAGCAAGTTTCTTTATTAAATCATAACAAAATATTCCTTTAATTACAAATTCATGATGCATGAATATTTGATAAGCTTATTTCATTATTAATTTACAAACTTAATTATTTTTGATAATTTTTTTTCATTCTTTGTTCACCCTATTTATTTCTAAAAAAAGAATTTATATAATCAAATAAAACGATAGGGGGAATACATATGAGTAATATAAAAGTAATTATTATGGATGTAGATGGTACATTAACAAATAGTAAAAAAGAAATAACTAAAAAGACAAAAGAAGCTTTAATTAAAGCTCAAGAATCTGGTGTTATATTAGTTTTAGCATCAGGAAGACCAACATCAGGATTGATGGATTTTGCCAAAGAATTAAAAATGAATGAAAATCATGGACTTTTAGTCTCTTTTAATGGATCTAAGGTTGTAGATTGTGAGACAAACGAAGTTTTATTCAATGAAACCATGAGTGTTGAACAAGGACAAGCAGTGCTTGAGCATATGAAAAAATTTGATGTTAGGCCTATGATTGACAAAGGCGATTATATGTATGTTAATGATGTTTTTAACAATCAAATAAATAACAATGGTACTTCTATTAACATAATTCAATATGAATCTCGTGGCGGGAAATTCAAATTATGCGAGAAAGATGACTTAGCAGCTTTTGCTGACTATCCTTTAAATAAAATTTTAACTGCTGGAGACCCAGATTATCTTAAAGAGCATTATAAAGAAATGATGGAACCTTTTAAAGACTCTTTATGCTGTGTGTTTACAGCACCTTTTTACTTTGAATTTACTGCAGAAGGAATTGATAAGGCAAAGGCTTTAGATACTGTGTTAACTCCTATGGGATATAAAAAAGAAGAGATGATAGCCTTTGGTGATGGTCATAATGATGCTTCAATGGTTAAATATGCTGGTATAGGTGTAGCTATGGCTAATGCAGTTGATGATTTAAAAGCTATAGCTGATGAAGTAACTTTATCTAATGAGGAAGATGGTATTGCTTATACGTTAAGCAAGTACTTTAAGGATTTAGATCTAGAGCCAGCAATTTAAATTTTCATATTCAAAAACTAAAACTGTTCATGAAATAATCTTCATGAACAGTTTTTTACTAACAAAATCTTATTTTAGACAATGCATATAATCTTTTGCTTCACTTCCATCTACTAAAAATGCTTGACCTTTTGAACAAAATACTGAAGTTGAAGTATATTCAATATCTGCATTTCTATCATACGATATTTTTTCAAGTACTTCATTCTCATTATGGCAAATATCGTATCCATCAAATGTGAAGTTTAATTTTCCTTTACCTTTGGTTACAGCCACAAAATCGGTTCCATAATTCATAAAAGTGGCTACTGGTCCTCTCCCTATAATAACTATTTTTTCGTTATTAATTTCAGGTGTCTCAAAACTTCCATTTAACTTTTCTATATCTGATAGTAGCCGTCCCAAATAATCTATATGTGCATCCATTTTAAATCTATAGAATGGCTCTAATAATACATTTTTACAATTCTCTAGTCCTTGCCTTAATGCTCTAAATGTAGCTTCTCTAAAGTCTCCTCCAGATGTATGCTTATTATGAGTTCTACCAGTTAATAATGTAACTTTTATATCTGTTAATGGTGAACCTGTTAGTATGCCATGGTGTTCCCTTTCAAATATATGAGTTCTTACTAAGTTTTGGTGACCTATTGTCATGTCATCAGCATGACATTGATTTTCAAAAATTATTCCACTATTTCTTTCAGCTGGTTCAAGCTTTAAATGAACTTCTGCATAATGTTTTAAGGGTTCAAAATGCCCGTATCCTATTCCTTCAGTTAATAGGGTCTCCTTATATAAAATCTCACATGGACCAAATTCTACATTAAGTTTAAATCGCTCTTCTAATAACTGTTTTAAAACCTCTAATTGAATTACCCCCATTATATTAACTTGTATTTCTTGCAATTTCTCGTTCCACTCAACATTTAATGAAGGATCTTCCGCCTCTAAAATTTTAAATTTATTTAAAACCTCTTTTATATTTAAAGCCTTATCAAAAATCACTTTCGATTTTAATGTTGGTATCATTTCATAATTTACTTTCTCAAAATAATTTCCTATTCCATCACCAACCTTAGCTTCATTTAGTCCAATAACTCCAAAAACTTCACCTGCTGAAATATCATCAACTGCTTTAAATTTACTGCCATTATAGAGTCTAATTTGAGTAATTTTTTCAGTAAATCTTTCCGTAGCTGAATTTACTTTCACGTCATCCCTAATCTTTAATTTACCTGTTAATGCTTTAATATAAGTAACTTTATTTCCTTGTTCGTCATATCTAATTTTATATACTTGTCCACCAAATTCTTCATTTTCATTATATTGAGTATAGGTAAGCTTATCTAATGCAAATATAAACTCTTCAACTCCTACATCTTGTAAAGCTGAACCACAAAAACACGGGAAAATTTTATTATTCTTAATCATTTTTTTAAGAGAATCTATCCATAAAGCTTCCTCAAAGTCTCCATTTAAATATTGTTCAAGTAGCTTTTCATCACGCTCAGCTATAAATTCTATAAATTCTTCATTTAAAGGCTTATTAACAAATTCTTTTGGAATGAAAAGAACATCTTTCGTTAAGTCTGTCTTAATTTCCTCTATAACTTTTTCAATATTTGCTGAGTTTCTATCTATTTTATTTATGAAGAAAAGGGTTGGCTTGTTATACTTTCTTAGTAATTGCCATACTGTTTCTGTATGCCCTTGCACTCCGTCAACTCCACTTAATATAATGATTCCATAATCCATTGCATTAATAGCTCTCTCCATTTCAGGTGAAAAATCAATATGCCCTGGAGTATCTATTAAAAAATATGTTGAATCATTATAATTAAATATCGCCTGATCAGAAAATACAGTAATTCCTCTATCCTTTTCTATACTATGACTATCTAGCAAAGTATTTTTATGATCTACCCTTCCTCTGCTTCTAATACTTTTTGTATGATAAAGTATTTGTTCCGCCAAGGTTGTTTTTCCAGCATCAACATGGGCTAATATACCTATTGTCTTATTCATTATGTCCTCCATCACATGGTTGAATATAATTTTCTATCGATATAATTAATTTTACAATTATATTCAAGATAATCAATAATAAGTTTAAATAAAAATACCGTATCTCCACGTTAAGAATATACGGCATTCTAAAAATTTAATATTATTTTTTAACAAACTTAGGCTGCGGTTTATTTGCTGTATGCGAAGTATTTGTTTGAACTTCATCTGTAGGTATATCATATTCAACCCTTTCAAATTGCGATCTACTTTTATCTGGTTTACGATTTTTATTTACTGCCATAATATCACTCCTTTAGTTGTTATAGAGTTATTATGCACATGTAAATTGATATTTATAATTTCAAGTTATTCTTCGAATTCTAGTTTTTTGTTATAATTTGATTTTATTATATAGGTTATTACAATAGTTAATATACATAAATCTATTATAAATCCTGAACCTGAATTAGTTAATTGACCATTTAATAAAAACTTACTTTTTCCACTTATTAATTCAAATACTGTTAAAACAAAGCCTACTGTTCCACTTAAACCCATTAATCCGATAATAATTTTACTATTATTTCTTTTTCCCAAGTATACATCCTGAATAATCATCTCTACAGATCCTACCATAGTTGCGAATATTAATATTATGATATTTGAGTACATTTCATCAGCCCAGTAAATATCTGAACTTTTTAAAAATGCATCTAACAAAAGTAATACTCCCATTATTATTACAATATGTTTAAACACATTTCCCCTTAACCATAATTGTCTCTCATCAAATTCACAATTATCTCTCATAAACTATTCCTCCCAAAATAAATCATCTAATTTCTTTCCTAAGACTTTGCAAATAGCAATGCATAATTTAATTGTTGGATTATAATCACCTTTTTCAATTGCATTCATAGTTTGTCTTGTGATGCCAATTGCTTCAGCCAAGTCCTTTTGTGTCATATCTATTGCTGCCCTTGCAGCTTTTATTCTCAAGTTTTTTGCCATCTGCTCACCGTCCTTTCTATATATAATATTATAATATATATTAATTTGTGTCAAATATATATTACATTTATTAATATATATTTTAATATTGAAACAAAAATAAAGTAGTATGAAATAAATTCATACTACTTAAATATTCTTAATCAAATATTGTTATAAAGTCTTTATTTTTGTGGGCCTCAAAGCACATTTCTATTTGCTTTTTAGTATTTCTACCTAGAGATAACTCCGGCAAATTAGTTACATCAAAAAAGTCACTAGCTACTGTTTCAATATTCTTTTTAAATTCACCATCTACAAGTTCACATAGTACGAAAGCTTTATATACACCATATGGGAATGGCTCTTCATAGTGTTTGCTTCTTTCTAGAACCGCAATTAATTTTTGTGGTATAACTTTAACACCAGCTTCCTCCATAGCTTCTTTTGCTACATTTTCTTTAATGGATAAATTTACTTCTGCCCAACCTCCAGGCAAAGACCAACATCCATCAATACTTTCCTTAACTAATAAAATTTTATCATCCTTAAATATCGCACCTCTTATCTCTACTTTCGGTGTTTGATAACCAACTTCATTGCAAAATAAATCTTTTATCTTTTCATTACTAATCTCGGTATATTCGCTTAGTATCTCAATTGATAAATCTCTTATTTGCTGAAATCTTTCAAGATCAAACTTATCAGTTGAATATGTTAAACCTGCTTGTGCAATTAACTGTAGTTCTTTAGCCCAGGTCAGCCACTTAGGTTCCATTTCAATTCCTCCTTTAAAGCTCTATTAAACAAATTTACTCATTTAATAAATTTACTAAATCATTTAAATTTCTTATTACTTTATGTTTACTTCTAATAATTACTTTATTTCTTAATAATAATAATTTTCCTCTATTAAGTAAAACTGTTTTAATCCCTAACTTACTTGCTCCATCACAGTTTTTAGGATTGTCATCAATAAATACTGCCTCTTCTGGTTTAACACCTAGTTCTTCAAGGGCATATTTGTACATCAATTCATTTGGCTTGGTTACTCCTTTTTTAGAAGAGATAATAAATGAAGAAAAATAATTACGCAAATTAGCTTGTCTAAATACATTTTCTAACGATGGCCATGCATCAGATATTACTGCTAATTTATAATACTTGCTTAAATCTGGTATTATCTCAAATACATCGTCATAGAATTTATATTTATCATAGTTATAAACAAAATCTTTAGCCAGTAATTCAACTTTTTCTTTGGTCAATTCAAGCTCTGGTAATTCACTTGAAAGTATTTCAAAAAAATTTATGAAATGCTTATACTCTTGTTCTTCAGTTGCAATTAAAGTTTGTGAATTTATATATCTCCAAGCTTTTTTCATAGCATTATTTTTATTTTTTAAAAAAAGTGAGTTAAACATTTTCTTATTAATATACTTATAAAAATTGGGTGAAATAGACCAACTTCCTGTAACCGGTCCATTTAACACTCTCCCTGAATCAAATAAAATAGCTTTTATATTATTATTCATATAAAAACCCTCCTACATTGAAGTTATCCATCTCATTAAGAAATATACACCGCCTGAGTACACTCCTATTATTGTTGATAATACAGGAAAAATAGTAAATTTATTTTCTCTATACTTATAAAAATGTAAACTCAATGCCAATATAAATAACCCAAATACCACTAACCAATATCTAAAAAGTAGGAATGGAAATGCTATTAAACCTGCAATTGCTATTATTGACGCTGTATTTATTGGTATTTTACTTTCCTTATTTACCCTAAAGTATAAAATCCCAAAAAGTGTTCCAAGTACTGCTGAACCTATCCAAATTGTATTTATAATATTTTCCTGATAACTTGCTAGTTTATCACTAAAAAACATATATAAAACTATTCCTTGTATAATAATCAAGAGTATTATCATAAATGATATAACTTTCTTCATAACTTCATCCCTTAATTCTTAAATTTTTATTCTATACATTGATTAAATAGCTACTTCTCTCAGTCAATTTTTTAAACTCTTCAAAAGAAATTAGCCCTATTCCTCCTTGTTTAAATTTCTCTAGTATCTTAGGCATATTCCCCATATTAGATGTTACAATTGCATCAACTATAACAAAAACCTTATATCCTCTAGATTTAGCACCTTTGGATGTTTTATATACGCAATCAGCTGCATCTAATCCTATTATAAATAGTTCCTTAATTCCTTTCTCATTGATAAAACCATTTAAATATGGATTAGTAAATGCATCTCCTTTTTCCTTTGTAAAAATATTATTACCAATAATATTTATTCTTGAATCTATTTCACTTCCTGGGGTTCCTTTGATAAATCTATTTTTAGTAATTAGTCTATAAAAGATATTATTCTTAAAATAATGCTTTATATATATAATAGTTATGCCTTTTTTATTGCTTTCATTTATGATTAGATTCGCATTATCAATAAGCTTTTTTGCATCTTTATAGGGATTTTTCGATTTTGTTCCAGTTGCATCCTCTTGTATATCTATAACAAGTAACGCTCTTTTATTATTTTCATTATTCATTAATATATATCCTTCCAAAATCGTTAATATAAACCTTCTAATATATTATAATATAAATATAACTTTATATCACTTTAAATCAATTTATATGATTATACATAAAATCCTTATTATTCACCTTTTTTTTTATTTTCTCATATATCATTTAGTGTAATAAAAATTTTAATGGAGTATAAAATGCAAGCTGAAAAATTAATTGAAAGTAATGAAAATGTGTATGACCTT
Source organism: Clostridium sp. YIM B02551 (assembly GCF_022324735.1). Lineage (NCBI taxonomy): Bacteria > Bacillati > Bacillota > Clostridia > Eubacteriales > Clostridiaceae > Clostridium > Clostridium sp. YIM B02551. The sequence goes on along the minus strand of NZ_JAKGTF010000001.1, from coordinate 430,362 downwards.
GATTCTGAAAATATCTATTTTCCGAGAACTATAAATCAGTTTCCTGATTTTACTCAAATGCCATTCATACCTAATCCATATTTTATGGCAAGGACCCACTATGATGAAGAGTTTTTTCAAGACCCAGATGCCGCAATAGAGGAAGATAATACTGAATCAGAAGATTTTAGACATAAAAAATCCAAAGGACATCATTGTGAAGAGCATGAAAAAGAGCATCATAAAGAGGAACATCACCCGCAAAAATTTAATTACGAAATTTATGCTTTTGAATATGAATCTCACCCTTATCAAAAGTCTTTAGAAAATCAAAACCTTAACCCAATATATAATTATAATCCATATACTAGCCAAAATTATATGCCATATGCTACTCAAAATAATATGCCATGTAACACTCAAAATAATATACCATATAACTATCAATACCCAATGTACAAATTTGATCCATTTTTTAGATTCTTTATTTATTAATACTTTGAAAAATCGTTCAAACTATCATTTACCTAGTATTAAATAAATGTCATAAAAAGTACCGTAAAAAAATTTACGGTACTTTTTCTTATCATTTATTATTTTTAAGCTCATCAATCAATTGTTCATTTCTTTTCATTGACATCATTCTTAAATAAGGAAGGAGTTCTATATAACTGAATAACTCTTTTTCAGTGCACATTACCTGCTTTATCTTGTTATTTCTGCTTTTTTTGATTATTACCTTACGGCCTTTTTTTATGGCTTCTAAGGCCTTAACAAATACTTTCTTTATATATTGGTATAAATGATCATTCTCCTTTGTTCTTCTCTCCAGTTCTTCATCTTTAAGATAATCTAATGCACCATCTTTATTATAGAGTTTATAAATACAACTTTCTAAATCATCATAAATGATGAACTCATTATCCTCATTTTTTATATTTCCAAATACTTTTTCCATTGCAGAATAGGTAGTAATCCATACATCACCCGCCTGCTTTATTTCATCCTGTTCAAATTTGCCTCTTTCTATAGCTTTTCTAATGGTAGATCCATCAGATAATCCCCACTTTTTAGCTGCTTCTGATAGAGTCATTACTTCATTAATCTTTCTTATATTTTCTTCATCATTTATTATAAATATCGCTTTTATATCCGACTTTTCTAAATGTCCGTTAAAATTCTCTAATTTTATTCCCATTTGATCATACTGATTAGCTAAAACCAATATACTTTCTCTTTTGTATAATAAATTATAAATTGCATCAATACTTACAAGTGGTACTTCTAATTGGTTATCTTTAGTTTCATAAACCTGTGCTGGATAGAGCCTTCTATTTTCCATTGTTATAATGCAGATATTACTCATAATTTATTCACCTCTTATTATCTATTCACTATCTAGTGACAATTTAATTATATATTTTCACCTAAAAACTTGCAATCATTAAATACGTTCCCTGTGGTTCAAATATTCTCTAATACTAAAAGCAACTCTATAATTCACTATTTTACTATTATTATCGCAGTTTTTTCACTACATAGTGAACTAGTGATTATATTTATTGTATAATAAAAAAAGCTCTATGGACATACCAAAGAACTTTTAATATTTTCTATATTCCAAATATATTCATTAATGCATGGGCTGATATTCGTTCATAGGCATTTTTGCCTTTAACATTATAAAACCAGTAACTACCTCACCCCAAATCTTTTACTTATAGCTTTATGCTTTGTTTCAATTGCCCCTCTTGGGCAAAGTTCCTGACAACAAAAACATCTAATGCAGCTGCTATAATTCCATTTAGGTCTTAATTTCTTATCTTTTTCAACAAAGGATATTACCTTTGGTCTTTCTGGACATACCTCGTCACATTTTTTGCATCCTACACATTTATCTTCTATTAAGACTGGATTTGGAGCAGTTAGCGAGGAAACCAAATTGTTTAAGGTTGGAGTCAAAAAGTTAACCACTTTAGCATTACGAGATAGCTTAAAATTCTTGCATCTCATTTTTTCAATTTTTTCACCTAATACCTCAATTTCTTCTGGAAGTACTGCTCCCCATTTAGTTTCATGAGCTACATTTAAAAATGGTACTTCTAATACCATATCATAACCAATAAGTCTTACGGCTGTAGAATCTACTGCACTAAGGCATTTTCCCATGATTATAGTATCCATTTTTTTAGGAGTACCGTTTCTAGGGCCATTCCCTTCCATAGCTATTATTCCGTCGAGTATTGCAAAACTTGTTTTAACAACAGAGTTTAAATCCAATAACATCTTACTGAATTTAATTGGTTCTGGAAGTTTTGTATGCCACTCAGCTTTTTTTCTACCTGGTATACACCCAAATTGGTTCTTAACTGCTCCAGTATAGTACATCATGGCATGAGTTTTTAATTTTGGAAGAGTTATAACTACATCAGCTTCATATGGTGCCTTTGCTATATTCCAATATTTATACATAATTGGATTCTCAAGTTCAACATGAACTTCCTCATTAAAATCCACAAACTTTACTCCATATTTATTAGCTACTTCCATTAACCCAGAATTTTCTGCGGCTTTTCTTGTATCTTCAGAGCCCGGTGAATCTCCAAAAACTATATTATTACTATATTCCTTAACAATTCTAATAACTGCTTCAAAAAAAGCATAATGGGTTATAACTGGTGACCCCTTTTCAATAACACTTAATAAATTAGGTTTTAGAAGCACTTTACTATCTTTAGGTATAAGTGTTTTTAAAAATGTCGTTCCACCCAAAAGCTCAAAACCCTCTCTAAGTTTTTTTTCAATAATATCTACATCATATTCAGTACACTTTAAAAGCGCCACTCTTTCCATTTTATACCACTCCCCTCGATATAGATTATACCATTTTTTTCTATAATAAAAGAAGTTTTATTGTTAATTATATTTCTAAACAAAATAATATGATAGCTTGTTGAACATATAGCAATGCTTTTTTAAATTCATAACCAACAAAATATTTCGACTCAATCACCTCTGCTGAAACCTCTTCCCCTCTAAAAAATGGAGGACAAGGATTTAATAAAGCATTATCATTTGCTTTTAACATAAGTTCTGTTGTAACTTGGAAAGATTCAAACTGCTCATTCTTTTCAGGTAATGGATCAGTTAAAACTATATCAGTATTTCTTAACCCTTCTTCCATAGAATTCAATACTTTAAATTCTCCTAAATCTCCACTCATTTCATAACCTTGTGGACAAACTTGTGTTAATCTTAACTTAAGTACTTTTGATGCTTCTGCCCATGACCTACCTATATTTCCATCTGCTCCAACAAACGTATATTTTAATTCTAAATAATTTTCTCTTAACTTTTTTATGGAATATAAATCTGAAAGGATCTCACAAGGGTGATTTTCACTTGTCATTGCATTAATAATTGGAATCTTTGTATATTTACACATTTTTTCAATCAAACTAATATCCGGATGTCTTACTATAATTCCATCCGCCCAATTTTCTAAGTATGAAACTACATCTTTTATATCTTCTTTTTTATCTAGTGTTTCACTTGGAAATAATATAACTTGTCCACCTAAAGATGTTATTCCTTTTTCAAAAGTTACTCTAGTTCTAATACTTGAATTAGGAAAGAAAAGTATAAAAATCTTATTTTTTAGATATTCACTATTACTATTAGTTTCTAATTCCTTTGCTTTTATGAATATTTTTTCAATATCATGTTTTGATAAATCTGTTATTCTTAATAAATTTCTCATATTTAGCCCCACCCCAATAATTTATTTAAATAATATTATATCCAAATTTTTCAATTCTATCAATTTTGTTATTTCTTCTCAATATTAAAAGCTGCAACCTTCAGTTGCAGCTATAATCTTTTAATACCAATTAATTTTACTTATCTAATCCTTTTTTCTTATATACATATGCAAAAATTAATGCTCCAATTATTATCCAAGCTATCATTATTGCTATGCCTTTAATGTCACCTGCTCCTAATCCTTCCCCTTTAAATGACTTTTCTAACATTGTATTCATATGCGTATTAGGTATAATTGCTGCAATGTTTTCAATAGTTTCATTGAATCTTGAGAATATTGGCAGCATAAGAAATGCAAAAAGTATAGGCATTCCAATTACTCCAGTAGACATTTGATTTGGTGAAAGGATTCCTATTACTGCTCCTAGTTCAATCATTGTGAATATCACTGGAGTTGTAAGAAGTACATATATTCCTAAATATTTAACTTCAATCCCAATTAGGTAGAAGATTATAATATCAATTATTTCTGTTAATAGAAGTGTTATAAGTGCTTTTCCAGCAATAAATTCTCCTGCAGATACCCCTGAAAGCATAAGTGTTCTAAGCGTATTTTTTTCTTTTTCCTCAGCAATAAGCATTGCCATACAAAAACCTGTTACTAGTGTAAGGCTCATACCTAAACACATGATTAATATGTCAGATTTTCCTATACCTTCCTCTGCGGAGCTTGCCCCAAGCATCTTCGAATATACAAAACTAAAGAAAATAGGCAGAAGATACATAATAGATACATTCTTATTTTTGCCTAAGTCTTTTATTTCCTTTTTAAATAGTGCATTTATTTTTCTCATTGACAGTTCCATTATAGCTCCCTCCCAGTAAGATTTAAGAATATTTTCTCTAAGCTTGGCTCCATTGAATGAATTGTCAGAAGTCTTCCTTCTTCAATCCATGATTTAATTGCTTTTGCACCTTCAAGATTATTCTTAATCATTATTTCTTTATTTTCATCTTTTAATATTACTTTGATATTATCGTTTGTATATTTAAGCTTCAATTCTTCAGGATTTCCTATATCTACTATTTCTCCATCATTTAAAAATGCAACTCTATGACAAAGCTTGTCAGCTTCCTCCATATTATGAGTGGTTAAAAATATTGTAGTGCCTTCTTTATTAAGCTTTTTAAGCATCTTATGAATTTCTAAGGTTGTTCCTGGATCTAATGATGATGTCGGCTCATCTAGGAATAATAATTTAGGTTTATGAATTACTGCCCTTGCTAACATCAATCTTTGTCTCATTCCTTTTGAAAGCTTTTTGCCTTCTTTTTTTGAATACTCACTCATGCCCATTTGCTCTAATACTTCTTTAACATTTCCCTTAGGAGTTCCAGTAATATCAGCATATAGCATAAGATTATCTTGTACTGAGAGTCTCTCATAAACACCACTAGTATCTGAAAGAATTCCTGTATTTTCAAATATCTCTTTTCTATTTGATATAACATTTTTGCCAAATACTTTTATTTCTCCGCTTGTTGGACTTAATTGAGAAGTTAGCAGCTTAATTGTTGTTGTTTTTCCTGCTCCACTTGGACCTAAAAATCCAAAGATTTCTCCTTCTTTAATATTAAAGCTTACATTCTTTAAAGCTGAGTTTTTATTGAAATCCTTTCTTACATTTTTCATAAAAATAATGTTCTCCATGTAATTTCCCTCCCTTTGTTTCCATGGCCTAATTATTGCAGTGTTTTAATATCCTGACCATAAATTTACCTTAAATGGAGTATTTTACGTGTTCAATGGATGAATTTAAGGACTTAATGATTATATAAAAAAGCTCAATGGAGTATATTAAAATCTGAGTGGATCATTTATTACTTGAAATTATAGTTTTAAAATTGCTTTTAATTCTTCTAACCTACCTTTAGATAACGGAATAGAACTTTTTATTTTATCATCTAAATTTAAACTATAACTATTTCTTGTCCATGTAATTACTTCCCTCACCCTTTGAAGATTTACTAAATATGACCTATGACATCTAAAAAATCCAAAATACTTTAATCTATCTTCTAATTCCGTAAGAGATAAACTACAGGGGAACTTGTCTCCTCTTATGTTTAATGTACTTATCCCTTGGTCACTTTCCACATAATCTATTTCTGTTGGATCAAAAAGAAGAATGCGTTCATCTACCTTCGCTGGAATCTTTTCTATTTTATATACAGGTCTTTTATCTATTTCTTCTCCTCTATCATTCTCGTCACTGTTGTTTTCAATTTCAATAAGTCCTTCTTCATTTAGTCTATATGCCTTATCTCCAAGCATTAGGGTATCTTTAAAGAGAAGTGACGTAGTTAATACAGCCGTTCCATTTGAGCGCATTTCTTCAATATTTTCTATTATTATCTTTGCCCCATCCCTATCCATATTAAGAATTGGTTCTTGAAAAATTAAAAGATTAGGTTCTTTTAGCCTCTCTCTAGCTAGACTTAATCTTCTTCTTTGAGAATAATTTAATTTCTTTATTTCAGTGTCTTCAATATCTAATAATGCAACCTTTAGTAAAATTTCTTTATAATTAATCTTTGTACCTAAAATCTCTCCAAAAAGCTTCATGTAGTTTTTAATAGTCATTCTTTCATAAAAACTATCTTCTCTAAGGATAACCCCTATTTCACTAATACCTTTTTTTAAGTAAGTAATATTTAATTTATCTTCTAAATAGATTTTTCCTTTTGCTGGTATTTCTTTCCCTAAAATTATATCTAAAAGTAGATCACTTACCTCATTACAACACTCTAAGCTTATAGAATTGCCTGCTTGTAAATCAATATTTATATTTTTAATTACATTGTTATCTTTTTCTTTATATAAATCCTCTATTTTAAGCATCTTATTTACCCCCAAATTATATATCCTTATATTAACATAATTGATACCAACTGTCTTATCTTGTTTTAATTTCAAAACAAAAAATAAGTTTAAGAATTTACTCTTAAACTTATTACTACTCTTATAATACAAATATTTTAAGATTTTGCTTCAAGCTTTTTCATTGCCTTCATAACATTTTCTTCACTTAAGTGAGTTTCTTCAATGATTTCTGTAATTCCCATACCTTTATCTAGCATATCTTTTGCTCTAACCATAGCTTTCTCATGTTCACCTTTTTTTAAAATCTTATCATCACTCATTAAAGCTTCCTCCTTTAGTTCATAGGAATGCTTAGCTGCATCAAATATTTAGTTACTATTTATATAAAGGGTTTTAAGTTTAACTAATAACTTATTCATGCCTGAAAATGTCCAGAAACCGACATTTTCAAACAAGAATAAGTTAAGTTTCCTATAAAAAACCCTTTAAGCTACAGACATAAGACAAATTAAACGTAACTTGCTAAATACAACTAAGTATCAATTCAAGATTTAGTATTACCTTACGGTTATTTTTTATTCAATTTGAGTCTTTAACATATTCTAGGAAGCTGTATTCCTGAGGGCATATCTATAATTCTCGTGCCTCCAATTATAGTTTTTAGATATACTTTTCCTTTCTTTCCTTCAGTTATATTACCAATGATTGCTGCATCTTTTCCTAAAGGATTTTTTTTCATAACTTCTAACACAATTTCACTATATTCCTCTGGCAAAATAGCACATAACTTTCCCTCATTTGCCAAATATAGTGGATCCAATCCTAATAAATAACAAACTCCTTTTACACCGTCACTTATTGGAATATCTTTTTCGTAAATAGTAATTTCAGCATTACTCATTTCAGCTATTTCATTTAAAACTGCTGCAAGTCCTCCTCTTGTTGCATCCCTCATCATATGAATTTTAGGACACACATTAAGCATCTCTTCTACTAGAGAATTTAATGCTGCACAATCACTCATTATATCTCCCTTTATTCCAAAGTTATTCCTTTCACAGGAAATTGCTGTGCCGTGATCTCCTAATGTTCCGCTTAGAATGATTACATCACCTGTTGCTACATTTTTTGCATTTATATTTATGTTATCTTCTATTATTCCAATACCCGATGTATTTATATAAATTCCATCAGCTAGACCTTTTTCCACGACCTTTGTATCTCCAGCAACGATTTGAACACCTGCTTTTTTAGCCTCTGTCCCCATAGAACTTACTATTTCTTCTAAATCTTTATATGGAAAGCCATCTTCTATTATAAAACCAGCTGTAATGTATACTGGTTTGGCTCCACTTACTGCAAGATCATTTATTGTTCCACATAGAGCAAGTTTCCCAATGTTTCCACCACTAAAAAATATTGGGTTTACTACATAAGAGTCAGTAGTGAACGCTATTTTTTTAGAACTTAGGGTTAAACATGCTGCATCGCCCATTTCTTTTAATGTCTTATTATTAAAATGCTTTATGAATAATTCCTTAATTAAGTTGTTTGACTGTTTGCCACCTTCACCATGAATTAAAGTAATTTTCTCCACTTTTACATCTCTCCTAACTGTACTTATAATATGCAGAGCATGTCCCTTCCGTAGAAACCATACAGGCACCTACTGGATTTTCTGGTGTGCAAACCTTTCTGAATAGCGGACACATCTTTGGAGTTATTTTACCTGTTAATATTTCACCACATCTGCACATAGATATTTCCCTATTTCTTTCTACTTCTATATTGAAATACCTAATTGCATCATATGCTTCATATTCATCTTTTAGAACAAATTCACTTTCTATCACTCTTCCTATGCCTCTCCACTCACCATCAGAACTTTTAAATACTTTATTTATATATTTTTGTGCATTTTCATTTCCTTTTTCTCTAACTACTCGTTTATATTCATTTATTACCCTAGCTTCGTTTTTATTTACAATTTCAACTAAATTTTTAATACCTTGTAGAATATCAATAGGTTCAAACCCGGTAACTACACCCGGTATTTTATATCTGCTGCTTAAATCTTCAAATTCTTTTATACCAGCAATGGCACACACATGACCTGGAAGTAAGTAGCCATCAGTTTTAAGTTCTGGGTCTTTTGATAACTTTTCAATTATTGGAGGCATTTTTCTGTGAGACGTTAGGAAGAGAAAATTATTTATTTTTCTATTTTTAACCTCAATGGCTGTTAATGCAGCCATGGGTGTAGTTGCTTCAAAGCCTAATGATAAAAATACTACTTTTTTATAAGGATTATTTATGGCAATATTTATTGCATCCATTGATGAATATACAATTCTTATATTATTATCTATGGATTTTCTATTTAATAATGTTCCTTCTTTCCCTGGAACTCTTATCATATCTCCGAAGGTTGCAATGATTACATCCTCTCTTTTAGATAGATTTATTGCTATATCTATATAGCTTTCAGGAGTAACACATACAGGACACCCAGGTCCTGAAATTATTTTTATATTTTTAGGTAAAATGTTTTTTATACCATACTTAAATATTGACATGGTATGAGTTCCACATACCTCCATAATGGTAATTTCTTTATTACTTAGTTTCTCAATTTCTTTAACCAATACACCTGCATATTGTTGATTTCTATATTCATCTATGAATTTCATTTTTCAGATAACTCCTTCAGTAAACATAGTGTACTCTCTGCTTCTCCTTCATCTATTATTGCAAGTGCACAACCTGCATGAACTAGTACATATTCACCTAACTTGACTTCTGGCACTAATTGCAAGAAAACCTCTCTTTGAATTCCTCCTATTAAAGCCATTCCTCTAGTATCATTTATAGATATTATTTTACCTGGAACACCAAGACACATTAGCTTTCCCCCTATGAATATTGATGGACACCATTATTTTAGGCCTTATATATATCATAAAAATGTTTTTTATCCTCTATTCTCTCTTTTACCCATTTACATACTTCTTCTAAACCTTCATTCCTCATGCAGGATGTTTCAAACACTTTTGCATTTGCATTTATGGAATTTATATCACCATAAAACTCCTCTTTATTGAAGTTAGTAAAATCTAATAAATCCATTTTGTTTAGTATAATTGCACTGCTTTTTTCGAACATCAGTGGATACTTTGACGGTTTATCACTTCCTTCTGGAATACTTAACACCGAAATCTTAACATCTTCTCCAACTTCAAACTCTGCTGGGCATACTAAATTGCCTACATTTTCAATTATCAATAAATCTACAGACTCTAAATCCAATTCTTCCACTGCCTCTTTAATCATTGAGGAGTCTAAGTGACAAGCACCTTGAGTATTTATTTGAATGGTTTGTACCCCCAAGGCATCAATTCTTTCTGCATCCTTTGCTGTATATATATCTCCTTCTATAACCGCTATATTAAAATCATCTTTCATTTTCTTAATAATGTTTTCAAGAATTGAAGTTTTGCCTGAACCAGGAGAACTCATTAAATTTATTGCAAATATACCTTTTTCTCTAAACTTTTCCCTATTTGCTGATCCAAGCTCTTCATTTGCTTTAAATATTTTAGTTAAAACTTTTATCTTACTCATATGATTATTCTCCTTCAATAGAAATTATATTAAGTTCATAACCTGTTAATATTGAAGTGCAAAATTTTTTACACTCAGGGCAAAGCTTATTTAAATGATCTATATCAAAAACCTTATTACACTTATCACATTTTGCTTTAGCTTGAGTATAGTAAATTTCTAACCCAGCTTCTTTTGCAACAGTATCTTGTTTTAAACAACTAAAAGCAAAATTTAAAGCCTCTTCCATAACTCCTGTTAAAGTGCCTATTTCAAGTTTTATATTCAAAACTCTTATTAAGTTATTTTCTTTTGCTATACTTTTAACTATTTCTAAAGTACTTTCCATTATAGAAACTTCATGCATTATCTTCGCCTTGCCTCTGCATATTAATAATTGAATTTGCTATTATAATCTCTCCAAATGATATTCCTTCATCATTTATTGGAATAAGTTTATTTGAATAAACTTCAAAATCATATGTTTTCAATTTCTTTATTATATTTAATAGGATATATCCATTTTGAAATACCCCACCACTTAGCATAACTCTATTTAATCTATATTCACTTCTTAACAACACACACATATCTACAGTAATTTTTACAACTGTATTATGAAATTTTTGTGATATTACATTTGCACTAACTCCTTTACCTTTATCATGTACTATACCCAATATTGCTTCATTTATATCTATAATATAGTTTTCATTTTTCACTATTTTAAAACTATAACTTTCACTATGTGTATATTCAATTAACGCCTCTAATTCGCAAGCTGCCTGTCCATCATATGTTGATATATGATTAATTTCTATAATACTTGCTATTGCATCAAATAATCGTCCAATACTTGATGTTTGGGGACAATTAATGTCAGCATTTATTAAGTCTACAATAAACTCTCCTTTATCTCCGTACAGGCCTCTAATTATTCTAAGACCTTCCTCCTCTTTATTTAACTCTTTGTAAGCACCATATATATATGAAACTCCCATTCGCCACGGTTCCTTTACTGCCATTTCTCCACCTGGCATAGCTCTATATTTCATATGAGCAACTCTGGTAAACTTTTCTAAGTTACATATCATAAATTCTCCACCCCAAAGGTTTCCGTCCAATCCATATCCTGTACCATCAAAAGCTATTCCTATTACTTTACCTTCAATTTTATTTTCCCCCATACAGCTAGCTATATGAGCATGATGGTGCTGAACCTTTATTTTGGGTATGTCATAAGGATCTGCATGTTTATTTATCATAAAATCTGGATGAGAATCATAAGCCAAAAACTTTGGATTAAAGGAGAAGATATTTTTGAAGTGTTCTAAATTCTTTTCATAGTTATAATAAGATTCTAAGTTTTCTATATCTCCGTTATGCTGACTTAAATATAAATAACCTTCTTTTGAAATGCAGAATGTATTTTTCATATTTGATCCTAAAGCTAAAATTTCTCTATTACTTACTCTTTTATATGGAATAGGAACATATCCTCGTCCACTTCTTAATAACATTATTTGATTTTCTAATATTTTAACTATAGAATCATCAATTGATATAAATATATCTCTATTATTTAATAAAAAATAATCTACAATATCCTTTAGATTATCTATTGCATTTTCATTCTTATATTCTATAGGCATTCCACTTATATTTCCGCTAGTCATAACTAACGCTTCAATGTCTTCATCAAATAGCAATTCATGTACTGGTGTATATGGGAGCATAACTCCAAGTGTTTTTTGATTTGGAGCTATTTCTTCTGGAATATTCTTGCCAATGATTTTGTTGAGTATTACTATTGGCTTTTTATCACCAGTTAAAATTTCTTCCTCTGTTTTATTAATATTACAATACTTCTTAGCTATATAAATTTCTCTAAACATGATAGCAAAAGGCTTATTAGGTCTTTTCTTTCTTTCTCTTAAATTTTTAATAGCACTTTTATCTTTTGCATCACATACTAAATGAAAGCCTCCTATCCCTTTAATAGCAAAAATTTTTCCTTCTTTTAATTTCTTTTTTGTAAATTCAATTGGATCTACATTATTTACAACTTTTCCATCACTATCTGTAACCCATAATTTAGGCCCACACTCCCTGCATCCATTAGGCTCAGCGTGAAATCTTCTATCTATTGGATTCTTATATTCTATTTCGCAACTCCTGCACATTTTGAATTTTTTCATTGTAGTTGAATTTCTATCATATGGAATTTTCTTTATAATTGAAAATCTAGGTCCACAATTGGTGCAGTTAGTAAAAGGATATTTATATCTCCTACTTCTTGGGTTCTTAATATCTTCTATACACTTATTACAAATAGCTATATCAGGGGGAATAAATGTAACCTTGCTTCCTTCTTCGATACTTTCTTTTATTTCAAAGGTGTGATAATTATTAGGTAGTCTTTCTTCTAAAATTATCTCTTCGATACTTGAAATTTGTGGCTTTTCCTTCTCAAGATTTTCAAGAAATGCGTTAATTAGATTCTTATCTCCCTGTATATCTATTAGTACACCTTGTGAACTATTCTTAACCCAACCTTTTAAGTTAAACTCATTAGCTAATCTATATATATATGGCCTAAAACCTACTCCTTGAACCCGACCTTTTACAACTATATAAAGTCTTTGCATATCCATAAAACCTTCTTACATATATCCTGAAATCTATTTTCTAATTCATTAGATAGCTCTAATGAAAAACTAAAGCTACTTCCTTCTATTCCAATGAATTCTCCCTTAATCCTTTTTAAATAATTCATTAATGCATCTATAAAACTATACCCATGTTGAGTCAATGAGTTTTTCTTACTTTTTAAATGTTTTAAATCATAGACTGTAATTTCCCCAACTTTAAGCCCTAGTTTAGTTGCATCTAAAACTATAATAATATCTTCTTCGTTAATCTTAGCTAGACAAAATTCAAAATCTGTTTCTCCTATTATGACCTCTACACCTAATTCATTTAGATTTTCATATATAGCTTCCGCAACCTTAATAGCTACAGAATCATCCTCCATTAGTCTATTACCTATTGCTATTAATTTAGTACTCATATTATTATTTCTAAAGGACTCATCCTATCGCTTATTACATGAGTTGCACAAGAAATACATGGATCAAATGACCTTACTATCCTTCCTATCTCAGCTGGTTCCTTAGGATTTTGAATTTCTGTGCCTATAAGTGCCATTTCAACTACACCCTTTACTCCTTTTGAGTCTGTTGGAGAGCAATTCCATGCACTAGGAGTTATTATGTTATAATGACTTATTTGCTTGTTATCTATAGATAACCAATGTCCTAATGCTCCTCTTGTAGTATCTGTTAATCCTCTTCCTTTAGAGCTGTCTGGCACAATGTACTTTCTTTGAGAAACATCATTATAATTAACTCTCTCTAAAAGCTTTTCTATTGTCTCTATCATCTTTTTTGCTTCTAATACTCTAGCGATAGTTCTATCCATAGTAGATATTCTATTCTCATAATTCCCACTTAATATCATTCTTGCAAGGGGACCTACTTCCATAGGCTTTTCTTCATACCTTGGAGATTTTACAAAGCTATAAGCATTTTCTTTATTCATATCATCTTCTGTTTTCTCTAAAAACATATCATTTTGAATACTTTCTCCTCTGTACCAAGAATTATATATATTCTCAGTTATTTTAGCTTCTTGAAATCCCCCTATATTTCCACTTATAAGTACTGAAGGTTTTACATAAGCTAATTCTTTTTCATTGTATTTATCATAAAGTCCATAAGTCATTAAATTTTTATATCCATAACCTAATGAGTAATAGTCCTTATAATAATCTCCTATTATATAAACATCTGGAATCATTTTATTAATTATAAAATTTTTGATTTCACTAATTAGCTCTTTTAGTCTTATGTATCTTGTTGCATCCATTCCTTCAGTTACTCCACCTAAAAATATCCCGTGAGTATGTGGTGCTTTCCCACCTAAGGTTGCGCATCCTTTATGGGCTAAACGGCTAATCCTTATGGCTTCTAAGTAGTGTTCTGATATTTCTTTGTTTAATTCTTCTGGTAATCTTAAATCATAATTAGTTTTTGAGCTTATTGGCTGAATATCTGGAGTTACAACAAAATCTGGAAGTGTATAAAGATAGAAATGTCTTATATGATTTTGCATAAATTCCATACCATGAATTATATCTCTAAGCATACTGTCATTTTCATTTACAGATACATTAAATGCATCTTCTAAGGCCAAACTTGACGCTACTGCATGTGCAGTAGAACAAATTCCACATATTCTTTCCGTAAAATATATTGCATCAAAAGGTGATTTGCCTATCATCATCTTTTCAAAGCCTCTAAATAAAAGGCCACTGCTTTTGGCATCTACTACTTTGTTATTTTCAAGCTTTACTTCTATCTCCATAAAACCACTTATTCGTGTTATAGGATTAATTGATATGGTGGTACTCATTTATACTTATACTCCTTTTAAATTAATATCTAATAAAGGGTTCCATTCCATCTGGGAAGGTATTGTGTGCACAACCAATACAAGGGGTATTGTCTCCAACAGGCCAGTTTATGTGTCCATTCCATTTTTCTATTGGGCAAGTAGTTTTAGTTACTGGACCTCTGCAGCCTAATTTGAACATACAAGTTTCATCTCCTGGCTTTTCAGCAAATATTTGCTTATCAAAATATCCCCTTCTTGTACAAGTATCATGAATTGTCATTCCGTAAAATAGCTTTGGTCTATTAAATTCGTCTAACTCTGGTACTCCTTTAGTTATTAAATGAGCAATAGTTCCAACAACCCAAGCAGGATTGCATGGACATCCTGGTAAGTTAATGACATTTCTTCCTAAGGCCTTTGAAAGACTTACACTTTCAGAAGGATTAGGGCTTGCACCAGATATACCTCCGTGGGATGCACAAGTTCCAACAGCTAGTACATATTTAGCTTTTGCACCTGCCATCTTTACTGCTTCATATGCCGTTATTTCACTACCATTATACTTAGCTAAAATAGTATACTTCCCATTATTTTTTAAAGAAATTGCTCCATCTACAAGCAAAATAAATTCCGTATCAAGAGTTTTTAGAAATTCATCAAATGCGTTACTCCCTTCCTCTGCCATAATGCTATTATTGTATGTTAAATTAATTATTTGACTTAAAAGATACTCTACATCAGGATCTGAAGCATTCAAAAAAGAGATTATATTACCAGAACACCCAGTAGCCTCAAACCAAATAGCATTCATTTTTTCTTTTCTTGCTTCTTTAATATCATTTATTGCATTAGAAACTATTCTATATGAGTCATTCTCTTTATTCTTAAGTAGCGAATAAAAACCAGCACACTCCAATTTATTTCCTCCATTTTAATAGGTAACGTCTTATTATATTTATGTTTTACCAGTTACACATATTCTTTTTTAATGTATGTATTTGCAACAAAAAAACTCAGCAATAATTGCTGAGCCTTTACTCTCCTTATATGGAAATTTAAATTAATTATTATTTTTTATTTCGAATTTCTTTTTATTACGTAATTTAGTAACAATGCTCTGCACCACAACTACAGCTAAAAATATAAAGCTCCAATTTAAAAAAGCATCTCTGTAAGCTGTCTTAGAAAGTTCTCCTAAAAAACCGATCCCCCATACAATTAAAAATATAAATAGAATAGAAATTGCATATTGCACAGTTATTTTTATGAACGAATTCTTAATATTTATATAACTAAACATACCATAAAAACCTACTCCAACAAAGGTGAATAATGCCCTTATTAATATATGGGCATTAGTATCAGTTGCTTGTCCACTAAATAATTGATAAATGGAACTAATTAATGTTACCAATGTGAAGATTACTGTAAACAATATAGATAAATTAAGTATTTTTTTCATAGCACCCCTCCTCATAATAATTACATTTTTTGTAACTAAGCTATTATTATCTTACCACAAACTACATTATTTTCCAAAACTTTCAGAAAATAAGTAATGGTCGCACTGTTAAGATCAATATAATTATCTTTGTAATAGTGATCTATTCGAAATAATATATTTATAATACGTTTTGACTTATTAAGCAGCACTAAGATATACACAACATTTATTTATATCTAATTATTAAATAAGCAATTAAATATGGGAGGATTTAATGAATTATTTTGTTCCCTTTGGGAATCCCTTTAATCATTCTAGTTTTGACGAAATAGGAAAATCCTATAGATCTGTTGAGGAAGTTCTTGTAATAATTGAAAAATCTTTTGATAATCAACAAGAAGATGAAATAGCTTATAATTACTTAATGGCGCTTTCTCAAACTGAAGAAGAAAAATCTATCCTTATATCCATAAGAGATGATAATTTAAAACATGATGGATTCTTACGAGAAATATATGCTTTCTATAAAAAACAATGTGCTCCTATGTTAAGAAGCTCAGACTGTACCTATTCAGAAGCATATATTCCTCAAATAAAAAAAGCTAGACTTAGTGAGATGGAAAACGTATATAGATACCGAAACATAATGACTGGTTTAACTGATAAGTATTATAGAGATATGATGCTTGAAGCTTTAACTGATTGCATTATTCACCTTTCTAAATATGATTATATTCTTTACCTTAACTTAGAAAGGAATTTATCTAGCAGAAAAAAGTTGAGACAGATTAAAGAATTTACCTTAGAAGAGCTCTCAAGATATGATGGTTCTAATGGGAATCCTGCATATGCAGCTGTTAATGGAATAGTATATGACTTAAGTAATGAAGCCTCCTGGGGTGGAGGCACTCATTTTGGTTTAACTGCAGGTATGGATTTAACTTTACATTTTGAAAAGTGTCATAGTACCCCTCCAATTTTATCAAAGCTTCCTAAGGTTGGGATACTTAAATCTTAGTTATTTATGCCTTTATGGTAACCATCTTAGTAATAAGCTTTCCACTTATAATTAGTGTTGCAATGGTTCCCCAACTTATAAAATGAGAAATAACAAGATAAATACTGGTTGGTAATATAATGGCTAAAGCAATGTGAATTATAGCACCAGCCAGAAAAATTCCACCAAAAGCTCCAGTCAGAAGGCTAAATTTTTTACGAGCAGTTTTACTGTTTATATGTTCATCCCTACCCTTATTTATAAATTTAAGTATAAACACTATTAACGGCTTTTCTATTAAAACTGAAATAATAAATGCTATACCTATTATACTGAAAATTATTGGATGAACTAACTTAAGCGGTAAAGAAGCTCCTCCAAAAATTGTTGAGGCTATTACGGCTACTATAAATCCAATGGCAACAAATATTCCTATCCAATCTATTTTTCCCTTCCAAAGAAATAAAATTATAGTTCTTATTGTTGGAAATGCTGATGCTATTGTAAGTGGTATAGTCTCAGTAGTAAATACCTTGCTTAATACCATATATAGAACAAATGGAACTATCATATTAATACCTAAACTCTTAATTAATCTTTTCTTTGCTTCCATACTTAACACATCCTTTGTTTTATTTTCTGAGTTAAGTATATTATCTTCACTTCCCTCTTCATAGTCACTTAAGTAATCAAAAGCTATGTTACTAAAGTAATATATTAATTTTCCCCTAGAGTGATATAATACAATTATTATATTCTAGCTTAAACTAAGGAGAAAATTAATGTTTATGTATAGCAAAAAATATCTAGTCATTATAAAAATTTTTCTCATTATATTACTTTTATCAAATACTTTTCGAAGATATGATACTCTGAATATCTCAATAATTACATTTCTTTCTGTATGCACTATTCTACTAATTAATGACATTATTAGAAACCTTATTAAGATAAATTCACTTTGGTATTTAATTTCACTAATGTTATCAATATTATTAGTCTCAGTATTAAAATCCTTTTTAAATAGCTTTCAAACTAATATCTTTATGTTTATTTATGTAATTGAAATATTATATACTCCATTTAAGCGAAAAGTCCCACTTTTAATATTTCATGCTGTTTCGTTTTTAACTTCCTCTATTTTAGCTAATAATAACCTAAGTACAAATAATTTTTTAAAATCTTTAGGTTCTGGTTTCTTAACTTATCTTGGAATTATTTGTACACTATATTTATCTCATAGTGTTAGAGGCGAAAGGGAAGCGACAAAAAAGTTAAATGGAGAATTAATTGAATCTAATAATAAACTTAAAGAATATTCCTTAAAGGTAGAAGAATTATCTATAGCAAAAGAACGAGAGAGAATGGCTCAAGAATTGCATGATTCACTTGGTCACTCTCTTATGGCACTTACAATGCATCTTGAGTTTGCTGAAAAAATATTTGATTCTGAGCCTGAAAAATCTAAAGATATACTATTAAAGGCAAAAAATCTTGCAAAAAAAAGTACTGTCACCCTAAGAACCGTTGTTGATACCATGAAAGAAGAAAGAAATATTGAGGATTTAAAAAATTCAATTAATGAACTTATTGATAGTTTCAAATTACTTGAAGATATAAAAATTGACTTTACTATAAATCCTCTTTTAGAGGCTTTGAAGCCAGATATTAAATTATGTATTTATAAAACTATCAGAGAAAGCCTAACTAATGGCATAAAGCATGGAAAAGCAAGCTTCTTTAGCATAGAAATAGCTTTGCATGATGAACATGTTAATCTAACCATTTTAGATAATGGTTTAGGTAGTGATAATATTATAAAATCAAATGGCTTAAAAGGAATTGAAAATAGAATATTTGCCTTGGGTGGTTCAATTAGTTTTAGTAGTCACAAAAGGTCAGGTTTTTTTACAAAAGCAGAAATTCCTGTGTTTAAGGAGGATAGTAATGATTAATGTGATAATTACTGATGATCAACAAATAGTAAGAGAAGGAATTAAAATGATACTTAGTCTTGATAAAGATATATTTATAATTGGAGAAGCTTCTAACGGACAAAATTTACTTAATATATTATCAGATAAAGTACCTGATGTTATATTAATGGATATTAGAATGCCTCTTATGGATGGCGTTGAAGCTACACGATATATTAAGGAAAAGTATCCAAGAATTAAAGTAATTATCCTAACTACCTTTAATGAGGATGAATACATATTTCAAGGTTTAAAAAATGGTGCTGATGGGTATATATTAAAGGATTCTGGCTCTGATGATATAATTAGTGCTATAAAAACAGTTTTTAATGGAAACATACTTTTAAACCATGAAGTTGCTAATAAAGTGGTTACTGCATTAACTACTAATCCTCCTTCTACTAATACTGAATATATTAAAATAGATAATAAACTTGATAGCTTAACCCCAAGGGAGTTAGAGGTTGCTAAATTAGTTTCTGATGGAAAAAGCAATAAGTCCATTTGTGAAATACTCTTTTTAACTGAAGGAACCGTAAAAAATTATGTGACAAGAATCCTTGAAAAACTTGAGCTAAGTAGTAGAACAGAATTAGCTCTTTATATAAAGCAATATAACTAAAAGCAGAGACTAACTATTCCGTAGTCTCTGCTTCTTTTTTCTTTATTCTAATCTTGACTTTAAAATCTCATCCATAGCAATTTTATTAAGTTTTCTCTTACTTAAGGTTTTTGAAATTTCATATGTCGCATAAATAATTATAAAACCTATTAATAGATATACATAGTTTATTGTTATTGGAAGTGATATACTCATCTCTTGAGTAAGTGATTTAAACATAGCATTTAGTGAAACTATAAGTAACGGTATTCCTAAAATATAACCTATGATTACTAAAAATACAGAACTATTTAAAATCATTGAATATACTTCTTTTTTCCTGTATCCTAGAATCTTCATAAGAGATATATTTTCCTTATTTTCTTCTATGATCATAGAGGTTACAACATAAATAACTATTAAACCAATTATAAAGGATATAAACGCCATAGTTCCAACCACCCCTTGAATAGGTGCTGTCATTGCATCAAAGGCATTTTTTATATCATCCTTTGTTACTGTAGTTAATAATTTATTCTGCGGAATGTCAAGTTTTTCTGTACTCCATAGGCCCATGTAACTCTTCTCTGGAAGATTTAACATTGTATTAAATTCACTCAATGGCATATATACATAGTTCCCAACATATGATTCTGCAATGCTATCTACAGTTATCTCATATTCCTTAGAATCTAATTTGCTAATTACTTTAATGTTATCATTCTCTTTTGCATTTAACTTATCTGCTAATCCTCTTGTAATAATTACTTTATCCGTACTTAGCCTACTTCCTGACTTATCATTAAAAGTAACATATTGTGAGTTATTACTTACACCATATACTGTTATATCAACTTTGCTGTTTGATTTTAAAGAGAAAGGTATCTCTGAGAATGCTTCTCCAGCTTTAGGTGTATCCTTCTGTAATGAATTAAACACATAACTATAATTATATTTAAAGGTATCCTCTATTCCTTCGTTTACTAACTTACCTAGAGAACTCTTGGCTGCAAACCCAAATAAAAGTAACATAGTTGCAAGTGTAACTCCAAGTAATAAAAATCCACTTCTTGCTATACTTCTAAGCTGTTCTCTTATTTTAAATTTTGTAGAGAATTTAAATCTATCAAGTTTTAAATTCTTTTCTAAGAAACTAACCTTTTTCTTTTCACTTCCCCCTCTCATTAGTTCTAGTGGTGAACTTTTTAGAGATTTATTAACTACTAAATATCCTGAAACTACTAAGAATATTATTGGTAATAAAACACTTATAACTAAGTATTTATTATCATAGTTAATGGTTCCTACTGGCATATTAAAATATGAAAGCATAAAATTTAACATAGGCCTTAATAAAACTGCTCCAAGTATTGTTCCAACGATTCCCCCAATTAATGAAATTATTAATGGATATCTTAAATAATGATTTTGAATTTGTTTCTTCTTATAACCTAGCGCATAGAGAGTTCCAATTATAGATGCTTCTCTCTTTACTAATCTCCACATTACAATACCAGTTAACACGCAAGTTAGAGTTAAAATAACTATAGGCATAGAGGAACTCATTTGATTTATTCCTTGTAATTTTGCAGTCACATAAGTTACTCTTGGATTTGTTGAAGTATTTGTCCAACTTAATACGGTAGTATTTTGACCTTTCAAGTAATCCTTAAACTCCGATATTCTATTATCTAGATTACTTGTATCTCCATTAAACTTTATTGAATAAAAAATATTACCTCTATCTAAAGCACTAAACTCATCCTTATTTATTACACCAACTCCAAAATTATTTGCATCTGTTAAAATATCTGTTTCTGATTTTAATGGATATATATAGTTTGGCAAAGACATAAATCCTGATATTTTATATTCTTTATCATATATCTTTATGCTATCTCCAACCTTAAGCTTATTTGCTTTTGCATAAGCAGGATCTAGCAAAATATCATTACCACTTAAAGATTTCCCTACAATAATTGCTGGTATATTTACCTTTGTATTCTCTGAAAAAAGCCTTAACACCTTATCTTTTGATACTGAGTAATCAAAGGTTTTTCCCTCTTCTATCTTCATATTAAATTTAGCTTCTATTTCTGAAATATTATTTATTTTTTTATCAACCATGAAGTTTGAATCTTCTTGCACATAATCTTTTCCAAAAGATGATAAGGTAGTTTCCATATTAGCTGAAAGCAAATTAAACATGGTAAAGAAAAGACAACTTATAATAATGAGTGCCAAGGATCCAAAATACTGTGATTTACTTTCAAGAATGGTTTTCTTAATTTTCTTGTTTATAATCATTACCACTCAATCCTTTCTGCTGGCATAATTGTTTCATTTACTTTATCTTCTACGATTTCACCACTTCTAACCTTAAATACTCTATTTGCCATTGCACTAATGGCTGTATTGTGAGTAATCATAAGTATAGTTGTTCCAAATTCTTTATTAACCTTTTGAAGAAGCTTTAGTATTTCTCTTGAAGTTGTAAAATCAAGAGCTCCTGTAGGTTCATCGCATAATAAAAGCTTTGGATTTTTAACTACAGCTCTTGCAATAGAAACTCTTTGCTGTTCTCCACCACTTAATTCTTTTGGAAATCTATATTTTTTATCTAACATTCCAACAGCTTTTAATACCTCATCAACCTCAAGGGGCGAATCACTTATATTAGAAACTACTTCTATATTTTCTCCAACTGTAAGATTAGGAATAAGATTGTAAAATTGAAATATAAATCCTACTTTGTCTCTTCTATAGTCTGTAAGTTTGTTATCAGATAAGGATGTTACTTCAGTATTTTCAATTTTAACAACTCCAGAATCACCTCTATCTATTCCACCAATTATATTAAGTAGCGTTGACTTACCTGAACCTGATGGTCCAAGAATGACTCCTATCTCACCTTTATTAAGCTCAAGTCCTACACCTTTTAATACTTGGGTTGTTACATCTCCACTCTTGTAGCTCTTTTTTAAGTTCTCAACTTTAATAAACATATAAATTCCCCCTGTGTACTTTATCTTATTTTTTACTTCCCATTCCATTTTTTAAAAGTTCTATCATTGCCTTTATGTCTCTTTCATTTTTAGAAAAATCTTCATCTACAATATCTTCTCCAAGACTTCTTGCCTTACTCATCATGTGTTCCTTAATCTTAAAGGATACTCCTGTTATAAAAAGAGTAAGAATATTATCGTCTATATCAGTTCTTATAGAGCCATTATTTTGTCCATCTTTGATTAATTTTAAGAGATATTCATTTGAAAGCTTCATCATATATTCCATTGATTCATCAGTTAACCCGCTATATTTTCCTAAAAATACGTCTTGAATAAATATAACTAATTCTCTTTCTTCTCTCATTTGAACCCATACGTCTTTAGCATTTGCATAAAGGAATTCAAATAAATCAATTTCTTTATTTCCAAGTGTCATATAGCTGCTGTATTTCTTTACTAGAAATTCTAATGACCACTTCACTGAAAACATAAACAATTCTCGTTTATTTTCAAAATACTGATACATGCTACCTTTTGCAACGCCAGCATTTTTTGCAATGGTTCCTATGTTCCCTTTTTCAAATCCATTACTTATAAATTCATTTATTGCTGCCCTCATTATCTTTTCTTGTTTCTCAAAAGGTAAATTTAAAAAAGTATCCTTTGGCATATTAACACCACCTTATAGTTATTTTCTCTATTTACTTATTATCTTAAGCAATCAATTTATTTTTTTATTGATTACTATCATTCCTCCTTATGACTTTCGGGTCATGTGACTCTTTAGTCATATAATATGACTTTTAAGTCACATTGTCAATATAAATATTTATAATAAAAAAATAGACAAATAAAAAGAGTTTATTCTTTCTACTGTCTACTTTCTAGACATTGTTTAATTTGTATAGCTTATCTCTATAGGTGTAAATTGATTTAAATTATAAATACCTAATTCTTTTTCAATGTTTGCAACTTCATTAACTATATGTTTAAATCCATCCTCCCCAAATTTCTGCTCTTCTATTTTCTCAAAGAGATCGCCAAGTTCTTTAAATTCTTCTGGATTTACTACCTCATGAAAAGCGGGAAAAATAACTGTATCTTCACGAGCAGAATGAGGGTCATACATGTTTATATAGATTGATAACAATCGAATCAATTGAAGTTTATTTTCAAAATAACAGGTATTTTTTGTTGAAGAATAAATTATATTATTTGTTAATTTACGTGCTGCGTTATGTTGATTTAGAAGTGTATTTATAAGTTCACTATACTTAGGATTGCTTGAAAGTTTCGGAAAAACATATTGTTCCTCAAGTCTTTGATGATAATCTTCTATGAATTGTTGTGCTATCATAGCAGTATTATAAATAATAGAGTAAATAATAACTCCGCTATTCATTTTTTGTCCACTTAAATATTTCAATGCATCATTATATATTAATAGCATACGATGCATGACACCATGCTCACGCATTAAGTCTTCTGTAGGATAAATCTCTATTTCTTTGTTTTCCTTGATATTTAAACTCGTTTCAATCACTTCCCTTTATTAATAAATACTCATTGGTTTAATATATGTTTTAAAATTTATATTTGATAACAAAAGGAGTACTAATTTATATCAATAAAAAACAATCCAATAAATTTAATTAATGGATTGTTCTTTATATTTGGTATTTAGTTATAAGTAGCTTATGCTTTCTTCCAACGTTTAAGTGTTGGTAGTAAAGCAGTCATTTCTTTTCTTGCCTCTTCTTCTCCTATTGCTTTTCCTAAAACAGGCACAATTAGCTCAATCATATCTTCCTTAGTCATATTGGGATCAATAAACTTTCCATCTTTATAGCAATTTGTGCAATAAATACTTCTACTTCCGTCTGGTTCTTTTGCTATGAAATGTTTATGCTCTTCATTAAAAGGTAAACCACAACTTTGACACATTTTTACTTCTGTCAATTTCATCATTCCTTTCGTTAAAGCTTAATATTATTATACTGATTTTATTATAAATTAACCCTTAAGTCCATTAGCTTGTCTTTCCATATTTTCTATAACAACATCATGAATGTCTCCTAATGAAGCGCAATATTCAAGCACCTTCCATGGAGCATTGGTATGAAAATGTATCTTTACTAACTCCTCATCTCCAACTGCAAGTAAACAATCTCCTTCAATGTTTTTTGTTATATATTCATTTATTTCATCTTCTGAAAGATTTTCTCCTTCGATTAATAACTGTGTATCAAACTTATATTCAATCATAACTAATCTCCTTTTCATTTCTTATATATTTATTTCTAAACTCACTAGGAGTTTCTTTACGGCATTTTTTAAAAAATCTACTAAAATAATTTCCATCATTAAACCCTGTATCCATTGCTATTTCAACAATGCTTTTATCTGTTTTAAGTAAAAGCTGAACTGCTTTCTGAATACGGACTCTATTCAAAAACTCCATAGGGGAAAATCCTGTGACGGTTTTAAATACTCTTGAAAAATGAATTGTGCTTAAATGAATAACTGCAGATAGCTCATCTAAAGTTATTTTTTCTGAGTAATGCTCTTCAATGTATGTAATAACTGGTTTAATTTGTCTTACTCTTCTGTACTGCATATCATACTCTGCTTGATCTGGTATTGTCTTAGCATATCTGCGTAAAAGTGCAGTCAATATCTGATAACTTAATCCCCTTATAGCAAGTGTATATCCCTGTTTTTTCTCCAGAAATTCATTAATTATAAATTTCATACTTTCTACTAGAAAGTTATCATTTGTGATTTTATTTTTAAATAATATTCTATTTTTCAAAAGCTGATCCATACACATTATTTGCCTTAAATCAGGTTGATTTCCTAAAAGCAATGATATATCTAATTTTAACAAATAATACTCTACAACGGAATTTGGATTTTCTATAGAATGTATTTCATATGGGTTTACAATAATAATTTCTCCCTGATTCGCTATAACCTTTTGTTCTCCGCACGTTAATTCTAATGTTCCCTTTTCAATGTACATAAGTAACAACTGCTCATGCCAGTGAGGTGGAATAATACTTTCATTTTCCATAAAAATGCAATATTCTATGTCAACTACTCTAGACTGATCCTTATCCTTCGCATATCCATACATATTCTCATTGATTAACAAATCATTCCCCATTGCTTCCCCCTAACGCTAACATTGTGCTATTATTTGATGAAATTATCCATGCTGTTTTCTTTGCTTTGCAATATACTAATTATAGCATATGATTATTCAAAATCCTATATATCATGTTAAGCTTCATGAAATGCATGGATTCTTTCGAAACATATATAACAATACTTATGCTAATAATGTGCTAGGAGATGTTTATATTCATGAAAAAAATCGTTATTTTAAATGGAAGTCCACATAAGTCCGGAAAAACAATGACTCTAGTGAATGAAGTGTCAATGGAAATTAAGGATAAAGCTCTTGAAATAAAGACTTATGACTTAAATACAATGCAAATAAGTGGCTGCCAAGGATGTTATGGCTGTAAAAAAACAGGTAAGTGTGTAATTAAAGATGATATGCAATCAATATATGAAGACATTGATACTGCGGATGGTGTTATTTTCGCAACCCCAGTATTTTTTTGGCAAATGACTGCACAATTAAAGCTTGCTATCGATAGACTCTTCGCTTATTTTAAACAAGATTATTCCAGCTTTCTTTCACCTAATAAAAAAGCATTGTTATTAGCAACCTTTGGGGGTGGTGATATGTCTCAGTATCAAAACTATTTTGACACTGTTGGCAAAAGCCTTGTATTCATGGGTTTTGGCGAATATAAGGTTCTTATTACTGGCGGCTTAAAGGATTCAAAAGATTTATTACAGCGTTCAGAAGTATTATCAGATGCAAAAGAAATGGGCAAATGGTTATTAGCTTAAGTTTCACATTTTTATATAAAAAAGGTCGCAAATCATGCGACCTTTTACATATAAGAAAGATTTAATAGAGATTGTTCTACATTTTATTCAAATTCTTAGCTACTTTTTCTACTAATTTATTCCCTCAATCTCGTTATTTAAAATTTTATTTTTTAAATCTTCAACTTTATCTTTGATTGTTGTGGCTATCTTTATGAATTCTTCATCACTTTTGCCTGTTGGATCATCTAATCCCCAATCCTCTATATGCTTTGCTGGTAAGAATGGGCAAACTACGTTACATCCCATTTTCACTACGATATCTACTTCAGGAATGTCAGTTAATAATTTTGATCTGTGATTTTCATTCATGTCTACACCGTATAGATCTTTTATTATTCTCACTGCATCTTGATTAATATGATCCTTTAATTCTGTTCCAGCTGAGTATGATTCAAATACATCACCTGCAAATAATTTTCCTAATGCTTCTGCCATCTGTGATCTACAAGAATTGTGGACACATATAAAGGCAACCTTTGGTTTATTCATAAAAATAACACACCTTCCTAATTAAATTACTTTACATCTAGTTGTTTTTGTTTAGATTTTGAGAATCTTTTTTAAATACAATTGAATTATCATTGAGCTTAGATGGTTTTCCTAGTGAAGTAATTGGTTTTTGTATAATTCCTACAAGCTCCCAACCTTCTTCACCATATTTATTTAACTCTTCTTCTAATGATAAATCACTATCCATACTAATAAATTTATCTACTGTAAATACTTTATATTTCCATTCAGCACTCATAAGTTCACCTCTTTATTAATTATTTATGAGATTAAGGTCACCAAGAACTATTCTTAACTCTATTAAACAATTAATATTTTGTGCTTATCTATTACTTATTATTTTTAATCTAGTATATTTAAAAGTTCTTTTCCTTTTACTTCTTCTGATTTCCATTCAATTACAGCAAAGTTACCACTAGAAATTTCATTAACTTTATTTATCCACTGAATTTCATTACTTGCCTTTGCCTTTAGAATTTTGTTTGTGGTATTTGTAGCATATAAGCTCGAGTTAATAATCCACCACTTACTATTAATGCCTGCACGTTTTAAGTCTTCATCTAATCTTAAAGCCTCATAAACAGGTGTTGTTTCAGCTAATGTTACTATAACAACTTCTGTTTCATATGAATTTTTAAGCTTTGGTAATAGCTTAATAACAGATTCTGGTACATCACCTTGGGAACGCTGTATTTCTTTATTATAGCTTTGAGTTGAATCTAATAAAAGTAGTGTATGCCCTGTAGGTGCTGTATCTATAACAACAATTTCATTTTCTGATTTCTCAACAATTTCTGCAAAAGCTCTAAATACAGCAATTTCCTGAGTACAAGGAGATCTTAAATCCTCTTCTACATATTCTAAATCTTCTTCACTCATAGTTTCCCTAGCTTTACTTAATACTTCTTCTCTATATTTTTCTAATTCTTTTTTCTCATCTATATTACTTATAGAAATACCGTAGCTTTCATCTAAAACAAATTTTAAGTGTGCTGCTGGATCAGTTGTTGTAAGATGTACTTTCTCACCTTTTTCTGCTAAACCTAATGCAATAGCAGCTGCTATTGTAGTTTTACCAACTCCGCCTTTTCCCATTGTAAATATAACTTTTTTATTAGAATTATATAAATCATCAATTACAGCTTTTAGTCTAGGAATATCATCAACACTTAAATTTTCTTCACTTTGACTTACATTATCTTCAGTTAAAAAAGCCCTTACATTTTCAAGTCCTGTTATATTATAAGGTCTTAATGGTATTTCAAAAGTCTTGAGATTAGTTAAATATTTAGGCATTTCATTTAATGCCTTTTGCTGTTTTTCATATAATGCAGTTGATAGCTTATCATCATGGCTTTGAAGTACACCATTTATAATTAGAATTTGATTATTAACACCTATTTCTTGTAACTCTTTAGATGCTCTTTCTGCTTCTTTAAGTGGAGAAGTTTCTGGTCTTGACACTAAAATCAATGTTGTTAAATCTTTATTTGCTAATGCCTTTACTGCATTTTTATAAATCTCTTTTCTATCTTCTAATCCAGCTAACTGTCCAAGACATGAGGCTCCATGTTTACTTTCATTTATAAAGTTACTCCAGGCTGATGGTAGTTGCAGCATTCTAAGGGTATGACCTGTTGGTGCAGTGTCAAATATCACGTAATCATACTCTTTTTGAATCTTTTCATCTGTTATAAAATTTGAAAACTCATTGAATGCTGCTATCTCAACTGTACAAGAGCCTGAAAGTTGCTCCTCCATGTTCTTTATAACTACATCTGGAAGCTTCCCTCTATAGGGTCCAACTACACTCTCCCTATATTCTTTAGCTGCATCTTCAGGATTAAAGTTTGCTACAACAAGATTAGGCACTTCTTTTATTTGAGTTCCCTTATTATTAAGCTCAGTGTTAAAAACATCCTGTAAATTAGATGCTGGATCTGTGCTTATAAGCATTATTTTCTTTCCTCTATCTGCTAATGTCATTGCTGTTGCACAAGCAGTTGAAGTTTTTCCAACCCCACCTTTTCCGGTAAAGAATAAATATTTAGTTAATTCTAACTCATTTAGGTTAAATGGCGTAGCCATATTTACACATCCCTTCACTAATTAGCAGCATCCACCCTTGCAGCCGCAACTTTTAGGTTTAGCATTAAGTGTAGCTTTCTTTATTGCAACTTTAAGGTAATCTTCTGGTATATCTAAAAGTGAACAAAATTCATCATTAGTTGGATATCCTTTTGTTTTAACTACTTTATCTTCTACAACGATTACTGGAAGAATATCTACTCCATGGCTATTTAATAATTCATTTATAACTTTATTGTCTACAAAAGCTTGAGGATTGCTTGTTAAATTATATCTTTCAACGATGATTCCATTACTCTTTAAGTTATTTAATACAGTTGACACTCTTAAAAGTTCTGGATCTACTCCTGGACCACAAACTCCAGTTGAGCAACACATTGCTGGATCAAAAATAATCATTTTTTTCATAAGACACAACTCCTTTAATCTTTAAATTCTAATTTTCACAACTCTCTTTTTTCGTGACATTTTTGCATATACAATCATCTGTTTCAGTTATAATGTTCATTAAATATAATATAAGCTTATTTGCCTTTGTATTATCAAGTGCATAATGACTCCATAATCCTTCTTTTCTACATTTGACAAGGCCGCAATCAATTAAAACCTTCATATGATGTGACAATGTAGGTTGAGTAAATTCAAAATTTTCTAATATGTCACAGGCACACTTTTCCCCGCAAGAAAGAATATCTAAAATTTCCAACCTATTAGGGTCAGATAATGCTTTAAATATTTTTGCATTTATCTCATAATTTTTATCCATTAAATCACCTCTTATATAGATAACTATCTATATATCAATCATAGACATTCATCTATATAGTGTCAATAAGACTTATATATATTTAACATTTATTAACACAATATATATATGCACATCAATATTATATTCAGCTCTTCTTTATTTGTTTCTGCATATATAACAATAAAATCTCTAGAACTTATAAAATGTATATAAGAAGGACTCCTTATATACTTTCATAATCATCTATATATTATTTAATTATATTTCTCTAATGGACTTCGTCTTTCCATCATAATTGTGTTTCTCCACTTTCCATTTCTATCTTTTCCTACTTTTTCTCTATATCCAATCTCTCTAAATCCACATTTCTTATGTAGATTTATACTTGCCTCATTTTCCTCCATAATACCTGATTGAATTGTCCAATATTCATGATCTTCTGACTCAGTTATTAGACATGAAAGCAATTTTGAACCTACTCCTTTTCCTTTGTAATTATTATCTATATATATGCTTAATTCTCCTACCCCTGCATATACGCATCTACTTGAAACTGCAGATAAAGCAGCCCAACCAATAACTTTTTCTCCTTCTAAGGCAACCAAACGACAACTCTTAACGTGTCCTTTATCCCATTCCTCATAAGATGGACACTCAGTTTGAAAGGTTGAAATATTTGTATCCATACCTTGCTGATATATCCTTGCTACACCTTCCCAATCCTGCTTTACCATGCTTCTAATATTTACTTCCATAATACTTCCTCCCCAATTTAACCTTTAAACTTTTTTGCTATTTCTTTATTCCTAAAATATCGTCCAGTACATCTAAATCCGATAATAAAGAATTTTCCCTAATTGTCCCTAAAAAAGAACCTGTGTTTTTTACTTGGATAAGATTTTTAGTCATTGAACCTATTGAATTAAGAATCATAAATGTCGGTAAACTTACTCTAGCTATTCCTAAATCTATACAATTATTTATGGAAAACTCTTGTATGTTATAAGGAAGACCTGCTGCTATACTAATAGGCCCGTCTATTTCTTTCGCAAGAAGCTTTATTTCATCAAGAGTTTTTACATATGCTACGAAACAAATATCTGCGCCAGCTTCTAAATATTTATTAGCTCTTTCTATTGCAACTTTAAGTGCTTCTTCTCTGTTATCATAAGCCTTTAAGGCATCAGTTCTAGCATTTAATATAAAATCATTTTTATTAAGTTCTTTTTTTATCTTCTTAACCGTGTCTATCTTCTCTAGCATTACACTTTCATTATAAATTTTTAAAGTGTCACCATTAATTTGATGATTTAAATCTTCTATGTTTATTCCTGAAACACCAATGTTTATAAATTCTTTTATTACATTACTAAAGTATTCGCCTTCACCGTAACCATCTTCCCCATCTGCTATAACAGGAATATTTACTGCCTCAACAATTTCCTTTGTAACTTTTAAATTAGTCTTTAAATCAATATCCTCTTCACTCATATAACCTTTTGCGATAGAAAAACTATATCCTGAACATTGAACTGCTTGAAATCCCGCATACTCAATAACTTTTGCTGAAATGCCATCATAGGCATCCGGCATTATAATTGTCTTTCCTGAATTTAATAGTTCTTTTATAACTCTATCTCTTTCCATTTTACACCTCATTCTAGACTAAAATATTCGTATACAAGTTCTTTAAATTGTATCAGTTTTTATATCTATAATTTTAACATAAATCCATGATATGGAAACAGTTTAAATATAAAGACACACTCTCTAAATTTTGAGAATGTGTCTTTCTGCTTTTAATATTAATTATGCTTCCTTCTCAGAATTGAAATATCTTTTTCTCCATGCTAATGCTACATTTACCAATCCAATCATTACTGGAACTTCCACAAGTGGTCCTATTACAGCTGTGAAAGCTTCTTTTGATTCTATTCCAAAAACTGCAACTGCTACAGCTATAGCAAGTTCAAAGTTATTACTAGCTGCAGTAAATGATAACGTTGTTGTTCTTTTATAGTCTACGCCTGATTTATAACTAATAAAGAAAGAAACTGAAAACATTATTGCAAAATAAATCATAAGTGGTATTGCGATTCTTACAACATCTAAAGGTAATTCTACAATATATTTCCCTTTGTATGTGAACATTACTATGATTGTAAATAATAATGCAATTAAAGCTAATGGGCTTATTTTAGGCACAAACTTTTTAGTGTACCATTCCTTACCCATTTTAGGCTCTAAGAAAAGTCTTGTTAACATACCAAGTGCAAAAGGTATTCCAAGATAAACCGCTACTGAAGATGCTACTTCTCCCATTGAAATATCTACCTTATAACCAGTTAAGCCTATCCATGTTGGTAAAACTGTTATAAATATATAGGAATATATAGAATAAAATATTACTTGAAATATTGAATTAAATGCTACAAGTGCAGCTGCATATTCTGTATCTCCATCTGCTAAGCTATTCCAAACAATAACCATGGCAATACATCTTGCTAGTCCTATTAATATTAATCCTGTCATATATGCAGGATATCCCTTTAAAAAGACTACTGCTAGAACAAACATTAGTATCGGTCCTATAATCCAGTTCTGTACTATTGATAATCCTAGAACTTTAGGATTTCTAAACACTTTTCCTAGTTCTTTGTAGTTTACTTTTGCTAGTGGTGGATACATCATAACAATTAATCCTATTGCTATTGGAATAGATGTGGTACCAACTGATAACTTAGATAACCCTTCTGATAAACTAGGCACACCCCAACCTAAAAGTATTCCTATTGCCATAGCAAGAAATATCCATAACGTTAAATAACGATCTAACCACGATAATTTTGATTTTTTATTAATCATATGAATCACTCCTATTTTGTATAATTATTAAAGTCAACTTTGCCTTCTTTTAAGTCATCACAACTTAAACCGCTCTCTTTATATTTATTAAGTCTTTTATAATCTTCATTACACTTATTCATCTTAGTTACATGTGTTCTAATGATTTCATTTATAAAAGGATATTCCTTTACTGTTTCTTCATTTATTTTATAGTACACATACTTAGTAACTTTATAGTAATCTAATATTTTAGCATTAGTTAGCTTATTTAAGTGTCTTGAAGCATTTGATTGGTTGATATTTAGTATAACTTCAATCTCACAAACACAGAGTTCTTCGTCCTTAAGAATATTTAATATTCTTATACGTGTCTCATCCGATAATGCTTTCATCACTTGTACTAAATCCATAATTTCACCTCTCATATGATTATATTCGTTTTTAATCATATGATAATCATGCTTAATTTGCAACCTCTATTTTTATTATTTAGCATAGATTTAACAATTCTATTTAAACTACAATAATATTGAATTTATTTTTAATATTTGGTAACATTACATAATACTACTATACTTTTTCTGGAGGATTAAAATATGAAAAGCAAAGGTTTAATAAAAAAGATTTTACTTCTTTCCTGTGCAGCTTTAGTTATTACACTAAGTGGCTGTACAAAAGCACCAAGTAACACTGCTAACACTTCAAAATCAAATAGTGATTATAAAAGTAAGTACAGTGGTAAAAAACCTATTGTAACTATTGAAATGGAAGATGGTTCTAAGATTAAAGCAGAACTTTATCCTGATGTTGCACCTAAAACTGTAGATAATTTTGTAGACTTAATTCAAAAGAACTTCTATGACGGAATAATTTTTCATAGAGTAATTCCTGACTTTATGATTCAAGGGGGAGATCCAACTGGTACTGGTACTGGAGGATCAGATAAAACTATTCCTGGAGAATTTAGTGAAAATGGCTTCAAGAACGACTTAAAACATACAAGAGGGGTTCTTTCAATGGCAAGAACTAATGATCCTGACTCTGCAAGTTCTCAATTTTTTATTATGGTAAAGGACGCTCCAAGTCTTGATGGGAAGTATGCTGCTTTTGGTAAAGTAACTGAAGGTATGGAAGTTGCAGATAAAATCGTTAGTGTAAAAAGAAATTCTCAAGATAAGCCACTTACTGACCAAAAAATGAAGAAAGTTACTGTTGAAATACAATAAATTTAAAAGAGCTGCCATAAAGCAGCTCTTAACTTTTTAACAAAACTATATGGACTTCTAATGTTTCATTTTCTTCATCGCATTCAACAAAGACTTTTCCCCCGTGAAGATTTACTATGCTTTTTACTATAGGCAATCCTAAACCTGAACCTTCAACCTTTAAGTTCCTAGAAGTATCTCCTCTATAAAACCTCTCAAATATTTTATTTACCTTATCTTTTTCTAATTCTCTATATTCATTTCTTACTATAAATTCTACCTCGTTAAAAGATTCTTTAATTTCTATATTTACTTCACTACCCTTTTTACTGTACTTTATTGCATTAGTAAATATATTTTGAAATACTCTAGCTATCTTATCTCCATCAATGTTTAGCATTATTTCTTCCTCTGAAAAATCTCTTATAAAATCTATATAAGCATTTTTACTTTCTAGCTCTAATTCTCCTAAGCATTGACCTATTATTTCTATAATATTTATTCTACTTTTATTAAGTTTAATGTCCTTACTTTCTAGCTTCGAATATTCAAATAAATCGTCTATCAAGCTTTTTAGTCTCTTTGCATTATCTAAAGATATATTTGAATATTTATTTACATCTTCTTCTTGAGTACTTTTTTTATTTATAAGCTCTAAATAGCCAATTAAGGATGTAAGTGGAGTTCTTAAATCATGAGATATATTTGTTATCAATTCATATTTTTGCTTTTCTTCTTCTTGCTCCTTCTCTCTCATTTGCTTAAGATTTTTTGACATATTATTTATTTCTTTAGCTAATACATTTAATTCATCTCTTCCTTTTTCATTAATGGTATAATCTAAATCTCCAGATGATAATATTTCTACCCCTTTTGCTATTTTCCCTATATATCTTGCTTTCCTATTTATTAGTAAATATATTATAGCTATCATTAAAATAATTGGTGCTACAAGAAGCCATATATAATACTCACTAGATTTTATAGTTGTATTTTTCCATACATATAAATAACATTTTTCATTATCAACTTTTACTTCATATACTCTGTAAAAAACTGATTTCTCATCTTTAAATGGATGGCTTAAATCTATATATGAAAAAGGTATATAATTTTTATTTCCTGTTTTACTTATGTTACTAGACTTTAAAAGGATTTGTCCATCATTGTCTGTTATAGCCATATTAAAGTTGTTAAGCTTAGCTACTTCGTCTAAATATTCTTCACATGAATCACTCTTTCTAGTAACAAATCTACTACTTTCAACATAAGCCTCATTTGCCTTGTTTACTAATGTTTCTGGATATTCACCCTTATTATTTTCTATAAAAATTACTGTTAATACTACTGTAACTAAAAGTGCTAGGATATTTATAATCAAAAGACTTCTACTTAAGCTTCCAAATAATATTTTCTTTATTCTATTTATCAAATTTATACCCAACTCCCCATACTAATTTTATAAATTCAGGATTCTTAGAGTTAATCTCTATTTTCTCTCTTATATTTTTAATATGTGAAGCTACGATATTGCTGGCATTAAAATAAGGTTCATCCCAAACATTTTCATATATTTGTCTATTGCTTAATACTCGTCCCCTATTTTCTATTAGTAAATCTAATATATTAAACTCTATTGGTGTTAACCTTACAAATTCTCCATCTACATAAACTTCTCTTGAATCCTTATTTATTTCTAGATTATCTACAATTAAATTCTTAGAATCACTTTTACCTGAAAATTCT
This sequence comes from Clostridium sp. YIM B02551, assembly GCF_022324735.1. NCBI lineage: Bacteria > Bacillati > Bacillota > Clostridia > Eubacteriales > Clostridiaceae > Clostridium > Clostridium sp. YIM B02551. Next base: position 394,546 of record NZ_JAKGTF010000001.1, on the reverse strand, counting down.
ATATATCTTCTTAGCTGTGATTTTACCCTTGCCATAAGTTCTATAGGATTAAATGGCTTAGTTACATAGTCATCAGCTCCCACGTTTAAACCTAATATCTTGTCACAGTCCTCTGATTTTGCTGACAGTAAAATTATTGGCAGCTTTTTCTTCTCTCTTATTTTTAAGCAAGCTTTTATTCCATCAAGTTTAGGCATCATTATGTCAAGTATAATTAAGTCTATATCATTGTCATTAAGTTTATTTATAGCATCTATTCCATCCTCAGCTAAAATAACCTTATATCCTTCATTTATAAGATAAATTTCTATTAATTCTCTTATTTCGCTATTATCATCAACTACTAAAATAGTACTACTCAATACTTATCACCCTTCTAAAAGTTTATTTTTTCCTTTACTACATATAAAGGTCTATCCTTACTTTCTTCATATATTCTAGATATATATAATCCTATAACACCTAAGGAAATTACTTGAATTCCTATAAAAAAGGCTACCATAGAAAATAAGATTAGCGTATGATCAGAATTATTTATTAATCCATATATTAAAAGCACACTTGAGATAAACTCTATAATAATTCCCAATTTTATTATAAACTTTATAGGTTTAGTTGAAAATGATATTATTCCATCTTCTGCTAATTTAATCATTTTTTTGAGAGAATACTTGGTATATCCATTTAGTCTCTTATCCCTTTCAAATTCCACATAAGTTTGCTTAAATCCAATCCAGGACACCATTCCCCGTATAAATCTGTTTTTCTCTGGCATATTCTTTAAATATTCTACTACTGCCCTATCCATGAGCCTAAAATCTCCTGTGTTTCTTGGTATATTTATATCTGACATATAGCCTAGAAACTTATAAAAATATTTTGCTGTAGTTAGTTTAAAGAAACTTTCTCCTTTTCTTTCAGTTCTTTTTCCATAGACCACATCATATCCTTGTTCCCATTTTTCTATCATGTTAATTATAAGTTCTGGTGGATCTTGAAGATCTCCATCAATTACAACAACTGCATCCCCTTTTGCATTATTTATACCTGCAGTAATAGCTATTTGATGACCGAAGTTTCTTGAAAAATCTATCACCTTGCAATTTTTATCTATATTACACACTTCTTTTAACTTTTCTAAGGTTTTATCTTTGGAGCCATCATTAATAAATATCATTTCATAATTTAGCTTATTATTTTCTACCACCTGCTTCACTCTTCTATAGCATTCATGAATTAAATTTTCTTCTGAATACATAGGTATTACTATTGATATTAATTTATCTTTCATATATTTTCTCCTTCTATACTTTTTTCTTTAAAGGCCGTTAATGGCAATATAATAAATAACCAACTTACTATAAAGGAATATCTATCTTGTGATTCTGTTATCATATACAAAAGCCCATAGCCACAATAAATTATATAAAGTAGATTTATAATTGGATTCTTTAAGTATTGCTGCCTATTATATAAACCCTTATAAGTAAGTACCATCATTATCAAATAAAATAATTGTCTATATGCTTGCCCATAATTGTTCAAATCTATAGTTATATCTTTAGGTTCTATATCCCTCTCACTCCAATAAATCCCCCCAAAATCTCCTTCACTCCACTGAACAGTAAATTTTCTTCCTAAAAAATATAGTAACTTTCCAGGTGAGGTCTCTGTATATCTTTCTTTTACTAGTTCCTTAGCAGCATGTTCTGTTTCATAATAGTTGCCATTGAAAGCTGCTGCTACTTCTGCATCTTCTTCATTCCACCTTCCAAAGGTAGTCATATTAGTTCCCTTTAATATTGATGTCCAAGGAGTTTCACTCCCATGCCATAAATTATATTCTGTGATTCCTAGCTCCTTTAAAGTAGCATTAACAGTTACTAATGGAATAATAAAAGCTATCAAAATATATGCTATTGCTACTGTCTTATATTTAAAGGATTTCTTAATATAAACTAAGGTATATAATATAAATGCAATAACTATAACTGAAGCTACCATTCTAAAGAAATTGCCTATTGATAAGATTAGTCCAGCTAATAATAAATACTCCTTAGGCTTTTTGTCTTTTATAACTAAAATAAATAGATATACACTTCCTAAGTAAAAAGATATTGCTATATTCTCTGTACAATAGGCTGCTGTGTAAATTATTGTTGCAGGATATATTGCTGCTAAATACATCCCCCATATTGTTTTCTTCTCTTCCTTAAATATTTCTTTTGAAATCTTATAGCATATAAATACCCCAATAGTTGAACTTATAACATTAATTAGTTTAAGAGTTAATAATGGAATGGAAGAAATAAATCTTATTAGTGCAAAATAAAGTACTGGTATAGTTAAGTGTGGAAATCTTGCATAATAATTAAATCCTTTAAATATAGAATATTCTCCATTTAATACAAGCTCACTCCTTTCATACATGCCAGCAAAGTCTGATACAGGTACACTATTTATTGAAAGTATCCAAGCAAGTCTTATTAAGAAGGCAAAAATCATTATGCCCATTAATATTCTCCTGGTGCTAAATCCTTTTTTTATTGCAATAAGTAATGCTATTGTAGTTAGGCTAAATAAGGCTATAACTTCCATGTTTAGTGATTTATAATACTCAACATAACGTATATATAATCCATAAGTTACAAAAACCACTAAAAGCAATAATATTTTTAGACACTTATTTATAAAGATTGAGAATCCTTTCTTCACTTCATCACCCCTTATTTCCATGATAGCTAGTAAATTTCAAGAAACTATTTGAAAAATAATGAAGATTCTATGAAGAAATATTACGAGTACATCCTTTAATCAATTGAATATATACCTAAAACAGTGAGCTTAATACGTTTACTTCTTATTTATTTCTGTATATATAAGATGTACTCCACTCTCATTAATTGATAATACATATCCATAGTCCTATAATAAGAAAGGTCTTTTATTATAAAATATGGAGTTGAATACAGATGACAAATAGAAATAAACATACTATACACCATGTTCTATCTCATTGGCATAATGTTAAATTAAAGCTAATGCTAGAAGGAATCATTGTTGGTATTTTTACTGGGTTATTAATTGTTTTTTATAGACTTACCCTTGAAAAAGCAGAAGAATTAAGAAATAAATTTTTAGAATTACAATCTCATAACCACTTAATGATTATTGTGGGATTTTTAGTTTTAATTGTAGCTGCACTTATTGTTGGTAAGTTAGTTGTTAGTGAGCCACTAATAAGCGGAAGTGGAATCCCTCAAGTTGAAGCTATATTAAAAGGAAAACTTAAAATGAATTGGCTTCCTGTAATTATTAAAAAATTTATTGGTGGAGTTATATCTATTGGAGCTGGTTTGTCTTTAGGAAGAGAAGGTCCATCAATTCAATTAGGTGCTGCCGTTGGACAAGGTATCGGCAAGATATTTAAAAGAATGAAAATAGAAGAAAAGTATCTTATTACAAGTGGAGCAAGTGCTGGTCTTGCAGCAGCTTTTAATGCGCCTCTCGCTGGAGTAATGTTTGCTCTTGAAGAAGTTCATAAGCATTTTTCTCCTCTAGTATTACTTTCTGCAATGTCAGCATCATTAACTGCTGATGTTGTTTCTAAGCATTTCTTTGGACTAAACCCAGTATTTAATTTTAATCATATAAATCCTCTACCTATTGATGCTTATGGGTATATTATTGTTTTAGGAATTGTAGTTGGATTATTTGGTGTTTTCTATAATTATGTACTTTTAAAAACCTTAAAAGTATATGATAATCAAAAATGGCTACCAAATAAGTTCAAACTTTTAGTACCTTTCATCATTTCTGGCATATTAGGATTATTTTTACCTGAAGTACTTGGCAGTGGTCATTCAATTATAAATTCATTAATTTCTGGGAGCTTTACTTTTAAAGTAATCCTAATCCTTTTAGTAGTAAAATTTATATATTCCATGATAAGTTTTGGTTCTGGTGCTCCAGGTGGAATATTTTTTCCTCTTTTAGTTTTAGGGGCTATAACTGGAAGTATATATGTACACATATTAATTCAATTTTTCAACTTGAATCCAGAATATATGAATAACTTCATTATCTTAGCAATGGCTGGATATTTTGCTGCAATTGTAAGAGCTCCTATCACAGGAAGCATATTAATAACTGAAATGACAGGCTCTCTAACCCATTTATTATCTTTAAGCATAGTTTCATTAGTTGCTTATATTATTGCTGATTTATTGAGATCTGAACCAGTATACGAATCTCTTTTAGATAGAATATTAAAAAGTAATAACTTAACTGCTTCATCAGAAAATTCTAAAGATAAACTTATTCTTGAAATACCGGTATTTGTAGATTCTGAAATGGATGGTAAACCTATAAGAGAATTAAGCTTACCTGATAACTGTCTATTAGTTGCAATTAAGCGAGGGGAAAAAGAAATAATCCCAAGAGGTGATACTATTATTTACTCTGGAGATTATCTAAATGTTTTAGTTGATGAAAACATGGCTTCTTTAGTAAATGATAATTTAATGGATAAGTGTGGACAATATTAACCAATTCTTATATACTATAAAAATCGTAATAGTCATATAATTAATCACTATAATACAAGGAGGAAAAATGGAGCTAGAAACAAATGAACATTTATCTAATACAAAAACCCAGAAATATCTAGGTGAGAAAGGCTTTGTTGTTTTCATAACCCTACTAAGTGCCTTTATTCCACTTTCTACGGATATATATTTACCTGCACTCCCTAAAATGGTAGATAGCTTTAATACCAGTGCTAGTGTTATAAATCTTACACTAATATTTTTCTTTATCTTTTATGCTTTAGGAACTATTTTATGGGGACCTCTTAGCGACAAGTATGGTAGAAGAAAAATCTTAATTGTCGGACTTTCTATTTATACTATTGCAAGCTTATTATGTGTTTTTTCTCAGAATGTCTATGAACTTATTTTATTTAGAATACTTCAATCAATAGGATGTGGAGCGGCAACTGCAGTATCTACTGCTATAGTTAAAGATTCTTATAGTGGAAGAAAACGTCTGACTATACTGGCATTAGTTCAATCTATGGGAATGCTCTCTCCTATAATTTCACCTGTTATTGGTGCAATTATATTAAGTTTACTTTCTTGGAGAGGTGTTTTTGTGGTATTAACTCTTTTAGGAGTATTAACTTTAGCTGGAAGCATAGCTATGGAAGAAACCATAGAAGAACGCTATATGGGAAGCATATTTAGATCTATTGGAAATCTTGGAGTTGTTTCAAAGAACATAAAATTTATGTCTTTAGTTTTTACCTTCTCCATTATGTCAATTGCATCTATGTCATTTATATCTTCTTCATCATATATTTTCGTTGATAATTTTGGTTTAAGTGAAAAGGTATATAGTTATTACTTTGCAGCAAATTCAATTTTCTTTCTTATAGGCCCTTTATGCTTTGTTAAATTGTCCAAGCACTTTCCTAAAGTACCCTATATAACTATTGCTTATGATGTTATGTGTGCTAGCGGATTATTTATGTTTATGATTGGTAAGATAAGTCCTGTATCCTTTATGCTTTCACTAATACCAGCATCCTTCTTTGGCAGCTTAATACGTCCTCAAACCACTCATATTATGTTAGAACAAGTTAAGGGTGACACTGGTGCTGCCTCTTCAATTATGAGTTGCGCCTTCACATTTTTTGGGTGCATTGGAATGCTTATAATTTCCTCTGGGATTTTAAATAGAATAACTCTTATGGGACTTCTATATATTATAACTTCAATTATAAGCTTAACAATTTGGCTAAGCTTTTCGAAAAAGCACGTATAATCAAGATCTATATATACAAAAATAGTGGTTAAAATTTAACCACTATTTTTTGTTTATCTATTATTTTTAAAAGGAACTATAAAATAAAACTCAGCTCCTTTACCATCTTTGCTTATAACCCCATATTCAAAATTATGAAGTTTCAATATCTCACTGCATATAGCTAGTCCTAGTCCCATTCCTCCGCTCTTTTTGCTTTTATAATATCTTTCCCATATGCCTTCAACATACTTTTCATCGATTCCTTCACCATTGTCTTTTACTGATATTCTTATACCCTGCTCTTCATCTATTGCACTCAGCTCTATAAACTCACCATCATTGCTAAACTTTATTGCATTATCAATAAAATTATAAATTACCCTATATAAATAATTACTGTCTGCAAAAATATCTTCATCTTTATTTAACAGATTAATTTTTAATGTAAGATTTTTATTTTCCAACTGAATCCTAAGTGAATTTTGAAAATCAAGTAAAAATTCATTTAGATTGAAGTTTTCCTTTTTTAATATATCTGTTCCTCCCTGTAACTTTGAAAGCTGCAATATAGCTATTACAAGAAGGTTTAATCTATCTACTTCTTTAATTATGTCTTCTAAATACTTCTTTTTATCCTCTTCTTCTAATATATCATCGTATATAGCTTCACTATAATTTCTTATTACACTTAAAGGTGTTTTGAAATCATGAGATACATTTGCAATAAAATCTCGTTGCATAACATTTTTCGTTTCTATTGAATCTGCCATTATTTTCAGGCTATTAGATAACTCTTGTATTTCATCATTGGTATCAACATCAACATCAATATCAAAATTACCTTGAGTTATGTCTAATGATGCTTTTTGAAGTTTAATAATTGGTCTGGTAATTCTTTTCCCTATCATAGATACAAGAGGTATTGAAATAATTAGAGCAACTAAAAATATAATAGATAGGATTATATATGTAGATCTCATATACTCAGCTGAAAATTTATTGTTTTGTAGAATAATTATATCTCCCAAATCAGTATTGTTCTTATAATATAAGAACTCTTGATTCATTTGATTCTTATATTTCCCCTTTTCCTTTAATGCTTCAATACTAGTATTTTTTATGACAGACATCATTCCCATTTTTGATGCGGAAAGTGTAGTTATTTCTCCATCTTTAACAAGGATTGCGCTAGATACTTGATACTCTGATATTATATCTGAGTACTGAGTTCCAGACTTCAGTGCTTCATATATTTTATCTGAAGCAGTTTTAAGCTCTGAATACTGCATATTAACATAAAAATATGATAAGAAAATACTGCTAGATAAAAAACAAAATATAATTACCAAAACTATCATTCCAATGAAGTACTTTATGAGCCTTAATGTTAATTTCCCCATAATTTCACCTCCAATTTTTCTACGGTTTATTCTTCAATCTTAATCTGTAATTTATATCCCACACCCCATACTGTTTTTATGTGTTTATTACAGTATTTAATCTTTTCTCTCAAGTTTTTTATATGAGTGTCCACAGTTCTGGTATCTCCCATAAAATCATAAGACCAAACTTTTTGTAAAAGCTGCTCTCTTTTAAACACCTGCTCTGGATTTTTACATAGAAATATTAAAAGGTCAAATTCCTTTGGAGTAAGAGTTAGCTCATTTCCGTTTTCAGTCACTATTCTTTTTTCCTCTGAAATACACATATTTTCAAATTTAAATTCCTCTTGTACTTCAGTAGTGTTTTTTTTGATTCTAAGACCTACTCTAAGTATTAGCTCTTTCATACTGATCGGCTTGACCATATAGTCAATGGCTCCAAGCTCTAATCCAAATATCCTATCTTCTTCTTCTCCTCTAGCAGTAGTTATAATTACTGGAGTGTCCCCTTTATTTTTAATTTTTCTTAAGAGTGACCAGCCATCTTTTTCTGGCATCATAATATCTAAAATTATAATATCGTATTCATTGTCATCTATAGCTTCTTCACCTTTTGCCCCATCATTCATAACCACTACATCATACCCTTCATTTTTCAAATAAAGCATCATGACTTCAGCTAGTTTTTTTTCATCCTCAATTATAAGAATTTTCCCCTTCATCTTAAGATACCCCCTTTGTAAGTTTGTTTCTAGTACTATTCTATAACTTTCACAATTCTATCACAATTATCTCATAATTTAATCAATATATAAAATTATTATATAAATATAGACAGTAGTAATTGTGAAAATTAAATTTAATTAAAAGGAGTGTTTTTTATGAAAATCAAAAATATCGTATTATCTCTAGCAATTGTATCTGTAATGGGAGTTGGTACAACGGCGTATGCTGCTACATCTAGTTCAGCATCTGAAAGTAATCTAACCAATCAAACCTGTTCTGGGGTTGGCTTAGGTAGGGTTACAAATATGCGTGGATATGATATCCTAACCAATCTTTTGAAAAGCAAAGGTGCAACAGATGAGGAAATTTCTTCATCATTAAATTCAGGCGAATCTCTCTATGATCTTGTAAAAGAAAAGGGCGTAACTGATGAACAAATCAAAGAGTACATGGTAAATGAAAAAACAAAAGGCATAGATGAAGCTGTGGCTAGCGGTAAATTTACTAAAATGCAAGGAGAGGAATTAAAAGAAGATATCAAAGAAAATTCTGCAAACTGCACTACTCCTGGTCAAGGAAATGGCAATATGAGAGGCATGGGGAATAGAGGAAATAGTACCGGAGGAAGAATGGGAATGCATCGTTCATAAATTAAAAGGGACTGTAACATGATTTGTGTATATACAAATCTGTTGCAGTCCCTATGATGCACTCTATACTATTCAAGTATGAGAGTTTTTTTATTCGTCTTCTTATCATAGGTTTTAATGATGATTATGTTCCCCATGATGATTACATACTACATCTTTATCCTCTAAAGTTCCGTTAATGTATTTTTCAACCACCTTCAGATACTCTCCAGAAGCACCCTTTACTACCTGAAGACCATTCTGCTGTAGACCAGCAATTGCTCCTGGGCCGATTCCTCCTGTAATAACTACATTTGTACCATGACTTACAAGTAAATCTGCTAATCCTTGATGCTGATGTGTAAGTTCTGCAGAAGAAATTTCTTGAACTTGTATAACTTTGTTATCTTCTACTGTTATAATTACAAAGCTCTTACTCATTCCAAAGTGTTGATTCACCACATCTCCATTATTAGGTATTGCTATTTTCATATTATATTACCTCCACTTTATTATTGTCATATGCTATTTATATTATATGATAGCAATAAGTTACTGTCAAATGCCAATAACAAAAAAAATATTAGTCAATCTCAATCTTTATATACATTTTTTATTCTTTTAACTTTTCCTTAGCTACTTCAACTTCAAATCCATCTACAAAGTTTTTTACATCTTTTAATTTAGTATCTTCTCGAATTGAATTAGGAATTTCTAGTTTTTTGTATACTTCTTTTAATTCAATTTTAGTTCCAATTGATACTTCTTTTATAGTCATATATCCCTTAATATCATCAATATTTAATTTAGACTCTTCAGTTATTTTCTGTGGTAAAACTTGAAAAATGCCAGTACTTTTACTTATAAATACCCCTGTAAAAAACAATCCTATTACAAGTATAATTACAGTTAATGTTTTTAATTTCTTCTTTCCAGTCTTATATTCTAATGCATCCTTTTTAGGACATGAGATCACGCACCTTTGACAACTAATACATTCTGCTGAGGTTACTTCTTTAACATTTGCTACCTTTATATTCATTGGACAGCTTTTACTACATAATCCACAATTTACACAAGCATCTTCGTTTCTAACAATTTTTGATGGGCTAATTTTCGAAATAATTCCATACACTGCTCCCATGGGGCAAAGGTATTTACAAAAGAATCTGTCATATAGCATAGATCCTACTAAAACAATAACTAACATTATAGTCCCTACTAAGTATTCAGTGGTTAAACTTGTGATTCCAGCACTAATATGTCCATATGCTGCCCATGGGTCATAAGGATCTACCCATAACCCTGTAGTTTGCCATGCGAAGTATAGAGTTCCCAGTAATACAATATACTTTAAATATCTTAAAGGTTTATCTATTTTTGAATGCATAATAAATCTTTTGCGAAAGATTTTCTTACCAATTATTCCAACGAACTCTTGAAGAGTTCCAAAAGGACAAATTAGACCACAGAAGCTTCTTCTAAATATTAAGGCTAAAATTAATGTTATCCCTAAAAGTATCATAGTTCCTGAAAATATCTTTTGTAAGAATGTCCCTGTAAACACCAAAATATATAGAGATTCTAGTGCACCATATGGACATAATGCATGTATTGAAGGTGCTACCCCTCCACCTTGAACTTGATGTAAATAAGCCTCTCTTGTCACCATTATTAAAAAAAATCCTAAGAGCACCCATCTTAAATATTTTGTAAACTTCTTGTTCATGATATCTCCCCCTATTCGACTATATTTATATGGTTTCTTTACTGAAACTTACCTTATACCTGTTAAAAATAGCTCCTCCTTGTATTTTTTAGACATGTATAAGTTTATAATTGAAGTTAGAACCATATATCAATTCTATAGTGATAAATTGATATAACTTTGGGGGAATTGTGAACGATTTGTGAAAAGTTGTTTTAATAGTAAATAAATAGTCTATAGAATTTTTTCTACAGACTATCTATTCTAATTCATATTCAACTTAATCTATTTATAAAGAAATTATGGAGAGTTTAATTCTTAACTGCAGTTATTCCATAAAAATTATCACCAATATCTATATTGGAGATATCCGAAAATCCACTCTTGGCTAACATATTTATCAATTCTAACTTATCTAGTCTGTGATCAACTGGAGGTCCAAATTCACTTTTGATTTTTTGCCAGTCTACAATTGCAATTTTCCCTTTAATGCTTATAATTTTTTTAACTTCTCCTAAAAATCTCTCAAGTTCCTCGGTCTCATGCAAAACATTAGCTATAAACGCAAATGTTATTTTACCTTCTTCTAATTTAAGATTGTTTTCTTCTGTCAAAATTGTTTCTATATTAAAAATATTATTTTCCTTTATCTTTATTTCAACCTCCTGAAGCATTTCAGACAAAATATCTAACGCAAATACTTTTCCATTCTTACCAACAATTTCAGCTGCAGGAATGCTAAAATATCCGATTCCACAACCTATATCCGCCACGATATCTCCTTCATGTAGTCCAAGACTCGTAAGAGTTTTTTCTGGTGGCAACATTTTTCTTCTTTCTTCATTATCTAGTTTATGCTTATTTTTCACATCAAATTTATGTGCCATTTTTTACTCCTTCTTTCTTTTAGTGAATGCTTATAAATTAACTTGCCCTTTTTCATAATACTCAATAAATGCAAAAATTCTAACTGGATTCATTAATGTTAATTATGGAATTATCATTTTTGACCATTCTGGAAACAAGTTATTTATACATACAAATAAGCTATGATACCAATTAGGAATAAGTTTACCTTAATAATCTTTAACCTATATCCTATGTTAATAGCATAGCTTATGACTCCACATAATTTACTTAGAAAAATACTCTAATTTGTCCTTTAGAACATTTTTGGGTTGAAATCCTACCATTTTTTCAGCAACTTCTCCATTTTTGAAGATGATTACTGTAGGTACAGCCATTACTTGATATTTTTGAGCTATATCACCACTTTTATCTACGTCAAGCTTAAATACTTTAACCTTTCCCTCCATTTCCTTCCCTAATTCTTCTACTATTGGTGCAAGCATTTTGCATGGTCCACACCATGTTGCAGAAAAATCTACTAATACTATATCTTTACTATTTAAAACCTCATTTTGAAATTCGTTACTATTTAATTCTCTAGCCATAATTTTACTCTCCTCCACTTTATTTTTTATTTATCTTTCTAAAGGTTTGATATAAGATCCTGTTCCACCTGAAACATTAATAACTTTAAACCCTTGCGATGCTAATTCTGTACAGGTTCTTGCACTTCTAGCACCTGATTGACATATTATGTGATACTCTTTTGTCTTATCAAGATATTTATCAGCATCTGATATAATGTTCCCCATTGGTATATTTTTAGCTGTCGGTACATGACCATTATTGTATTCATAGCCTTCTCTTACATCTATTAAATTAATCTTTCCTAATTTACTATCTAAATCATGAACACTGATTGTATTAAAATTTGAAAACATATTTCCTCCTCCTAAAATTCTTATTATTAGTTTATCTATAAAAATTTTAACCTATAGATCTTTTTACTATTCAGTATATTTCTGTCTAGTTTTTTATCTTTTTAACCTTCCTTTATATCCTCCAGTACCACCAGCAACATTTATAACTTTATATCCCTTTGAGGCTAATGATCCACATGTTCTTGAACTTCTAGTTCCTGATTGACAAATTATATGGTATTCCTTTTCCTTGTCTAAATACTTTTCAGTATTCTCTATGATCTTATTCATAGGAATATTTCTAGCATTAGGAACATGACCATTTTTATATTCATATGGCTCTCTAACATCAATTATATTTATCTTTCCTAATCCATCAATTTCACTAACCTTTACAGAACTAAATTTTTTCTTAAAAAGAAATCCAAACATAATAATCCTCCTAATTCTTCAATTAAATTTCACAATAATTTTTTTTAAGTACTTCAATTAACTCTCCAATTTTTTCGTCTCTAATTGAATAAGTTATTGTTTGACCATTTTTATTTGAATCTAATATTCTATGTGCTTTTAATACTGAAAGATGTTGTGATAACGCAGACTGAGTCAAACTACTAATCCTTTGATGAAGTTCACTTACATTCATTGGTCTCTCAATTAAATGACAGACGATCATCAATCTGTTTTCATTAGCTAAGACCTTTAAAAGCTCTGCTATTTCTTTTGCATGCTCAATCATCTAAATTTCCCCTTTTTCTCACTTTTATCATTAATAAATTACTTTGTATTAGTATATTAGTAAATCCTAATATACTAATATGATATGCAATTAAATATTTTTTGTCAAGACTCTTTGAAAAAATATTTATATAAATATGAAATTTAGAATTAAGTATACCATACTAAACTTTCACAAATCCCTTACATTTCTATCGAACTTCCATTAATATATAAAAAACTGGGTAAGAAGTCATTATGACATCTTACCCAGTATATAAATTCATATCCTTAATTATTATTATCTTCCCTCTTTCAAGTCTTATAAAACCTTTCTTTTCAATATTCTTCAAATTTCTGCTTACTACTTCCCTTGCTGAATTTAATTCAAAAGCTAGTTGACTATGGGTTGCATATATTATTTTGCTGTTTTTACTTTTTAAAAGCTTTATAAGTCTTGTTTCTAATGATTCATGAATCATTTTTTCTTTATTTTTAATCACTTTACTTAATTTCTTATGTAAATCCTCATAAATATACAAAAGAAAATCCGAATCCTTCATTATATATTCTTTTACTATATCAATTGGTATAATGCATATTTCTGAATATTGAATACTCTTACCTGAAATATTTAATGATTCAAAATTAGATATACAGCTTAGAGCTTCATGGCAGAATTCCCCCTCCTCTATATTATATAGGTTAGTGTGCCCTCCATTTTTATTTATTCTATTTATATTAATCATCCCTTTAAGAACAAATAAAATTCCATTACAGGTTCCCTCTTCAGCTCCTATATATTCATCTGCATATAGATTTTTAAAATACGCATGTTCACTTATTATTCCTTTATTATTTTTATCAATTTTCTCTAATACCGGGTATATTTTATATAAGAGATTTACGTTTTTTAATTTTGCATTTAATATTTCTCCATCATAACTCATCATACACCCTCCTCAGCTTTATTATTTAATCATTTAAAAAATAATATAATTCAGCTTTTAATTTATAATTACGCAGCTACTTTTTCATATCCTATTGATTTTTTAGGACATACAGCAACACACTTTCCACACTGTATACAATCAGGATGGCTTAATATATCACCTTTATAATCATAAGGAACTAAGCCAATTGGACATTTCTTCTCACATATCTTACAAGAAACACATGATGAAGATACCTGAAGTACTTTTTTATTTTTTTTGAATTTTGATGTTATTGAAGCAAGAGTTCCCATTGGGCAAAAATTACACCATGTTCTGTGATTATATATTAATGACAGTGCCACTCCTATTATAGTAGTTATCACTATTAATCTATAAAATACCATTCCTATACCATAAAGATTACCCCAATTTTTAATTATTCCTGCAATAAATTGCATCATCATAATTGTCAATATTAAAGCTCTGAAGTAATACGATTTAAAAATTTTCGGTGGTTTTCGTATATTACTAAATTTAGAAACTACATTATCATAAAAATTTCCTCTAGGGCATAAATTTCCACACCAGAATCTCCCTTTAAAAACAGATACTATTACAGGTGCTATCATGCAGATACCTGCTAAAACCCCAATTCTCAAATCAAGCATACCAATCAATATAAATGCTACCAGCAACGTAAATGAATACTTTTTCCACAGTTTAAAGATTTTTCTCATTATGATTCCTCCAAGTTATTAAAATACTATTAAATAAATGCACTTGTTAAACAGTGCTTTTTTATTTTAATGAATATCTTTAATATTTTCTGTGACTTTGTCACATATGTGAAATCACTTTTCCTCTTTTTAGTTTTTTTCTTTGCTACTTCAATTCCTAACAATATATATCTATAAATAATTTAAAATCATTGTTAAAAATCAAACAAAAGAATATTGACTTATTAATCACTATATCGTAATATATGAATATAATAATTTATATAGTATACTTTAGAAAGTAGGAAACACTATGGATAAAGATTTTGATAAGTATAATGATGTTTCAGAAATGCTTAAAGTACTGGCTCATCCAGTAAGACTTTGCATTGTACGTGGGTTATTAGAACACGGTGCCTGTAATGTTACTTATATGCAAGATTGCTTGGACACACCTCAATCTACTATATCTCAACATCTACAAAAATTAAGAACTGCAGGTATTATAGAAGGCAGGAGAAACGGTCTTGAGATATTCTACAAAGTTTGTAATGAGCAAGTTGAAAATTTAATTAAACTATTTTTTGGTGAAAATAATTAATTTTGGAGGTATTAATATGAGTAAAAAAGTTTTAATAGTTGGTGGTGTTGCTGGTGGAGCTTCTGCTGCTGCTAGACTTAGAAGATTAGATGAAACTGCTGAGATAATTATGTTTGAAAGGGACGAATATATCTCTTTTGCTAATTGTGGATTACCTTACTATATTGGGGAAACAATAAAGGAAAGAAGTAAACTTTTAGTTCAAACACCTGACGCAATGAAGGCAAGATTTAATATAGATGTTAGAAATAACAGTGAAGTTATGAGCATAGATGCAAAAAATAAAAAGGTTAAAGTTAATAGTAAAGATAAAGGAACTTATGAAGAAAATTTTGATTACTTAATACTTTCTCCTGGAGCAAAAGCCTTAAGACCTAATATACCTGGAATAAATAGTAAAAATATTTACACATTAAGAAACATTCCTGATACTGATGCCATAAAAGCATATGTTGATAAGAAAGGTGTTAATAGTGCTGTAGTTATAGGCGGTGGCTACGTAGGTGTTGAAATGGCTGAAAACCTAAAAGAAAGAGGTTTAGATGTTACTCTTGTTGAAGCAGCGCCTCATATTCTTGCACCATTTGATTCTGATATGGTTGTTCTTGCAGAAAAAGAATTAGTAGAAAACGGCGTTAAACTAATACTAAACGATGGGGTTAAATCCTTTAATGATGTAGAAAATCAAGTTGAAGTTACTTTAAATAGCGATACAAAAGTTACTGCTGATTTAGTTATATTAGCTATAGGGGTAGCTCCAGATACTACTTTTATAAAAGATAGTGGCTTAGAATTTGGACCAAGGGGCCATATCATTGTTAATGAAAAAATGGAAACAAATATGGACGGTATTTATGCTGTTGGAGATGCTGTAGAAGTTGTTGATTTTATAACTAAACAAAAAACTGCTATTCCTTTAGCTGGTCCAGCCAATAAACAAGGTAGAATTGCTGCTGACAATATAGCTGGTTTAAATTCAACCTATAAAGGAACTCAAGGAACTTCAATAATTAAGATATTTGGATTAACTGCTGCTGGTACTGGAGCAAATGAAAGAACTCTTCAAAGAGCAAATATGCCTTACAAGGTTATATATGTACACCCAGTATCTCATGCATCTTATTATCCAGGCGCAATCCCTATGTCTCTTAAATTGATATTCAACGATGAAGGAAGAATATTAGGTGCTCAAGGAATTGGCTTTGATGGTGTTGACAAAAGAATTGATGTTATAGCTACTACTATAAGACTTAATGGTACTGTAGAAGATTTAGCTGAACTTGAACTTTCTTATGCTCCACCTTTCTCTTCTGCTAAAGATCCAGTTAACATGGCTGGTTTTGTAGCTCAAAATGTTTTAGCTGGAAGAAGTAATGTAATTGCTTGGAAGGATATTGAAGAATTTAAAAATGATGACTATATGCTTGTGGACGTTCGTTCTGAGGTAGAATTCAATAATGGACACTTAGAAGGTGCAGTAAATATACCTGTAGATGACTTAAGAGAAAGACTTAATGAGTTAGATAAGAATAAAACTATTGTTGAATACTGCCAAGTAGGTTTAAGAGGATATATTGCTGATAGAATTTTAAGTCAAAATGGCTTTAAGGTTTTAAATGTTACTGGAGGGTATAAAACTACATCAATGTTAGACTTTTCTCCAAAACAAACTGAGTCAAATGACAATGATGATAGCAATGATACTCACTCTGCCCTAACTATTGATCCTGACACTCAGGTAGTAAAAACAGATGAAAACTCTAAAGGTAAGTATGATAAAGAGTTGGATGCTTGCGGACTTTGTTGTCCTGGTCCACTAATGCAGGTTAAAGCTTCTATTGATGATTTAAAGGATGGGCAAATCCTTAAGGTTTCTGCCTCTGACCCTGGATTTTATGAAGATATTAAGGCTTGGTGTAAAAGAACAAACAACGAATTAATAGATATATCAAAAAAGGGTGGTAATATAATTGCCTATATAAAAAAAAATGTTAAAAATAGAATAGTTAATGAAAACATGCCTACAATGCCTATAAAAGACAATAAGACAATGGTTGTATTTAGTGGTGATTTAGATAAGGCAATTGCATCTTTTATAATAGCTAATGGCGCAGCTTCAATGGGTAAAAAGGTTACCATGTTCTTTACCTTCTGGGGACTTAATATTCTTAGAAAACATGAAGCAGTTAGTGTACAAAAAGGCTTTATGGATAAGATGTTTGGGTTAATGATGCCAAGAGGAAGTAAGCGACTTAAACTATCTAATATGAACATGATGGGTATGGGTGGAAAAATGATCCGTAAAGTTATGAAGGATAAGAATGTTTCATCTCTTGAGGATCTAATACAATCAGCTATAGATAGTGGAATCGAAATTGTTGCCTGCCAAATGTCTATGGATGTTATGGGACTTCATAAAGAAGAATTGATTGATGGAGTTAAAATAGGTGGTGTTGGTTATTATTTAGGTGAAGCTGAAGATTCTAACGTTAATTTATTTATATAAAACAAAAAAGTAAGATGGCTTAAAGCTATCTTACTTTTTTCTATACTTACTATAACAACGCTTTTGCTCATTTCAAAGTGTTGATTTACTAAATTTCCATTATAGAGTACCTATTCTTAAATAAGACCACTACTCCTCATTTTTTGCTTTACACCAATTTGTACAAAATTTAGTTTTTTTATTACACAATACCTTTTTGGAACCACACTTAGGACAGACTCTTTTATCCTGTTCATAGTTAATATCATAATCTGCATCACAATCTAAACATTTAAATTTACAAAAGTTTGTTGTGTAATTTCCTCCACTTATATTTATAGCTTTGCCCTCAGTTAGTGCTATAGCTACCTTTTTTCTTGCGCTATCTATTATATTTTGGAAGGTTTGTCTAGATACTTGCATTTTTTCAGCACATTCCTCTTGTTTTAATTCTTCAATATCTTTAAGTCTCATAGCTTCTAATTCTTCAACCTTTAGTACCACTTCTTCTATCTGACATTTAGGTTTTCCAATTGGAATAAAATACGTATCTTTAGGAAAAAATTCTACATTTCTAAATTTAGTCGGTCTAGCCATACTTAACCTCCTTTATATCTCTGCTATTTTATAAAACACTATTCTATGTTATCTTCTTCAATCTTAATAGTTGTTGTATAACCAGAACTGAAGCTCCAACTGCAATTGATTTGTTTTTAAAATATCCACCCCTATTAAAGATAACTTCATTATTCTTAATATGGCATTTTTCTAATGCTACTTTTATAGATGTATCATAAAATAATTGAGAATTTTGAATTAAAGGTCCACTTAATATAATCAATTGTGGATTAAATAACTTTATATAATTTGCAAGACCTATTCCGAAATGCATAGCAGAGTCTAACAATATATTAACAGCAATATAATTTTTACTTTCTGCTAGAATTAATATATCTTTATAGCTTATTTCTTCTAGATCTTTATTGATTAATACTTTTTCTTGGCTTTTCACTTCTGCTATAAATTTTTGCTTTATTTTTAATATTGAAGCATAGCTTTCAATGCATCCGTTATTTCCACATGAACATAGTTCTCCTCTTGTATCAACAATCATATGCCCAAATGCATCTTCTGCATTATTTATTGTTCTAATTAAAATACCAGATGAGATTGCTCCAGTTCTTATTCCCACACCACAATTAATATAAGCTATATTTTTCTTGCCTTTACCACTACCAAAAAAATATTCTCCTACAACTGCTGTATTGGCGCCATTATCTATATATACTGGTACTTGAAATTCTTTTATTAGTTTATCATGTAAATATTCAGTGTTAAAATCCCCAACTGTTCCTATTCCAATTCCTATCACCATTTTCCTGTCGATACTTAACTCTATTAGTAAGTCTTTTATATTCTCAGGTAAAAATTTAGTTATATTCTCGATATCATATGGATTATTTATTATCTTATCTGCTACTATTTCTATTTTTAAGTTTGTTATAGTTATCTCAATATATGTTCTAGATATATCAATACCTATAATATAAAACTTCTGTGGATTGACATCATATAAAATAGGTTTCCTTCCTCCAGTTGATTCAGCAATAGCTGATTCAATTATTAATTCATTATCAATCAGAACCTGAATATCTCTATTTAATGTTGTTAATTTAATTTTTGTTTTATTTATTAATTCATTTTTTGTTATTGGACCACATTTTTGTACAATATCAAAAATATATTTACATCTATCATTTAGATATTCTAGTATTTTATAAGCATTCATTTTCATATGCTCCTTTATAATATTAATAATATATTAATATCTTTTATAACTTTTGGCAAATAAAATAGTCCGTAGAATCATCTCTACAGACTATTTTTTAAGTATTTGCTTATTTTAGCAATTGTTCTTTTCTAGCTCTATATTCTTCTTCACTTATTTCACCTTTTGCAAATCTCTCATTTAATATATCAATTGCATTTGATGAAGTTCTATTGGCTACTGAACTTATATCTTTTTTATTTATAGCCTTATATACAAAATATATTACTAATAAAAGAATTATAATCATTGGTATCATCATAAAAAATCCTGCACCTCCATATCCATACCCACCAAATCTTCCATAACCTAACCCATTACAGAACATATAAAATTCCTCCTTTATTCATATGTTTTTATTAAGTTCTATCTTTGATTTTATTATATTATTTAATTGTGAAGGAATTATGGAGAATTCTATTTCCTTGTTATTATTAATATCAATTTTATATTTTAAATTTTTTAAATATATTATACTTTAGAAAATCAATAACAATCATAAAACACATAGTAATCACTAATAAAATAAAGATTTGGTTTATTAAAATATTAGGAATAAATGAACCAATTGTACCAATTAATATAAACCCAATTATTGTGGTTATATTTACTATCAATAAATTTTTATTAGGGATTGATGACCAAAAATGTTTTCTTTCTCTTACAATTAACATTCTAAATTGTGTATTAAATACGAGACTTAACATTACTAACGTACGAAGCTTTTCAAACTCCAAATGAAAGTAATTTATACCAATAAAAATTATAAATAAGTCTTCAAGTGCAAAAAAGACACCAAGAATCAATGAAGAAATAGTAATATTTTTAATATCCCATTCATTAGGTTCATCTGTAGCCTTTACATTGTCAGTTGCAATGGACATTGTAACAAAATCATTGGCAAAAACTAATAATGACATACCTAATAATGAAATAGCTATATCATGTAACCAAAAAAATCCTACAGTAAATAGCACAACTACTTCTACAACTTTAGTAATCTTATTTATAACCCAAGTTAACATTCTTTGATATGTTTTTCTACTAACTTTAACAGCATCAATTATTTCACTTAATCCTGGTTTAGTTAAAACTATACTTGCAGATGCTTTTGCCACATCAGTAGCTGAACTTACAGCTGTTCCCAGTTCTGCCTGTTTCAATGCAGGTGAATCATTAACTCCATCCCCGGTCATTCCAACAACATGTCCATTCTCTTGAAGTAATTTTACTATTTTATATTTATCTTCTGGATATACCTCTGCAAAGCCATCACTACTTCTAATTAATTTTAACTGTTCCTCATGATTTAAGTTATTTAAATCACCCGCTTTCTTAATTCTATTACCTATTCCAACTTGTTCTGCTATTTCTCTAGCTATTGCCTCACTATCTCCTGTTAGCATTATACTTTTTATTCCTAATTTCTTTATTTCCTCTATCATTATTTTTGAATCTTCTCTTGGAGGATCTGCTATTCCGAGCAATCCTACAATTTTAATCATATTTATATCTTCTATATCTGATATTGCAACTGCTATTGTTCTTAATCCTCTTTGAGAAAATTTATTTATAGCTGATTCAATTTTCTCCAAGGTTATTTCATCTATTTTGTTACAAATACCTATAATAGTTTGCGCTGCTCCCTTAATAATTCTATAGTTATTTCCATTAACTTTAACAATTGCCTCTGTTCTCTTTATCGACGGATTGAATGGAGTATATTCAAGCTGCTCATATTTATCAAAGTTAAAATTATTAGCTCTTGCATAATTAATAATAGATATATCTATTGCATCCATACCTTCTTCTTTAGATGCTGCCGCAGCTATTTCAGTTACATCTTCTTTTGTATATTCTTTAAAAGGAACGCTATCTACAACTGTTAGCCTATTTTGAGTTATTGTACCTGTTTTATCAAAACAAAATATATCTATGGAGGCCGCATCCTCTATTGAATCAAGTTTTGTTACTAAAACACCCTTTCTAGATAGCTCTGTAGCTCCTACAGCTTGTACTATTGTTAAGACTGCAGGTAATGCTACAGGTATTGCCCCTATTAGAAAAACTACAATAAAAGATAATATCAACAAAATATCTTTATGAAGATATATTGCATATGCAGAAACTATAATTGATGCTATTATACCTAAATACATCATATACTTTACAATACTTAACATTAATTCTTCTTGTTTTGACTTAGGTTTAGCTATTTTAACTAGTTCCACTGTTTTTCCAAAGTATGTGTTAATGCCAGTGTTTATAACTACACATCTAGCTTCTCCTGCTTTAACCACTGAACTTGAATAAATTACATCTTCGCTTTTTAAATTTTTAGGTAAAGACTCACCAGTTAATGCTGATTCATCAATAGATATCTCCCCACTAATTATACTAACATCTGCGGGAATTAAATCTCCTAATTTAACTATAATTATATCCCCTGGAACAACTTCCCTTGCATCTTTTAATACCCAATTTCCATCCCTTAATACTTTAGCTTTTATTTCTAACTTCTTTTTAAGAAGTTCTACTGCTTTTTTTGAATTTCTTGATTGTAAGAATCCTATAAGCGCATTTACAGTAAGCAATATAAAAATTATTATACTTTCAGTATAATGTTTCAATATGACTGTAAGAACTATTGCTAATTCTAATAACCAAGGCATAGGCCCCCAGTATCTTTTAAAAAACTCAATAAGTGGATTTTTTTTAATTTCTTCAACCTGATTATATCCAAACTTTTTCACACGATTATTTGCTTCCTCTGTAGAGATTCCATCTTCAGATGTTTCCAAAAATTTCATTATCTCATTAGAAGACATTTCCTTATATTCAAAAGTACTTTTAGTTTCTAAAATCATTCTTTTAACACCTGCTCTTTGCTTTCCTTATACTTTGATAATATCAAAAACAATATCCAAATAATTACTCCACCTAGGCTTACTAATTGCGCTATTCTAAATGATCCTAGCATTAAGCTATCAGTTCTTAAGCCTTCAATAAAAAATCTACCTATAGAATACAATCCTAAATAACTAAAGAATACTACACCTTGTTTTCTATTTTTTCTTAGAATTATCATCAATATTATAAATACTACTAGATTCCATAGTGATTCATATAAAAAAGTAGGCTGATAATATTCTCCATTGATATACATCCCTTTTTGAATAAACTCAGGAAAATGTTTTATATATTCATAAGATACTACCCCTCCATGGGCTTCTCCATTGAAAAGTTTCCCCATCTTCCAAGTGCTTGAGCAATAATAATTGATGGAGCTACCACATCTACAATCCTAAAAAAATTAACTTTTTTATATTTTGCAATAGCAAATGCTGAAATACCGCCAAATAGAATACCTCCATGAATTGCAAGTCCACCTTGCCTTAGATTAAATATTTGTATTAAATCATGCTTGTAGTATTCAAATTCAAAGGCTACATAATAAAGTCTTGCTCCTATAATTCCTATTATTAATGAGACCATTAACACATCTATAATAGAATCAAAATCTACTTCCCTATATTTGCAATTAAACTTAGCCAATATAACGCCCAATACAATCCCTAGACTTATAAATACACCATACCATCTAATATCCATTCCAAAAATATAAAATGCGACTGGATTCATTATTTATTCCTCCTTTTATTCTTATTGCTATCTATAGTATATATACTTTTGACCATTTTGGCAATAAGTTTTGTTTAAATAAAGCTAGTATACTAATGCACCTAGATTTATTTAAAACCGCATTAATATACTAGCTTATATAAATTTTAGTTATACTTATCTTTCTAATGGACGAATATAAGATCCTGTTCCCCCTGAAATATTAACAACCTTAAACCCTTTCATTGATAATTCTGTACAAGTTCTTGCACTTCTTGCTCCTGATTGACAAATTATATGATACTCTTTTGCTTTATCAAGATATTTATCTGGTTCTGAAATAATTCTTCCCATAGGTATATTTTTAGCTGTTGGTACGTGACCTCCGCTATACTCATAGTCTTCTCTTACATCTATTAACTCTATCTTACCTATCTTGTCATCTAAATCATGAACACTTATTGTACTATAATCACTTTTATTAAAACCTGAAAACATATCTTTTCCTCCTATTATTTAAATCTTATTTTTTTATTATTTCATTTAAAGTCTCGTAAGTATGCTCTATTATTTCAGCACAACCTATTTTATCTTTTTTTAAATCCTTACACAATTCTGATCCATATTTTTCTCTTATACTTGACATTAATTCTCTTGTATGTTGTCTAGCATTATTAGTCTCTTCGTTACTTTCTCTTCCTTTTAAATATCCAATTATGGCAGTTGCAGCTCCGGCTGCCCCGCATATACTTCCCACAGTGAAACCTGTTCCCATACCACTTCCTAATGCTATTGGAATATCTGTATTGTTTTCTTCATTAAATCTCTTAATTATTGCTTCTCCACATGTATATCCTTGTTTATGGTATTCTGATGCTTTTGTCATTTGAATTCCTCCTAAATTATTATCTTTTTAATGTGCCTCTGTATCCACCTGTACCACCACTTACATTTATTACTTTATATCCTTTTGATGCCAATATTCCACAGGCTCTTGTGCTTCTTCCTCCTGATTGGCAAATTATATGATATTCTTTTTCTTTATCCAAATACTTCTCTGTATTATCTAAAACTTTATTCATTGGAATATTTTTAGCATTA
Source organism: Clostridium sp. YIM B02551 (assembly GCF_022324735.1). Classification (NCBI taxonomy): domain Bacteria; kingdom Bacillati; phylum Bacillota; class Clostridia; order Eubacteriales; family Clostridiaceae; genus Clostridium; species Clostridium sp. YIM B02551. The sequence goes on along the minus strand of NZ_JAKGTF010000001.1, from coordinate 370,523 downwards.
GGAACATGACCATTCTTATATTCATATGGTTCTCTAATATCAATAAGATTTATTTTCCCTAACCCATCAATTTCATTTACCTTTATTGAATTATATTTTTTATTCATCAAAAATCCAAACATAATAATCCTCCTAAAATTAATTTTATTAATATAAGTAATTTAGATATTTCTAATATACTAATATAATATGAAGTTCTATTACTTTTGTCAATACTTTTTAAATCCAACTCAGTAAAATATAGTCAAAAAAGCTAAATCTAAAATGGTTAACTTTTTAGATTTAGCTCCTTAATTTTAAATTTCGCAATAATTTGCTTTTAATACTTCAATTAACTTTACAACCCTCTCATCTCTAATAGAATAGGTTATTGTAAGTCCACTTTTATTTGACTCTAATATTTTATGTGCTTTTAACATTGAAAGATGCTGAGATAATGCTGATTGGGTAAGGTTATCTAAACGTCCATGAAGTTCACTTACATTTAGTGGTCCTTCAATCAAGTGACATACAATCATTAATCTATTTTCATTTGCCAAAACCTTTAATAGTTCTGCTATTTCCTTTGCATATTCTTTCATTTTTTGTCTTTAGTGAGAGTGTATTACAAGTACCCATCTCTCACTAACTCCTCCTTTCTTACTATTCCCTTTTTAATGTCTAATAAATTATTATTGTAGACTCAAAAAATCTTTCTTGAAATTCTACTAATGCCTTTATTTGCTCTTTGTTATATCTGTTTAATTTTTTACAAACTACTAGTTTATCCTCAATATCATCGGCTCTTTTTATTATTGCTACAACGTATCCTTCATATGTTTCTAAAGGCTCAAATTCGCCAATAATATATACATCGATCTCTTCTCCATCTCCTGATGTAGTATTGGGAATAAATCCATAATTTAATGAATATATAAAGTTATGTTCAGGGTGTTTAGATCCCAATGGCCTATCTATTTTCACTTTAACATTTTCGCCTAAGTAAGATTCCATGTAACTACCTCTCTACTTTATGTTTATAATACTTCTTCTATTCTGTTATCCTTGTATATCTCCATGCCATATATAAGTATATTACATATTTCTAATACACTTATATAGTATTGGGTTAAATTCTTTTTGTCAACTCCAAACTTATTTTATGAAATTCGCTCCTCTTTTATTTTATAAAATAAATTTATCTTAGGAAATTTATCCATTTTATGTATATAACATGAAATCACTTTCTTTTTTTACTGTATAATAGAATTGTAATATTTTTATTTATTGGGGGATTGAATTATGAGAGACCAGATTCTATCAACAATATTTCAATGTATTATACTAATTGGAATACCGTGGATAGGGTATATGCTTTTTACTAAAGAGAAGCTCGGTTTTTGTAAATGGATTGGATTATACAAACCTAATAACAGTAAGTGGATAATGAAAGCTCTTTTAATACTCATTATATCAGTTATAATTATGGGTGGTCCTATTTTTATTTTTGAGACATTTAATGTTATTCCAAAAGGAATGGTATATTCTTTAGATGCTAGTGGTAAGGGCTTTACTGCTGAAATAATCGCCATTGTTCTAATAAAAGCTATTTTTCAAAATGCACTATCTGAGGAAGTATTCTTTAGAGGTTTTATAGGGAAAAGGCTTGCAAATAAATTTGGTTATTTATCAGGTAATTTGATTCAGTCAATACTTTTTGGACTTCCACATGGTTTAGCATTCATAATTGCTTATAAAGCTTATGTTTTTGGTATTATTCTTTTTCTCGCTGCTGCAACAGTAGGTTTTTTACAATTCTATATTAACGAAAAGAAGGCTAATGGAAGTATATTCCCTAGTCTAATTATACACAGCATTATGAACATAATATCTAATATTTAATTAAAAGAACATTTGAAGGAGCGTGATATTCCAATGAAATTTATAGATATGGATAACTGGAAAAGAAAAGACCATTATAAGTTCTTTAAAGAATTTGAATATCCACATTTTAATATTGGTGGAAATGTTGATATTACACAATTTTATAAATATATTAAAGAAAATGAACTTCCTTTTTTTATATCAACCTTATATGCTGTATCGAAAGCAGCAAATAACATAAGGGAATTCAGACTTAGGATTAGGGAAGATAGGGTTATTGAACATGAAGCTGTACACCCTTCTTTTACAGTCCTTGCAGATGAAGAATTATTTAGTTTTTGTACATCAAACTTTATTGATGATTTTAATGATTTTAAAACTAATACATTAAATGATATAAATGATGTAAAAAATAATGTTATTATCAAAAATGAACCTGGTCGAGATGATCTATTATATACTACCTGCATTCCATGGATTTCCTTTACTAATATAATTCACCCTCTTCATATGAATCCAGTAGATAGCATACCTAGAATAGCCTGGGGCAAGTACTTTGAAGAAGGTGGTAAAATAAAGATGCCAATATCTGTACAGCTTCATCATGCATTAGCTGATGGAATACATATTGGTAAGTATTTTAATCTACTTCAAGAAATATTAGATAATCCTTCTAAGTATCTATAAAACATAACTCAAAAGACTATTAGGGATAAACAACTATCCTAATAGTCTTTTTTCTACATCTTATATATCAACCACTTACATGTATTCATTTCATATTTAAGTTCATAAACTCTACTAGCTTCATTAATTACGCTTTGACATCTAAAAAGTATCATTGGATTCCCTGCTATTTTTTCTTTTTCCTTATACAGTACTCTATCAACCTTTATAACAGTTGTTGATTCATCCTCATTCTTCACTTTAAATCTTATGGGCCTTGGGGTACCATCCTCTGTAAACCAAGCTATCATCTCAATTGTCTTGAAAATTACTTTCATAAGTCTCAACTCCTCATAATAAACTTGACATAATCTTATAGTCTTCTTCCCCCACTCCCCCACTCATATTTCTTATACCTGAATGTAAAAATGAAGATCTTAATATGGACTTTGAACCATACTTAAGACGTATTTTATCAATAGTTTTATCTAAAGCTCTTATTTTGTCTATATCCTTATGGTCAAATAATCCATATTGATAAAATTCATTTGTACAAAAATCGGTAACCTGTACTCCCATATGTCTTATTGGTTCTCCTTTCCATTTCTCATCAAACAAATTACAAGCTACCTCTGAAATTATCTGAGTAGAATCTGTTGGACAATATAGTTTTCTTTGATGAGAATAATTAAAAAAGTCTTTACTTCTGATACTCATTGAAATAACTCTACAACAATTTTCAGAATTTCTAAGTCTTGTTCCTACCATTTCTGAAAGAGAAAGTAGTATAAGATGTGCTGTTTTTCTATCCTCCACATCAAAAGGAATTGTTGTAGAATTGCCTATTCCTTTCATGTCAATGTGCTTATCACTTCTTACCTCAGAACTATCGATTCCATTTGCATAATTCCATATTAAAGTGGCATGGCTTTTTAAATAATACCTTAAAATATCTAAATCATAATTAGCTAGATCCCCAATTGTAAATATATTAAGCTTATTTAATTTAGGTAAAGTAGCTCTTCCTACCATAAATAAATCTTCTACTGGTAGTTTCCACATTTTTTCCTTTATTTCCCAGGAAAACAACGTGTGTATATTATCCGGTTTTTTAAAATCTGAAGCTACCTTTGCCAAAAGTTTATTTGTAGATATTCCTATGTTTACTGTAAAACCTAACTCTCTTTTAATCCTATTTTTAATTTCCTCCGCTAGCTTCATATAATCTGGATATATATGCTCCATATTTGAAAAATCAAGAAAGCTTTCATCTACTGAAAATCTTTGTATCTTAGGGGTATATTCTTCCAATATCACATTTAAAGCATTGCTGCATTGCATATAAAGCCAGTATCTAGGAGGTACAACCACTAGATCTGGACATTTTTGTCTAGCTGTAAATAAGGTTTCCCCTGTGTTAATTTTATATTTTTTTGCTGGAATAGACTTTGCAAGAACTATTCCATGTCTACTCTCTTCACTTCCGCCTACTACAGAAGGAATATCACGTAAATCTACATTTTCGCCTTGTTGCTTTCTATAGCTTGCTTCCCAGGATAAGTAAGCTGAATTAACATCAATATGAAATATTAGCCTATTTTGTTTATTCATAATATACATCCCTTTTTATTGATTGAAGTTAAAGCTCTTTCTTTTCTAGCTCTATTATATGCGAACATCTGTTCTGTGTAAAGTATTTTTTAGCTTTATATGAAAAAATAGCCACTAGTTAAACGCCCTTCTCAAGAACTTTAATTTTTTATTAATTTAATTTCCTAAACTAGAATATAGAATGAAAATTTACAAAAACTAAATGTAATATTAATTCTACATTTATTTAAAGGAGGAATTATTTTAATGCCTACTATTAATATGCTTTCTTCAGCTGATAAAGTAAAAGGGCAAGGAGTTTTGTCAGCTTATCTTGAACAAGTTAACTTAGTTAAAAATGGACTTAATGATGATTATAAGATTAAAATAAACAACTTTAACTTTTGTGATATTATGCACTACCATACTATTGACTTTAAGTTTTTCTTAAGCATTCCTCTATCAAAGCTTCTTGGCACAAGCGTAGCTTATGTACACTTTGTACCAGAAACAATCGAGGAAAGTCTAAAACTTCCTAGTGTAATAAAAAAGGTGTTTTATAAATATATGATTTATTTTTATAAAAGTGTTGATCATTTAGTTGTGGTTAACCCTTATTTCATTGATGTTCTTAAAAAATATAAAATAGATGAAAATAAGGTAACTTATATACCAAACTTCGTATCTGAGGATAATTTCTATAGATATGATGAGGAAGAAATAAATTCAATTAAAGAAAAGTATGGAATTCCACTAGAAAAGTTTGTTGTTTTAGGGGTAGGGCAAGTTCAAACTAGAAAAGGCGTTATGGACTTTATTAAGGTTGCTGAAAATCTTCCTGATATTCAATTTATATGGGCAGGTGGTTTTTCTTTTGGTTCTATAACTGATGGATATAAAGAACTTAAAAAAGTTACAGAAAACCCTCCTCCAAACGTCAAATTCTTAGGAATTATTAATAGAGAAGAAATGAATGATGTCTATAATATTTGCGATTTAATGTTTTTACCTTCTTATAATGAATTATTTCCAATGTCAATTCTTGAAGCAATGGCATTAAAGGTTCCTGTTCTTTTAAGAGATTTAGATATATATAGTAATATATTATTTAACTATTATTTAAAAGGAGATAACATATCAGACTTTACTGAAATAATAAAAGCCCTACAAGCTAAAAATGGAGAATATAAAAATTGGTGCAATAGCTCTTGGAAATGTCATGAATTTTATTCTAAGGATTATGTCTTAAAAATGTGGAAAAAGTTCTACGACGAAATATACTCTAACCGTAGTACACCTTTTAGGAGAAATACGAATGAAAAATAAGGTGTTTAACATAATTATAGTAATTGTTTGTGCGGTAATATTTTTATCATTTTTCCTTTTTACTAAAGGGTTAAATACTTTAATAGAAGAACTAAAAAGCTTAAATACAGCTTGGATACTTTTATCTGTTTTAATGATACTTTTATTTTGGTTTCTTGAAATGCTAGCATTTTATGTCATTGCCAAAGCATTTACTAAAACTAAAAACTTATTAATTAAATCTTTTAATATTGAAATGGTTGGTTTATTTTTTGCTGCTGTTACCCCTTTTTCTGCTGGAAGTCATCCTGCTCAGCTATATGCAATGACAGAAAGTGAAATTCCTGCTGGAACAGCTGGTTCCATTTTAATGATAAAATTTATAATACACCAAGCTATAAATATAGTTATATTGCTCTTAGCTTTTGTATTCAAATTTAATTACTTTAATACAAAGGTTAAATACTTCTTATACCTATGTATCTCAGGTATTATTGTGCACATATTAATTATGATTCTTGCAATATTATTTTCAGTTAATAAAAACCTAACAAAAAAAATATTCTTATTTGTTTTTAATTTTCTAAAGAGATTCAAGTTTATGAGAAAAAGCGGTTACACATTTGAAAAGCTTGAAGTTGAACTAGAGAAATTTCATGAGAATGCTGCTCTAATGACTAAGAATGTAAAGATGTGTATTTATGCTTCTATATACACATTTTTTCAATGGTTAGCCTTTTTTACTATACCATACTGTATTTATAGAAGCTTTGGATTTAATTCAGCAGATATATTCACAATGATTTCTGCCCAAATCTTTTTAATAAACTTTATGGCAATTATTCCTCTTCCTGGTGCTGAGGGTGGTGCTGAAGGTGGATTTTATTTGATTTATAGCTTATTTTTTAAATCAGGTACAATTATTACTGCAATATTTTTATGGAGAATACTAACTTATTACTTAACTGTAGCTGTGAGTGGTATTTTCACATTAATAATTCCACATATAAAATTTAAAAAAGAAAAACTATTATAGTTAAGTTTTACTATAATAGTTTTTCTTTTCTCTTATTAGCTTCTGGAGTTAGTTAGTTTTATTAAATCAGCACTTACTTCTTCATTTGCATGTGTAATACGATAATATTTATCTAGCATTTCATCTCCAAAAATATTACTTGAGTATCTATTGGCCTTGATAATGGCTTTTTTCCTCATATGAGCTCTTAGATATCCATCTCTAAGTATTTTACATATATAATATTCAAACTGAGCTTTATCCTTATATGAAAATCCATTTTCTCCTTGTTCTATTACACCATCTATACAAGGATCATATTTGCAAACCACAGGACATCCACTGCTTAAAGCTTCTATATAGGTTAATCCTTGTGTTTCGCTAGTGGACGCTGTGACAAATATTTCAGCTATTCTATAATATTTATGAACTTCTTTTGAATCTATCATTCCTGTAAATATAACATTATCTTTTATATTCATTTCTTTGACTTTTTCTTTTAGCTTATTTAAGTATGGGCCTCCACCCACTATTAGAAATTTTATATTTTTAAATTCCCTTATTAAATTAGGGAAAAGTTCTAAAATTTCACTTATATTTTTCTCTTCCCCAATTCTCCCGATATAAGCTATAACCCTATCATTCATACTAATTCCTAATTTTAATTTAATATTATACATTTCTTCATAAGATATTTTTTGTTTAAATCTACTTAAATCTATTCCGGTTGGAACTACATAAATAGGCTTATTTACTCCATAGCTTAATAGTGTTTTTTTAGTTTTTTCAGTAGGGGCAATAACGCTATCTAAGCTATTTAAGAGAAGTTTAGTTATTCTTGCTGAGGTCTTTTTCCTAATTATCTTTCCCCCTAATAAATAATCCAAATAATTTTCATACATGGTGTGATATGTATGTATATGTGGAATATCTAGTTTGCTTGCGATATATTTAGACACGAACATCATAGAAAATTCTGTTTGAGAATGAATAACATCTGGTTTCCATTTTATAATTTCATTTATTAATCTATTATGTAAAGGAAACTTAATTCTAGCATCAGGATACACCCCTATTCCAATGGATTTTAAGAAATATATATCACCTTCAACTTTTTCGACCCCATTACTAGACAGAGTTAAAATCTTAACAGAATGTCCTCTATATTTTAATTCCTTATATAAATTATTAACTGAAGTAGATACTCCATTTATTACAGGAAAATATGTATCTGATGTTATTAATATTTTCATTAACTTTGCCTCCTAGCAAATATTATTACCCTTATATAGTTATTGTTTCCACTTATAGAAAAAGAAATCCTATAAAAAAATAAAATACCTAAATTATTATATTTAGATATTTTATATATTTAATATTCAACTTTTTTAATTTCTAATATTCTCATCCTATAGGCATTCATTGCAGTCTTGCCAAGCTTATCTAAAAGTTTTGAATTTGCATAAGCACCTACAAATGCACCTATAAAGGGTACTAACTGCAGAAGCTTCGCTAAATCTATATAATCCCTATATTCTTGTTGAAATTCACGCCAATCAAATTCATTAATATTTCTTGGTAAGGTTGCTACATTTTTTTCCCACTGATCCATCACTTCAAAAATTTCATTAGTCTTTGCTTGACTTGAAAAAGCTAATTGAAATATATAAAGAATATATAGTCTCTCTCTATAATCTTTTACATCGAAGCCGTAAATAGCAGCCATTTCATACAAGAATTTAATTTTTATACTAAGTAATAGTGGAAAATCTGCAAGCCCTAATAGAAAACCTCCTGCACCTGTACCAGCACCTTCTATAATGGCAGTATTTTTATAGAAATTAATTTTTTCTTTTGCAAGTTCATCTCTAAGTTCTAATGATTTTCCTTCAATTGGCTTCTTAGCTATATATTCTGAACCAAGCAAAACTCCTTTTGTCATATTTTTTATTGCAGCAGTCATTATATCATGATATTTTTCAGGTAGAATTCCATTAAACTTATTTTGAACTCCTTTTGAAGCTCTATTAAAAATAGAAGGTTTCATTCTCATTTCACGTTTCCATCTATTTAATTCAGAAATTACTACTCTATTATGATCATACATGTTAATTCTCCTTGATAATATTACTTATTTATCATATATTATATCATTTTTATTAATTTCTTATTAAAATTTAGATAAACATTAGAATATTCATAAAATTTAGCAAATACTATAGTAAATTACTGAAAATGAGATTTATCATCAATATTGTTTTGTTTTCAGACTTTGATATAATTAGCCAATATGATACCATATTAATTGTTATGTAAAAACGACAAATTTAAATTTCTACTGGAGGTGGGACAACCTTCCTTTATTGAAGTTACATGGGAAGATGGAATTGATAATAGCTACATATATATTAATATTAAAAAGATTAATTAGGAAAAGACTCTATAAATATTTTCAAAAATTTCATCAAGGTAGGTGCATATAATTATGGATAAAATCAAAAACGTTTCAATACGTACTCGTATCATGGGATTAGTATTTTTAGCTATGCTATTATCAAATATAGGTATAATGACTAGCTTATCATATAATACATACGGTAACTTCTTTCAAATAGTTACTCCTTCAGTTATTAGTAAATCAGTAATCTTTATTATTATATTTCAGGCAATAGCATTTTTTCTATCTGAAGGTCTTCTAATAAAGCCTTTAAAGAAAAGTGTTTTATTAGCTGATTCAATCTCAAATAATGATTTAACTGCTAGTATTGATACTTTACAACACGGAGAAATTGGACAACTTATTGACTCACTTTTAACAGCTCAAGAAAACTTAAAAACGCTAATATCTACAATACAAAATTCTTCTGGAAAGGTTACTCTATCCGCTGAAGATTTGAATCAAATAATTACACAAGCTAATGAAAAAGTTACAGAAATAGATGAAGGTGTTAATAAACTTATATCTCATTCTTATGAGAATGCTGAAAGCATTAAACAAACTTCTATTGCTCTATCTGGAATAACAGATAACTCCCAAAGAACTGCAGAGCTTGCTTCAAAAATTGAAGAACATGCAAAAGGTGTTCACTCTGCTGCTGAGGAAGGTAAAACTTCAGTTGATTCCATTGTAGTTGCTATAAAAGATCTTGTTACTAACACAAAAGAAGTAAATACTGAAGTACTTGGACTTGAAGCTCAAAGTAATAAAATATCTGAAATAATTAGTATTATTTCTCAAATTTCAGAGCAAACAAACCTATTAGCTTTAAATGCTGCTATTGAAGCTGCTAGAGCTGGTGAAGCAGGTAAAGGCTTCTCTGTAGTTGCTGAGGAAATAAGAAAACTTGCTGAGGATACAAATACTTCTTTACAAGATATCGGAAATCTTATTAAAGATATGAATATAAAGACAAAGAACGTAGTTTCAGCAGTTAATGCAGCTGGAGAAAAGGTTGCAGTTGGTGTATCTAAATCAGATGAAGTAAAATTAAGTATAGATAAAATTATTGATAGTATTCAAAGTACTTTCTCTATGTTATCAGATATAACTGATGGAGTAACTACCCAAGCTGCTTCTCTTGAAGAAATGACAGCAACAATCGAAGATATAAGTATGACTATAGATAGTGGACTTAATGTTTCAAATGATATTCAAGAAAAGCTTAATACACAAGAAAATTTATTTACTAAGATTGATAAAACTTCAGGTGAACTTGTAACTCTATCTGAGGATATGAATAAGCTTACAAAGATATTTAAAGTATAATATAGATAATGGCTTACTTATTTAAGTAAGCCATTTTTTATTAGTTTAAAACCCCCATTATTTTATCTACAAGATCAGTAAGAGAATGTCCCTTATCCTTCAATATATTAATATTTGCTTTAGGTCGTAATTCACTCAACCTTTTCGCGGTCTTTAAAGAATGTAGCATTATATCATTTTCTCCTACAAATAGTGCTATTGGCATATCTAATCTTTTTAATTCATTATCTGAAAATATAGGAATTGTCTCTCTTCTATAGATAAAATTCTTAGTGATTAATCTTTGATATTTTAAGATAGTCTCAGGAATTTCTTTATTCCCATTAATTTTATAGGCTAGCTTTTTTACGCCAGTCTCTCCTAAGCATGAATAATACAAAGCTTTAAAGATAAAAGACCTTTTTTGTGGCCCTATTCCAGAGGGTGAAATAAGCACAAGTTTATCTACTTTCTCAGGGTGATTCACGGCAAATTTTAATGCCATCCAAGCACCTAAAGAAATACCTACAAAACTTGATTTTTCTATTGATAATTCATTTAAAATATCATTAACCCAAGAAACATAATCCATTCCATTTAAAGAAGCTTGATATTCATTGCTTTTACCTGGCTCTCCTGGTATGTCTATAGCATACACTCTATAGTTAAGAGAATACTCTTTTATATCTTTTAACCACATAAAAGAATTCATTCCACTCCCATGAAACAATATAACAGGCGGAGCTTCCTTTTTCCCACTGGCTATAATAAATGTATTTCCTAAACATGAATTTATATTAATTATCTCATGTGAGAAATCAATCTTTTCAATAAAGCAATCATAATATTTTAATATTTCATTTTTTCCTTGTACCGATTTAAACACGGTTTTTGCATTCAACTATCTCTCCCCCATTTTATTTTAATTTTAATAACCAATTCTCAGCTTCAGTTATATTCTTAAAGGTTCTAAAATCATTTCCCTTATTTGATTCTAATATCATTTCTCTAAACCTGTCATTTAGTCTATCTTCATTTTCTATAATAACTCCAACCCTGATTTTATAATTCATAAACTTTTGTAGTACCATTCCTGCTAGTCTTGTTTTCAAATTAAAGAAATCATCAGAAAGTGATTTATCATAAAAAACTAAATAATTTGTGTCATTTTCCCAGCATTTAGATATATAATCTGTTGCTTCTTCTTCTCTCTTTAATTGTTCTTCATTAGAATCGAAAACTATATATACTAAGTCTTCTTTTTTTATTACTTTATAATTCATTTTACTTTCCTCCCCCTACAAGCATTGTAATAAAGCTAAGCATATCTTCGGTGAATTTTATATCTCCCCAAAGTAGTACCTTTAACTTATTTTCTTTTTCATAATACTTTACGTTAATAGTTGAATTTCCCATGCTAGGGTCCTTGCTATTAAGTAGAGCTATTAATGTATTTGATATTCTCATATATTGCTCCGAATTTACTTCATTAATATCTACTACAGTAGATACATTTATTTTTCCACTTGATTTTCTTATATTCTCTCCTTTAGTTGAAAACTCAATAGCTTGTTCTTTGTCTTCATTCTCCTTGCTAATATTTAAGTTATTGCTCTCCATAAATAAGCTTAAATCGTGTCCTGTAATTCTCCACTGCTTTCCAACTTTATTTGCCCTAAGCTTACCCTCTGTTATAAACTTTCTTATAGTTTTATGATGCATATCTAAAATCTCTGCGATTTGATCAATCGAATAAAATTTATCTTCCATTGTAATCTTTCCTTTCCTTGCTATCCTATAGTGAAATTATATTGAGTTTTATTGCCATTGTCAATACTTTATTGTATTTTATTGCACTTTGTTTAATTTTATTGCTATTTGTTCCAACAAAAAAGTAGCTACAATTTCATTTGCAGCTACTCATATCTATATTTCTATTTTAATTTAAGCAACATCCTCATGTTCAATAAACAATTGAATTTTCAAATCTTGCTTTCCTTCTATAACTAACTTTCCATTAATTCTATCTTCTATATCCTTATATCTATTAACGATGTCCTCAACATGCTCATCACAATTATAATCTAGCTGATTTATTATCTTTATATTAACTTTATTATTCTTCTTTTTTATCCATATAAATAAATCTCCAATTTTTTTATCATAAGTATTCCCCTTAAAACAATCAAAAACTGTTTTAAGCTTAAATCTAATTAAATCTATTTCGTTATCGCTAAAATCTGCAGGAAAGAAATAAATGTGTTTCTTTCTCCAAATTACTTGACTATTAAACATTTTAAGAGCCTTATCTCCTCTTGTGTCATGCTTTGCTCTAAATAACATAACTGTAGAAACAATAATTATTGCCAAACATCCTGATTTTATTCTATCCTCATTAATATTATTAGATATTAACAAAAAAAGAAGTGCTGAAAAAACTATAATATTTATTAAAAGCATTTTCCTTAGGTACCCTATTCTATTTCTCTTTATCCAATCATAAGCTCCGTAAATTATAACTACTATTAAGAAAGTAACTATATAATACATGTTAATACCTAAAATTTGAACCTCTTTAAAATTATTCATTGGAAAATATCCTTTCACTTATATTAATCAGTTAATCTAATCTTTAAGACTCTTAATTATTCTATCAGATGCTTTACTATACTTCTCTATCCTTTTATAATCCTCTTCTGTAGGATTTTTAATTCTCGCTAGATTCATATTATCATTTAAATCTGCAAGCTTTACATAACAAGCTAATTTATTATTTATAACTCTTTCTATAAAACCATCGTAGCTCTCATTAGCTTTTCTTGTTAACGCATCTAAAGCTTCTAATATTTCTTCTGAAAACCCTTCTTTTCTTAAATATTCTAAAGTAATCTCTGTGTCTTCTATTACATCATGCAATACCCCGCATATTCTCTCAAGCTCCGTTTTCCCCGAAATCATGACTCTAAGTGGATGAAGAATATATGTTTCTCCAGCTTTGTCAACTTGCCCCCTATGAGCTTTTGTTGCTATAATAATGGCTTTTTCAAGCATTTAAACACATCCTTCTATCTATTATTTAAGAAAACTAATTACTTGATCTTTTATATTAAAAATCACTGTTCCTATAAGAATTGCAAATAGAATAATATAAAGTACCCATGAAATTATGCTTGCTTTGGGTTGCCTAAATTCATCTATCTTAATACCTTTGCTTTCATTTAAATACTTAATTGCTTCCATAAAAATTCTTCTATTATCCTCACCATATGCTCTTGCTGATATAGCAAACTCATCATTAAACTCAAAAGTAATGGTGTCGCACTTTTCCCATAGATCTATTAAATGTTTTAGATTCTTTATTTCATTACAATATTCCTCTAACACTTCATATAACTTACTCATTTTATATGCAAATATTCTCTTATTCGTAATGAATAGAGCAATATATACTCTAGGTATTCCCCAATCTGATGCAGCATATATTCTAAATATCTCTTTTTCATAATTACTTTGAAGCATAATCATTTTGTATTCTATTTTTTCATCCTCTAGAAGGCTTTCCTTAACTTTCCCCTCTAGTCTCATAAAAGCTACTTTTCTTAATATCTTATCATTTTTTACATTATATAAATCTTCGCCTACACAATTAGGTGCTTCTAATGCACTTTCTTCAATTGCATTTATTTCTTCCTCTGAATACTCTATGGTGTTTAATAACTTTAATAATTCTCTATCATCCATTATAATCACCTACTATTCTTTTAATTTTTTTCTTAGCTCTAGAAATTCTTGTGTATATATATTCCTCTGAATATCCAAGTTCTTTACCTATTTCTTTAATAGGAACCCCTTCTAAATATCTTTTAAGAAATATAGTCTTGTCCTTTTCTTCTAAATTATCAAGAAGTTCATTTATTAGTTCTTGATTTTCAATTCTCTCTAAATCATCATTATATATTGAAGTAATCTCATCCATATATTCTAAAACATTATTTTCTCTTAAACTTTTTCTTTTAATATTTAATGCCTTGTATTTAGTTATAGATATTAACCATGCTTTAAAGTTTCCTTTATTATAATCAAAGCAATCAATATTAGACCAGATGGTCATAAACACATCATTATAACACTCTTCAATGCTTTCTTTTTCATAAGGTTCATTTAGTATTTTACTGGCCACGTAATAAACTAATTTTCCATAGTGAGTCATGAGTTTTTGGAAGCTGTCCATGTTCATATCTTTAATGCCTTGTATAATTTCACTTTCATTAAACTCTCTCATGTCTTTCCCCTCCTTCTATCTATTATTAACTTATAACTATAAGTTTCTGTCAAATATTTATAAAATTTACCTATTTAATTTTATAATTCCATGTATTTAAATTAATGTTATAATTAAGTAACGTAATGACCATTTATATAATATGAAGATAAAAATGACTTTATGGAGGTAACAATGAGTAAAATATTAGTAGTGTTTTATTCTTTTTCTAATACAACTAAAAGATTAGCAGAAGAAATAGCAGAACAAACTAAAGGCGATATTAGAGAGTTAATTCCTGAAAAATCCTATGCATTTAATTATAATACAGCAACAAAGGAAGTAAGAAATGAAATTGAGAGAGGGTATTGCCCTAAATTATTATCTGGAGTTGAATCAGTTGAGTCCTATGATTATATTTTTTTAGGAACACCTAATTGGTTTAAATCATTTGCCCCACCCATATTAAGTTTTTTAAGAAACGTAGATTTGCAAGGAAAAACAATTATTCCTTTTTGTACTCATGGTGGTGGAGGATTAGGACAAATTCAAGTTAATATTGAGAAGGAATGTCCAAAGTCAACAGTTCTTCCTGGCTTTGAAACCATGAGTAATTTTGATAAAGAACAAATTAAAAATTGGCTTAAAAAAATTAGTCTATAATATAAAATCCACTAGTTAAACTAGTGGATTTATGTTTTTAATAGATATTTCATTTATGGATTTGTCTTTATACTATCTATGTGCCAAACTCTATCTTTATCTCTTTTCATATTAAAGAATATTACTTCATTAATACTAGTTATTTTATCGTAATTATAAACGTCAATTTCGTATCCAAATTTTTTAGAGTATTTTAGAGTAGGAACTATTTTAACTTTATCTGCTACTTCTCTTCCACTTCTAGCTTTTATATATTCATACACTACGCTTTTAGATATTTGCACCTCTGAGTACATAAATATTCCACCAGCTAACAGAACTATAATTACACCTAGTATTATATACTTTCTTCTTTTCACAAATATCCTCACCTATACCTCTATAAGCTCATACTCTTTACTTCCGAGTCCTATACTTTCTGCGTAGTCAAGGGTATATCTCCCTCTTCTAAATACAGTTTTATTATTGTCCTTATCAATCATATCCAAACATGCCTTATCAATAGCTACTGGATCTAGAGATGCAAAAACTCCTACATCATCAACTATTGGTTTCATATTATGTCCTTCACAGTCACAGTTTTTAGTAATGTTAAATGCAAAGGTTATATAAACATTATTTTTATCCTTTGCTGCAGCATAAGCATATTCAGATAGTCTTTCATTAAAGGATTTAGAAATGGATGCAAACCAGCTATTAGTTATAGCCCCATGTGGACATATTGCCATACAAGAAGCACAACCAACACATTTGTCTTTATCTATCTTTGCCTTTTTATTTAGTGTTATTGCATTTTCTGGGCATCTTTTTGCACAAGCACTACAAGCCTTACATTTTAGTGCACTAATCTTAGGTATTGAATTTGCATGTTGAGCAAGCTTACCGCCTCTTGCTGCACAACCCATACCAAGTTGTTTTATAGCTCCTCCAAAGCCTGCCAATGCATGTCCTTTAAAGTGACTTATAACAATTAATTGGTTTTTATCTGCTATTTCTTTACCTATCTTGCACTTATTAAAATTCTTTTTATTTATCTCGACTTCTTCGTAAGCTTCACCATGTTCTCCATCTGCAATTATTACAGGAAGCTCTGTAAAACCATGCTCCTTTGCAAGCTTTATATGTCTCTCTCTTGTTGTTCTCTCTCCCTTATATAAAACATTAGTTTCTATAAATGCACTTTCTATTTTTCTATCTTTTAAATAATTTATTATTCCTCCAAAATTTTTGGACTCAATAAACGTTTTATTTCCACTTTCACCAAAATGAACTTTAAGTGGTATAAAGTTTTCAAGCTTTATATTTTCCTCTTTTACTAATTTCTCTAAAAGTTCACCTGCTGCTGCACTTATTTCTTCAGTTTTAGAATAAGAATCAATCCCTTTAAAATATACCTTTCTCACCATATATCCTCCACTACGCGTTAGTTAAAATCTTAAATATAATAATTCTAATTAATTTTATTATAAATCAAATACTTCCAGATTTCTCTACTAGAATTAAAAATTTAATAGAGATAATACTATTACTGTGGTATTATTAACTAGCACTAACAGGAAAAAATTAAGTTAATAACGAAAGGTAGAACATATGAATTTTAAAGAATTAGGTATTAGTGAAGATATAATGAGGGTATTAAAAAATCAAGGGATTAAAGAGCCAACTCCAATACAATCTCAAAGCTTTAACCTTATAAAGGATGGAAAAGATGTTATAGCTGAAGCTCAAACTGGAACTGGTAAAACTCTTGCATTTTTACTCCCAATTTTTGAAAATATAAATCCAGACTCAAATGTAGTTCAGGCTCTAATTTTAACACCTACTAGAGAGCTTGCTCTTCAAATAACTGAAGAAGCTAAAAAGCTAAAAAAGGGCAAAAACATAAACATATTAGCTGCTTATGGTGGAAAAGATATAGGGTCTCAACTAAAGAAGCTTAGAGGAAACATACATCTTGTTATTGCAACTCCTGGAAGACTTCTTGATCATATTGAAAGAAAAACCATAAACTTAAGCAAGTTAAAAACCTTTGTATTAGATGAAGCTGACCAAATGCTTTTAATGGGTTTTAAAAATGAAGTTGAAACTATCATTAAAGAAACCAATAAAAACCGTCAGACACTATGCTTCTCTGCAACATTAAATTCTGATGTAAAGAAATTAGCCTACAGATATATGAAGGATCCTTTCTCAATATCTATAAAAAAGGAAGAAGTTACTCTAGATACAATTAAGCAAGATGTAGTAGAAACTACAGATAGATGGAAGCAAGATTCCTTATGCAAAGTATTAGATGAAGATAATCCATTTATGGCCATAATATTCTGCAGAACCAAAAGAAGAGCTGATGATCTTGAGGTTGCACTTCACAAACGTGGATATGCCTGTAAAAAACTACATAGTGATGTACTTCAAGCAAAGCGTGAAAAAATTATGAAAGCTTTTAGAAATGGTGATTTCCAATACCTAATTGCCACAGATGTTGCTTCTAGAGGGTTAGATATAAGTGGTGTTAGTCATATATATAACTATGATATTCCAGAAACTGTTGAAAGCTATATTCACCGTATTGGTAGAACAGGAAGAGCTGGAGAGGAAGGCTATACTTGCCTATTTATTGATCCTAAAGATAAGAAAATGTTAGATGAAATAGAAAGAACAATAAAGCTTAAAATTTCAAGAAGAGTATTAGATGGAGGAAGCAATGGCTAGAAATCAAAGTGTTAAAGGAAACTTCAATTATAATAATATTGAGAAAAAAGATAAAAACTTTATGTATAAAAACCTATCAAGAAGCAATTGCTATAATTGTGATTTTGAAGGTTCAAATTTTGATTATGTAAGCTTTAGAGGGGCACATTTTAAGTCTACTAACTTTTTTAGTTGTAGTTTTAAATGGGCTGAGTTTATAGGCACTAATTTAAAAGATAGTGATTTTAATGATGCAATTTTTGAAAATACCATCTTTGATTCTGTAAAATTAGAAGGTGTTAATTTCAAGGATGCAAAGTTTATTAATACTATATTCTTATCAACTGATTTAACTAATGCTAAAAATTTAAATACCCAAAATCCAGAAATAAGAATTTTTAGTGAAATGCCTGATATAGAAATAAGCGAAGGTTTGCAAACTGCTGCATTTAATGCTTTAAGTAATAAACATATAAAAGCTTCAAGAGTTTTAGATACAAAAGATGGAAGCCTTAATAACTTAAATATCATGCTTCTTTTAGAAAACTTTGAAGAAGATGCATTAATAAAAGGTTTAAATTTCATTAGTACTAATTTAGATAGAGATTTTTACACTTTAAGTTATATAATAAAGTTTTTGAAAAATGCTGAGATAAATTAATATCAATAAAAAAGGTCTAATTTTATTAAATTAGACCTTTTAATTTTATATATGTTTTTCTAAACTTTTTTATCCAATTTATCTAAATAAGATACTGCAGATAATGCTGCTATATTTCCTTCACCAGCTGCTTTTATGTATTGATATGGTGCTCCAACTATATCTCCTGCTGCAAAGCATCCATTTAAATTTGTTCTCATATTTCTATCAACTTGAACATGATTATTTTCAATCATTAAACCTGGAACTAATTGTCCTGGTGAAATACTATCTCTTAAAATGAATAATCCATCTGTTTCAATTTCACTATTTTTAAGAACAAGTTTTGTTACTGATGTTTCTCCAACTATTTCTACTGGGGCATCATTTACTATTTCTATAGAAGAATCTACTTCTACCTCTTCCTTATACATAGGTATATAGTATACTTTTGATGCTATAGTTGCTATGAAGTTAGCTTCAGCTTCTTCATGCTTATTATATGCAATTATTGTAACAGTTTTATTTTTATATAAAGGTGCATCACAAGTTGCACAATAGCCTACACCCTTACCTAAAAATTCTTCTTCTCCTTTAAAAGGCTTACCAAAGCTAACCCCGGTTGCTAAAATGATAGATTTTGCCTCATACATTTTTTCATTGACCATTAAAGTAAAAAATTCACCCATGGCATAAATGTTATTTATTTTTTCTTCTGCAATTTCTATATTCATTTCTTTTAAATGATTATTAAACTCATCTCTAAGTTCTTCCCCGCTCTTACCATAGAATCCAAGGTAATTATTTATTCTATGTGCTTTTGCTAGTTTAGGACTTAACTCCTTACTTCCAAAAACAATAAAATTTTTATTTCTTATTTTTGCATTTAATGCAGCAGAAATACCTGCTGGACCGCTACCTATTATGGCAATATCATATCTCTCATTCATTTTATGTCTCCCCTTAATAAATATTATTTTAATAAAGCTTTAATATCTTCTTCTATTTTTGATGGTTTTATTGTTGGTGCATATCTCTTAACTACATTACCTTCTGAATCAATTAAAAACTTTGTGAAATTCCATTTAATTTCATTACTTAATACACCTTTTTTCTCACTTTTTAAAAATTTATATAATGGGTGAGCATTTTCTCCATTTACATCAATTTTTTCAAACATTGTAAAAGTAACTCCAAAGTTTATGGAACATACTGCTTGTATCTCATCATTACTTCCTTTTTCTTGATTTGCAAATTGATTGCAAGGAAATCCCAAAATCTCTAAGCCTTGTTCTTTGTATTGTTTATTTAACTCCTCAAGTTCTGTTAATTGAGGTGCAAGTCCACACTTAGTTGCTGTATTAACTACTAATACTACCTTGCCCTTATATTCATCCATCTTCACTTCTTGTCCATTCATTCTTTTAGCTGAAAAATCATAAAATTTCATAATTATCTCTCCTCTTAATTTAATTTATTAAAATCTAATTTTGCACAACTGATTTATTTATAATATACTACAGCTGTTTAATTTAATAAGTACTCAAAAGATTATTATTTCTTTATTGATCCCTATCAAATTAAACATACTATTAAGTAAATTCTTATTTAAGTTCTATTAGTAAATTATCTAACAATCTTTTTAAAGTTATAGCATCTTCAATATTAGTTTCAAACATACAAGAAACTTTCATTGGAATATCAACTACCTCTTCTTTTAAGGCTCTACCCTTTTCACTTAGCTCAACTATAACTACTCTATCATCATTCTTATCTCTATACTTAATGATTAATTCCATTGCTTCTAACTTCTTTACTACAGGGGTAAGTGTTCCTGAATCGAGGTGTAATTTTTCTCCCATATCTTTAATTGTTATTTTCTCGTATTCCCAAACCACTAGCATAGAAACATACTGTGTATATGTAAGACCATATTTATCAAGAAATGGTTTATAGAGCTTTATTACTTCCCTAGATGCAGCATATAAGGAAAAGCATATTTGGTTATCTAGTTTTATTGCTTCAAATTTATCCATAGCTACCTCCTTTTAACTTAATTTAATAAAATTAAATTGTGTGCAATTAATTGTGTTTTAATTATATACTCGCAATTTATTATTGTCAACGTAAAATCTAAAAAATAAAAAATGTTAACTTTACAGAAATAAACTAATCTACCCACTCTCAATTATTAACTTCAGAAAGTCTGTCAGAAAAACAATTAGGCTAGCACATGAATGTGCTAGCCTAATTGTTTTTAATTGTTGCTTTACTTCTCTCTTCTAATAATTTATTTTTGGCTTGCTAATCTGTATAACTAACTATTTACGAAGTCAATAATCAACTTATTAACCATCTCTGGATTATCCTGATTCGAGTTATGTCCTGCATGGTCAATAAAATGAAGTGTACAATTACTATCACTTTTTGCCCATAGATTAGCAATTTTTTTAATATTGCCTGTTTTATCATCTGAACCACAAAGTAATAGCACAGGTTTTTCAAACTTAAATTCCGGATCATAATGAAGACATTTTGTTAAATCTGTTATAATATCAATAAACGTTTCTTTATCTATCCTTTCAAAGCAATCCCTAACATATTTCTTTACACTAGCTTTGTTTCCACAAGCATTAGAACTCTGCTTTATAAGTAATTTCCATGGATAACAGTTCAATATAAATTTAGTATATTTCAAAGAACACTTTTCTATAAATGTTAGCTTACCAACGTTTTGGGTACAATCAATCAGCACTAATTTCTCTACTAACTCTGGATAATAATAAGCTATTTCCTGCGCTAGATTGCCACCCATTGATTGTCCTATAAGTACTGCTTTATCTATGTTATAAATTTCATATAGTTTTTTACAGTCGCTAATCATATCTTTAAATTGAAATTTTTTCCCTTGCTCCAATTTAGATAAACCGTGTCCTCGAGAATCCCATACAATTAAATTGTAGGTATCATCAAATGCCTTAAATTGCTCATTAAACATTTCATGATCAACACCTGCACCATGAAAAAACATCACCCATTTATTGGTTTTCCCCTTTCTATACCAATAATGAATCTCACAATTCATATTTTGAAATACCAACTGTCTAGCTTTATCCTCCATAATAAACTTCTCCTCATAAATTAATCAAATATTCTTCCTTGTAATAATATTTTTTCAAAGAATTCATCATACCCTTAAACTCATTTACCTTCTTCTCAATTTTCGAAATATCCAAATCTTCCAGACCACGCATACATCCTTCAGCAACAGAAAGAACTATCTCAAACAATACTTTTACATCCCTTGGATTTTTAAATTTATCATAATCGATAATATTAAGTATCTCCTCTTCCCTTGTCTGTAACATTATTCTTTTCTTTTTATCCAGCTCAATCTTTATCTCTTCAAATGTTTCATAATACGCTCTTGTGATAAACTTATACAAATATGGATAGTCATTAATGATTTTAATTCTACGCTCCACAGTTTTATTGATTAGTTGAAAAAAATCTTTCATTTTCTTATCAATATATTTTTCCTCATGTTCATCAAGAAAGTCAACCGCAGTATCAAATAAAAATAAGTAGTATTCTTTTTTGTTTTTAAAGTAATAAAATAATAATGACTTGGAGATATCTGCTTCATTAGCAATTGCAATCATCGAAGCTTTCTTATAAGGATATGATGCAAAGAGTTTGTATCCTGAATTGAGCATTTTTTTTTGTTTATCTGATGGTAACTGAAAATATGCTTTATTCATAGTATTCTCCTTAATAGACCAAAATGGTCAGTAGATTAATATTATTTTAAATCTACTGACCGTTTTTTAGAAGACCTTAAATTTACAAACTCGTCAAAATAAAATTCAAGAAAGATTACTCTAATAGACATATTAAACTCTTTTGAATGTTTCCATCATTAACATATGATACGGTTCACCGTGACGGGTATAACGTAGACTTTTATTGTTATAAGATTTAAGAAATACAGGCACTAATTTATTACTTATAATAAGTTATTCTCATGTTTTTCATCCTAAATCAGTCTTCTTTCTTCACTAATAATTTTGATGGCGTTAACAGATCTGCCTATTCTTATTTCATTAGTAGTTTAGTTAGTGAAGAATATTTGAAGAATATGAATGACAAAGATACGCCGTATTATCATGGCGTATCTTTAATTTATTATAAAGTAGCATCTATTGCGTTATATAAAAAAGTGGTTACACGCTCTGTAGAAACAATCATAAAAGTACAAACATTCTTCGCTGTAATCTTGCCATTTTGATATAAAACTGTAAAAAGTGCAGTTTCCTCTGTAGTAACAAGACTTACTCCCTTATGCCCTAAAAACGTGATATCTGCCACATTTCTTGTGTTATAAACAATAGCTTTGTCAGCAACCCATATTTCATTTACATGCATTGGTGCATTTTCTGGGTCTTGAGGTGGTAAGGATAAGAAATTAAATCTGGCAGCAATAAAATCCTTTAATGGCATTACTACTTTTGATACAATCTTAGTATCTATTACATTTAAATTCATGTCATAGGTCCTTGCAAGTAAATGTCCTGCCTTTAGGACTATGGTTCCAGATTCATAATTGATATAGAGAGAGAATTCATCAGTTGTTCTATAAGTTTGAAGTAAATCTCCACTTACAGAAGCTAAGGAAATTGTTGCTGGAACTCCATTAGAGGTACCAAGATCAGCTCCTTTTTGTTGCTTCTCAATCTTTTTAATCTCTGAATAATCTACAGGTACATCTTCCGGAAGAACAATCACTACTTCTCCCTTTGGCAAACTCATTTCCACCTTGTTTATTTTTTCTTCTAAATCAGGCATCACACTAAGCCTCCTAAATCTTTGGTATAGTATATTATATGATTTATTTCATTCAAATGTGACATAACTTTATATATTAATAGACTCTAATGTTGTTTATAATTCATTTATTTTTCTACTTTTACTACTATTTTTTTGATGGATTACCAACGTAACCAGTATGTTCAAAACTAAGATGAACATTCCACAACTTAGGTTATTTTCGAGCATTATATACTACATCCCGAGGATTTAAAGAAAATAATATATACCTGTTAAAAACTGATAATACATAAGCTTGTGAAAAAAAGTTTGTAAAAAACCACATTTACTTATGATACGGTTCCCCGTAACGGACATAAAGGAGACTTTTCTATATAGCATATGTGAATGACTTACATTTTAGTGCTTGAGCTCATCAACCAGTTTTCGACTCTTGCAAGCAGTGCTTCTCTTACCTCTGGTCTATCATCTCCTGCAAGATCTTGATCTATTTCATATCCCTCACTGCCAATCACTTTAGCTAAATTTGCATAACTGTCACGAGAGTTAGGATTAGGTTTCATATCTTCAGGTGAAGCAGGTATTAGGCAGTCTTTCTCATAGATTGCTTCCATTGAAGCAATCTTCCAACATGAGTCTTCTTTAACTGCTGTATATATAAGCCTAACATATGAAGTAAGGTCCATTTGAACGCCATTTATTTCTTTCCTTGTCTGTATACAGGCCATGGATACTGCTACAGCCTTGCCATCATTTAACCACACTAAAGTATTATTAAGTTTGTGAGGAGCTACAGTCTTCATCTTACTAGATGCATTAACAAAACCACGTCCATCTCCTTTATACCACGAAACAGTGACGGTGGAATTCTCAGTATAACATTCATGCATATGATCCCAAAGAGCATTGTCACGGCAGAACCTTTCAAACTCTACTAATTCCCTTACTGCAAATTTGTCTAACATTACATTTACCGTAGTAGTTTCTAACTTTTGAAACAACATGCCAGTTCCCCCATTTCTTCTTATAATTATCAGGCATTAAACATTATTTAATAATCTTCTTTCCACCAATCCAAACTTGTTTAATATTTTTTATGTCATTAATATTTACAGTCGGATCACCTTCTATCAAAATAAGATCTGCTCTATAGCCTATCTTAATAATTCCTCTGTCATTCATGCCAAAATACTTTGCCGGCATACTTGTTGCACTTTGTAATGCTTGAATAGGAGTAAAACCAGCATCAACCATTAGTCCAAATTCATTAATAAGTGAAATCCCATAAGGTGCAGAATATGGAGTTGTTGGGTCGTCAGTATTAGAATCACTTCCAGCTATAATTGTCACACCAGCTTTACTAAGTCTTGCAACAGATTCCTTAACATAATCATAATTCAATGGCGCGTTGGGATTAAACTTTTTAATTGACTCAACAATTCCTTTCATTGTTACCATAGTCGGAACTGACACAGTACCGTTCTTTCTCATCAACTGAATAACCTCTTCTGTTAAAGGTTCAACGAAGGGAATATGTGTTACCACATCCACTCCCCCTTCTATTGCAGCTTTAAAAGCATTAGTAGAAGTGACATGTGCAATGACTTTTTTATCATAGGTGTGAGCCTTGGCAACAATGACAGCAAGAATTTCCGGTGGAAATAACGTATCTTTAACACTTACACCTTGGCCCTCTATAATAATTTTAATGTAATCTGCACCATATGATATCTGTTCGTTTACAAAACGCTCTGCATCATCTTCACTTGTTACAAAGGCAGAATCAGGATAATCCATTTTAGCTAGAACTTTGCTTCCTGGAGCGAAACCTGGACTATAACTGCTTCGTATATCAGGTAAACCAGGTAAATTTTTTAGACTATGAACTACTTCCGGTGAACGTGTTCCCATATCCATCATAGTTGTAACACCATACCTGGAAGCTTCCTCTAGGTTCTTAATTTGATATAAATGAATGTGGGCATCGATTAACCCCGGAAGTAAGGTACATCCAGTTCCATCAATTTCAATATCTCCTTCTGTTTTATCAGTAATATATCCGTTTTCGATTACTACTTTATCCGCATCTATACATTCAATACCATTAAAAATTTTTATATTTTTTATTAGGGTAGTAGACATTTTAGTACCTCCTATGAAATAGCAATATTTTAAAGGCTAAAGACTGTAAAATTTAACCATTTTATTAATACTGGATAATCACCTGCAGCATAATTTTCAGTATTTTTCATTAGCCATTATGCTCAAGCACAATATGCTTCAGAAAGCTGTCTTGCCTTACATTTCTGATTATAATATAATGTAAGAACCCAGACAATGTACTCAAATTTGAATTTCGTTTCACATTAAAGCTAAAAATTGTGCTAAAGCACAACTAAAATATTAGGAGGTTTCCATGAAAAAAAACTTAGATATAAATGATCTAAATGAAATAGATATAAAGCTTGCACTTTACATGCAGGATCTTTTTGATGGATTTTGTTCTAACAGAGGACTTCAATATCTGATAGATAAATCAAGGGAAAAGTTTGCAAGACCATTGATATTAATCGATACAAGCGGAAAGCTCTTGGCAGCTTCTTGTGATGCGGAAAATGTTTTTCAATTTGTTCAAAATGAAAATAAAAATATTTACCTAACAGAAGACACTTTATCACAAATATGTTCAGATAAAACAGATGATAATATCGAAAAAGAGAACAATTCAAAACGATATCTAATATCCTCTATAAAAATTGACACCATTGAGATAGGTAAATTTGTTGTTTACGAAAACAACAGCTCCTTTCAAGACATAGATTTCATGCTAATAGACAAGGTTAGCCCACTTATATGTGCTCAATTACAAAAGAACATTCTTTTAAATTTGGATAACAATAATCTCCCAAATTACTTATTGGCTGACCTTATAGAAGGGAAGCAGCTTGATGAGTCTATTAAAAAAAACAAACACCACTATTTAAAATGGGCTAGGACAGAACATCTTTACATTATGGTTATTGGAAGTAACAGACAAGAAACTTTTGACAGTAAGATTTCCTCCATTTTTAGAACTTTGAAATCTTACATTCCTGTTGGACAGTGTATTATTTATGCTCCTGGAATTGTAGCTTTTCTTGATCAATTGTTATTCGATAAACTTTTTAACTCGCCCAATAGTGAATTTAATGAATTCTTGAGCAAAAATAATCTATATGCGGGAATCAGCCAAAAGTATACTCTTTTAAATGATTCAAAAAAACACTATTTGAATTCTGTTACAGCTATGGAAATAGGTCTAAAAAGAAACATGCATTGCTCCTTTTTTGAGGATTGTACCTTGTATATTATCTATGAATTAATCTCGAGCAAATATGATCAGATGGATTTTTGTCATCCAGCTGTCTCTATGCTTGCGGTTTATGACAAAGAGAATGGAACAAATTTTCTAGAAACATTGAAACAGTATATCTTTTACTCTTCTTCTCCAGGAGAAGCTGCAAAAATATTAAATATTCATCGAAATACATTATTCTACCGTATCAACAAAATAAAAGATATGACTGGTATAAGCTTAGAACATGGTGACGAAATATGCAAAATTTTTTTATCTATTAGACTATTAGAGATAAAAGTAGAATCCCCCTGATCATAATATAAAAATTCCTATGCAAATAAATATATATTTTTGTAATTTATATAGGTTATAGTACGATTGAAAACATTATTATGTCTCTTGAAGTATGTTATGCCAACGTTTTTAAAGAAAGTCTACGTTACTTGTGGTACGGTTCTCCGTATCAGTAGTAAGTGAGGTTTTTAATTTTATTTTTGAACTCGAACATATATCCTCTCTTATTTTAATGAATTCTTTAATATTATTATTTATCTTCAAATAAGTTTAAATCATTACTAAAAAACCACTTATTTCTCTCTCTATTCTCATACTGAAATGCATATTTTATTAACTCCCTTTTATTTTCTGATAACACATCCCAATATTTAAGTGAGCAAACAAAGTTTTCACAATGCGAAACTATAAGATTAGAAATTACTATTTTCTTCATATTATCTTCTAGGTTTTTTAATTGATTTATAAAAGATTTGTATTTATATTTATCTTTAGTAAAACAACTCAAAAGAATATATGTCTTACTATTTTGAGGGAATACCGTTATCAATAGTGGTTTCATTTTTTTCTTGTAATCAGATGTATCATTTATAACTTTCCCATTTAAATCTCGAGTTAAGTAACACCATGATGCTACTGCTAGATTACATTGACCGTCTAATTCTAAACAATATGTATCTATAACTTCAAACTTATTTTGTTCAAGACTTTTATTTAATATTTTTTTATACTCTTCTAAGTCTCTAATGTCATAATTTAAGTTTTTTAATAATTGTTCTTGTCTAAATTTACATTCTTCTAAAGTATAATAATCTAATTCTTGTAATAGATATCCTTCAATTATTTCTTTCTCTGGATTTGCCAATGCTTCTACGAATTTTTCACAAATACTTTTATTATGAATTTTTGCATAATATTCTCTTGCAATAATTCTATATGCAAATAAAAATTCCTGTTCTTTATTTTCTTTAATAAAATCATAATTCTCTATAGGGCTAAATATTTTACTATCATGATAACCACAAAAACCAGTAAATGTTGTTGCTTTCTTCTTCCCAACTTTATTAAATTTTAACTCCCCATCACCATACCCAATATATAAAACATCTCCATTCTCTGCTAATTGACTTAAAATTCTGTTTTCCTGTATAGAGTGAGCTCTTATAATTTTGTTGTTACACTCCTCATTTTTATTAAAACAAAATTTCTCTTTAGCATTATTACTTATCTTATTATATATTTTTTTAAACATTTCTTCTAACTCTTTACCCATTAACATTTCTGAAAACTTCTCCATGATACCTCCATTTTATTACATATTAGTTATATATTGTGACAATTAATAATAACGCACTACTTAATTGTTAAAGTTAATGATCAATTTTATCAATTTTATCAATTTTTATATTATTTATTTTACCATTTTTCAGTCTTTTTTTCACTGTGATTTTCTCTACACCATTAGATATTTTATATTGCTATATCTAAATTCAATGTATTTATTCCAATGCTTCTTAACATAAAAGAGGAAGGAGTTCCCCCCACGGATACTCCTTCCTCTTTGCTTAAATAATTTACTAAGTCGTCATTAATATTAATTTTGATTGAATCAATTTCCCTAAACTCATTAATAGTTATTTCTGAAATAATCATGTGTAATAACTTCTTCTGTTGTTCTCTGCTTGCACTTTCTACTAAAACCTTGCTGAAATTCTCAAGTACACACTTAATTAGTTCATAAGGTAACTCTTCCTTAAAATCATCTGATAGAGTAACTAGTAACGGTGCTTTTTCTTCTTCCAGTTTCTTAATTCTTTCAGTTAATTCATCTTTTCTTGCTTGAAACTCTTCCTTAGTTATTATGTCATCTTCATAGGCATCAAATAATTTACCTTTTTTCTTATCTAGCTTTTCTAGCTCTTTATCAATTCTCGCTAGTTCGTTTTTAGTAGGATTTACTTTTCTTTTTCTTTCCCTATTAACATTACTTACAATGGTTTTAACCATATTTTCATTAGATAGCAACTCTGAAAGCTTGTTAAATACATATTCATTAGCTTTTTCTACTCTTATAGAGTTACTGTTACATACTGCTGTACCTTTATTCTTCCAATTACCACATGCATAGTAAGCTATGCTTTTCTTAGTACCATCTGCTAGTTTATTAGTAGTTCTTGATATAACCATGCCAGCTCCACACTTAGGACATCTTAGTATTCCTGTTAAAGGAAACTCTCCATCATGTACTCTTGAAGGCTTTCCCATCTTATTTTCTAGGATAGCTTGTACCTTATTCCATGAATCCTCATCTATAATAGCTTCATGTATTCCATCAGTTATAATCGGATTAGCATTAATATTTCTTCTTCTCTTTTCAGACCAGTTCTGTCTTACATTATATCTAACCTTACCTATGTAGATTGGGTTAGTTAGAATATCTTTAATTGAACCTACTGAGAAGTCTTTACCCTTCTTTGTTTTATACCCAATCTTATTTAATTGGTTAGTTATAGCTTTATATCCTTTACCGTTACCGTATTCATTAAAGATATATCTGATTATTTCTGCTTCCTTTTCATTAATTCTTAGCTTAGTTTTTCTTCTTTTTGCTCCTTCTAGACCTTCTACTGCTACTAAATCGTATCCGAATACAATCCCACCACACCATTCTCCTGCTCTCGCTTTAGCACACATTCCCATCTTTACATTTTGTGCTATTGTACCTCTCTCAAATTCACCTATTAATGCCATCATCTGAAACTGCATTTTGCCAGCTGGTGTATCTGTTTCAAATGGTTCTGAATAAGACTTGAACGTTATATTCTTCTGCTCTAAAACATCAACTATTTTTAGCACATCTGCTAACTTTCTGCTTATACGATTAATCTTCCATGAAATCACCATATCAAACTTCTTATCTTCTGCATCATTTAGCATTTCTTTTAATGCAGGTCTATTTTTAATATCCTTACCACTAATTCCTCTGTCAGAATAACACTTATATACAATGTAATCCATCTTCTTACACCATTCCATTAATAGCCTTTGCTGTTCATCTATACTATACCCTTCCTCTGCTTGTTCAATGGTTGAAACTCTGCAATAAATAGCTACCATCTTTCTTACTTTCTCTATTTTCATATCATTAACTAAAGTCTTAAATGCCATCATTCATTTCCTCCATTATTATATTTTCTTGTAGCTTATATATTTCAAAGATATAATATATACTTATCTTCTTACTTCATTACCTTTATATCTTTTATAAAAAATACCGACATCATTGACGCTTCACTACTTCAATATTGTCGGTATTTTCCATAGTTAACAACTATGCAACTTGTAGATTTTCTTCTTCACTTTCACATTGGCTATCTCTACAATCTTCTAGATACTTAATTATCATTTCTGAAATTACATCTATTATTTCGCTTACTTTTTTATCGTCAGTCACGGTAATCCACTCCTTAGAAATATTCTAAATTGGTATTGCAACTTCTTTCATTCTCCATTATCAGTTCCTTAATTATTTCATTAAGCCGCTCATCTGATTCACAGAAACTTACTATTGGAATATCTCTTTCATTACATAGGTGAACTAGCATTTTAATGTGAAACGAATCAACATCTCTAATTGACCATAATAAAATCACTTCAATGTATTCATCATCAATATCATCAAATAATCCATCCATGATTAGTTCACTGTCTTTCTCATCAATATAAAATTCTAATCCACCTTCATGTTCTTCAAGTTCATACTTTAGCCATTGTAACCTTCCATATCCTGTTGAAAGATTTTCTCCACTATCTTCTTCTCTTATATATAATCCTATACTCTTACCTCTTAATTTCTCTAATGCTTTCATATTAACTTACTCCTTTTCATTCTGAATTTACCGACATTATCGAAGTATCACCTCGATAATGTCACTATAATTAAAGCTTAAGCCACCTTAGCTATTTCAATGACTCTACCATGATTTTTTTGGTTTATTTCATAGTAAATACCTTCTAGTTCAAGGTTAGATTTTATTTCATTTAACCTCCTACTTAGAACATTGGGTTCTTTCGCCCATAAGTTAGAGGTTGTATCAATTTGCTCTGCTTCTGCAACTTGATTCAGTACTGTTAGTAATGAACTTACTGTTCCACTAAAATTCTTAGTTTCATCTATATACTTAATTAATGCAGTCGCTATTGGATTAGCCTCAACTGCCTCTCGATTAGCTTTCTTCTGGTTATTTAAGTAAGCTTTTAAAAATACTTGTCCACCAATTCCACTAGCTTCTGCTACCGCATACCCCCATCTAGTGAAGTCAGCCATTCTACCTAACTTATCTAATGTTACTGTTGGGTATATCTTCATAGCTTTTGATAATGTTGTAAACATAGCTCCAAGTATTCTAGGCTTATCTGCATTGAATTCCTCCCATACTCTAGTTTCCTCTTTCCTCTCATCCTCTGGAATTCTTTCTAATCCTAAAACTAGACATCTATCAAGTAAATCAGCTCTTGTAGCCATAATATTAATCCCATTTAAGGTTATACGACTTTTAAAGTTGATTATTTTTTCATCATCATCTGTATATAACTTTCTCTTACTGTAGCCACCACCTGTTGAAGCAATACAGAATAAGTCGCTCTTCTCTGCTGAAATATTATCTAAGTTATCAAAACAAGGCATGTAGTTATTAAATAGTGTTATAGCTAAGTCTTGTATGGCTTTAGGTATTGAGATTATATCTCTTGAAGCTGGGTCAATTAGGCTTCTATTCATCTTCATTGTAGTGGTTTTAGAAGCTCCCTTCTCACCATGAATTACTTCTATTGGATGGGGTATATGAGGAATTAATCTAGTTACAAGGCTTACTGCATGAAGTATTTTATCTTCTTCGTCTTTAAACCTAAAATGTCTTTCTAGCAAGCCCGTTAAATCCTCATATGGTTCTGGTATTACTTGTTCTACAATATTATTTCTTCTTATAAATAGAATTTGCTTACTATCATCTTTACCCCAACCATCTTCATCTACCTTTATAATGGTTGAATCCTTATCTGCAAGGTCATAGCAAATAGTGCTTTCGATGCTGGTACACCTCTTAGCCACTTCTATCTCTTCACCTTCATATAAAGCTTTAGCTTCTAATACTCCAATTGCCTGATTGACATTATCCTTAGATGGAGCTTTTTGAGTTTTATCGTAATATCTCTTTCTTAAGAGCAGTTGATATTTCTTATCTTCTATCCCATGAACTTCATAGAAGTTACCTTTATCTACTGCAACGAACGTTTCTTCTAATGAGTTATGAAAAAAAACATCATTACTCTCAAGTGCAAGGTCTATCAAGATATCTGCTTGACTCCTTTTAGAGTCATCATCAGCTTGCGTCTTTTTCCTTGAAGCCTTAGGCTCATAC
Source organism: Clostridium sp. YIM B02551 (assembly GCF_022324735.1). Lineage (NCBI taxonomy): Bacteria > Bacillati > Bacillota > Clostridia > Eubacteriales > Clostridiaceae > Clostridium > Clostridium sp. YIM B02551. Next base: position 338,206 of record NZ_JAKGTF010000001.1, on the reverse strand, counting down.
AGCTCTCTTAGTGTATCCCAATTCTCTTCTGAGCAACTATCGTGATGACACTTAGCACTTATTCCTCCATTATGGAATTGAGTTATTGATGCGGATTTATCAGTATGATTAGAGTTCCATGGACATACATCCAATACATGGCACACTCTATCTTGTTCTTCCTTTGTATGACTTATTTTAATTTCATATTTATCTAGCCACTCTTTAGCATCAAAGTTATTGGCTATGGTTGTCTTCTTTTTTAGCGTTTTAGCTTGAACTTCTTTTTTAGGTGAAAGTTCTATTATCTTGTTGATTAAACATTCCTCTACGACATTAAACTCTTCTGGAACTTCAATTATCCTTGACCTTCTATGAGGTCTTTTCTCAGTATTGTCACCTTTACAAGCCATAGTTCCATAAAGTTTAGTTATTCTAGCTGCATTGTAGGTTGTTTTGTCAATCTTAGCTTTCTCTGTGCTCAATAAAGTATCTAAGGTACTTAAAAAATCCCTTATCATATTAGTAACTTCCTTGGTATTAGGTAAATCAAGCTTATATAGCAAGTGAAACCCATTTCCACTACAAGCTTTTACTGGTTGAGGAAACCCCATGTCTGTTAAAAATCTCTTAACACTTTCTGCAACTTCATTAGCTGACTCTAACTCTTCATCAGTTGAAGAAATTCCTGCTGGTCTTTCTGGGTCAACATCAATAAGTAGTAACACTCTTCTTGTAATTTCTGAATCAGAAGTAGTAGTTGTAGCATAAGATAAAAGCTTGCCTCTTCCTCTTGCAAGTAAATCTTCTGAAAATACATTTAGTGTAAAGAAAATATTATTAACACCATCATGACTAATAATATCCTTAAAGAGCTTATCTTTATCCTCATAGTAACCACTTATTGTGCCTTTGCCAGTTTTAGGTATTCTAACCTCCATTGGCATATTAAGTCTTTCTAGAGCTTTAATGGACTTATCAAGTTCTACTCTTAGTTCCTCAATGTTTTTATTTATCATTTTTCTTCCCCCTTGTATAATTAAGTTACAAAATTCATTAAATCTGTAAACATTGTTGTTATCGAGGTATGGTCTTTTCGATAACAACAATCTACAGTAATAGCACCTTTTATTACTAACCTATTATTAGAAATTTATAATATCATCACCTAAAGTAACCTCTTTAGCTAAGTTAGGGTTTAGGAAGATGTTCTGATTACTTTCTATTTGAAATTCCTCTTCTTCTCCTCCTTCATTTTGCTCTCTTATCTTTTCTTCAACATCCTCTTTACTTATGATGTCAATTACATTTGTATATGTGTCAGTTAATGCAATTGTATTCTTAATTTCAACACCAACCTCGCTACCTGTAAGACTATCTAAATCACATTCTTTAACATTTCCCTTAACAGCAAGTATTAGTTTCCTAGGTAGAGAATTCTTCCACCCTACTAAATAAGAATATTGTCTTACAACAACTCCATTATCTAATTTAAAGTATAGAAATCCATCTTGAACCCTTCCCCATGAAGTGTCCTTAGTACCTTTAACTACATATTTTATAAACGTAGCATAATACCATCCTTCTTTTACACCTGTGTAATCTTGTCCTAATTTAATCTTCATCTTAAATTTCCTCCTCAACATTTATTTTCTTTCCTATGCCTTAGAGTTTATCATCGTAAAAAAAGAAAAGCTAAGACATAAAATCTTAGCTTTTTTTGTCCTTGCTATTCATTTTTTTATATTACCAATACCATACCCCGTTAAGCTTTTCATTAATCTTTCCTTATACCGTATATCATCAATCTCATCTAATTCCTCACAACGTTTTTGCATCCATATATGTAATTTATCAACTTCTTTTTCATATTCATCAAGCACAGTTTTCATTAAGTCCGTAGATTCAACTTCAAAATAATTGGGAATTATATTTACTGCATGGTTAACCTTCCCTGTTATTCTATCAATCTTCTGCCTTATTAAGTCCATATCATTAACTTTTTCTTTAAGATTTGTATCACTTACATTCTTTAACATAAACTCATTATACTTTTTATGTTCCTGCTCTGTTAATTCTTTATTAGAACTTAATTTAAAAATTACTTTTTTCAGCTCGCTATCACTTACTATGCCTTTTATAGTTGAAACATACTTTTCTTTATGTTCTTCTAGTATTCCTTTGGTCATAGAATAATCACTACCACCTCTTAGTGCTTTATCTATTCTCTGTAACTCTTTATAACAAGCATCATAATTTTTTGATGTCTCCTTATTAACATTATATATTTCCTCAATTAATTCACTTAACGGATATACTTTTTTTAGTTCTTCTGCTTTATTGCTTTTATTTTTCATCATATTAAGTTTATCTCTACCTTTCTTGTGTCTTATAAATTGAATTATATCTAAATATATCATTTATAGCTATGCCCTTTTCTAATATGAAAATACTGACACTATCGACATACCAATTGTGTCGATATTTTCTGTTAAAAATTAATTTCACAACTTACTTAATAGATGAAAACTAAACTAGTTACTTATTAAAATTCAATAAATATTAAGTAGAATTTCATTCAGCTCCCTTTATCTTAGTATTTTTAAATAATAAAAAAAAGAGGAAAACCTCTTTTTCTATCACTTAGTATGTATATTTTATAAGAATACCAGCTTCCTAGCTTGTCTTTCTATATTTTAAACTACTTTTTACCTATTACTTTTATCTTGTTATATATAAACTTTCCTATCCAACCTACTGTAGCTATTATAATCCCTACTTTTATCAAGAACCATATAACTGAAAAGATTACTCCAACTATTCCACCTAAAAGGTTGACAATGAATGCCGCAGCCACGCAACAAAAGAACCAGAATCCTACCATAGCTGCAAATCCGAAATGTACAATATCAAATACCTTATGTAATAATATAAATATTGCTGTACCACCAATTATGGTAGCAACTACTGCTATAAATGTTGTCATTCCACCTACATCAAAAATATTCACGTTTCTTCATCCCCCTTGTATAATTTATTATTGTATATTAATTGCTTTTTCCATCTTTCAGAGTATCCAAGGTCTCTGGCTAACTCTTTAACATTTTTCCCATTATACCTTTCAGAATACAATTATTTCTCTTTATAAAAACTTTCTTAATAATGTTGCTGAAATATTATATTTACTTGCTACTGAACCTATTGCAGATTCTCTATCCAATCCTCTAGCTATTAGCTCCAAAAGTATTATAATAATCTTAATTATGCTCAATGGATTCATTGCTTTTCTCCTTTATATATGTATAAATATATGAATAGTAGTCTCTTACAGGAATCAGCTTTACTACATACTTGGCTACTTCAAAATCAATATATAAAAGAGTTTCATTATTATAGCCTGTACCTCCACAAAGCTCCACAACCTTTTTAAAGTTGATAATCAAATCAAATTGAACCTGATTTAATTCCTGCTGTAGCTTCTTTAAATCTATTTGCTTTTCATTATTCAGCTCAATTATTAGCTCCCTTGGATTCCACTGATTCGCTAATGACCCATCATAGAAGTCGAATCTCATTACTCCTAGAAGCTCCTTACTCTCATAGTTAAAATACTTTTCTTTACATAATTCTTTCATCAGCTACTCCTCCTAATATTCCTCTGCAAGAAGCATTGTCGCATACTCTCCACTATCTATAGCATATATTTTCAAGTTTTCATCCAGTTCAATATCTTCTAACTCCAGGGAATATATCTTCTTATATTCTGGAACTTCTTGATAATGTTCAATTACTATAAAAGCTCCTTCTTTCCTTAACTTAAATACTTGCAAGTAGTCTACTTCAACAGTTCCCTTTTCATTTAAATTATCAATCATACTCCACATTAAAAGTTGTAACCTAATATCTACTTCCTCATTAACTCCTCTTGTAATATAGCGGTTGTTCTTATTCTTAAACATTTTCTATGCTCCTTTATTTCTGATTTAATACTTGAGATAAATTTTTTATAAATTCCTTTGAGAATACTCCAGCAGTTATAGATTCTTTTATTAACTGCAACAATTGCTCCTCTGTAACATCCAACGACCTTGGAATATATCTTTCTGCTGACCTCTTAGTGTCTTTATAAAGACTAAACCTTACTTCATCTCTCTTTATAGCTTTAATGAATATCTTTTCAATAGAATAAGTGTACTCTTCATCGGCTACTTTTCCTTGATTTAATATCTGACAATACTTAGTGTCTTTTATAACTTTCCTTATCATCGCATCCTCCCATACTCTGAAATAATAAAAACCTTAACTACCGCTATATTGGCAATTAAGGCTTATTAATCAATCATATAATCTTTTAGATTCTGTGGCGTTAACTCCAATGGAATTATTAATGATATGGCATAATCATTATTACAGATTACCAAAGAGTTAGTATATGTCTCTCCATTACTGCATACTATTTTATCAACATATTCAGCTATAACTTCATCACAATCAATATATGTTTTATCCTTTAACTCCTTAAAATCTTCTTCTTTCTCTATAACTACTACATATCCCCCATCATCTTCATAACTATTTCTATCAGCTCCGTATTCTGTGTCTAGTATTTCTAGAATTCCTTCAATAGCTTCTTGTGCCTCTTGTGGCATGCTTTTTAAAATTCCTTTTTCTCTTGAATGTGTTATTTCTATCATTTTTATTACCTCCTTAATATCCTAATAATAATATATATTTATTTTTGTAATAACCTTCCATGGCAATATTTGAATTATATTGTAAATCACTGTATAATATTCTATATACAATAATTTATAAACTGTTATGGAGGATAATATGACTATTAATGACATTCAACAAAACATACTAAGCTTTTATACTACTAGAAAATCTCAAGGTCAACCTATTAATCAATTGATGAGAGACATAACCTCAAGCATAAACTGGAACTTATTTAATGTAGAGCAAAAAGTGAGTATTTCTTCATTTATTTTATCTATTTTATCAATTGAGGATAGAAAAAACTTAGCTCTTGAATTACTAACTGAACAGGTCATTCATCAACGTTATAGACTTACTCACTGGAGCATTGTTACGGGACAATCAGCTCAAATTGATACTGGTTATGTTGCCCAACATCTAGCTTCATTAATTACCCAAATTTCCGGACAAGCTATGCGTGGAAAGGGAGTAGATTTGATAGATTCATCGGAAATAAAAGCTGCAAACTTTTTGGATTCACTAGATAAAAAAGGTGCTACCGCTCCTAGATGGAACTTTACTGCAGTTACAAAAGAAATTATGGAAAGATTCTTAGATTACGAAAAAATTTACCTGTTATCTATGGACTTAAATACCAATGGAAAGTTTAGAACCAGAATGTGGAAAGTTGATATTACAAAACATACAGCTCTTAGAAATAGATACATAGAATGGATGAATACATTAGGTTATCCTAAGTTTAATACAGCTACAGACCAACCAGGCGTTAACTTTCAGCTATTTCCTCCTCATAATGGAACAGAAGAAAACTTTGCCAGACATGGCAATGGCAGGTCAAATGGCTTTGACAAACTAGAAATACCACTAGAAAATACTGATGGTGCAGAATTAGTTTTTAGAGCTGATGAAAACGAAAATGGAGTTATCGTTATATCAAAATTCTAGAAAAAGATGTATTACTAAGTCTAAAACTAGTAATACATCTTTTTATTTTACTTAAGCCAACATTTCCTCTAAGTTCTGAATTTGATTTAACAGATTATTCTGTGCATTATATTTTAATTTAATTGATTCTTCAATCTTATCTGCTATAACATTGTATTTTTTTTCTATATCAGTACCATTTTTAGGCAAAGGTATTAGAATTTGGCCTAATTGTTCAGTTTTTATTCTATTATGAGATGATGAAGTTCCAGACGTTAAATTTTCAACCTGTTGTTTCACATATGGAAGCTTTAATATTTCTGTTAATAAATATGGAGAAATGTTATCTTTTACCCTTATTATTTCAAATTCATTAGAACACACAAAAGTTTCATTTATTTCTGGAATAACTGCTAATCTTGGTATTCTAGGGTTTATTTTTGAAAATAAAATATCTCCACTTTCACACAATCTTCCTTTTGATATTGGTTTAAATTGTCTAGCTTGCTCTAAATCTATTGTACTATCTGGATTTATATGTAAAACACTTATATGTTTTATTTCATCACTAACATTAAAGCTTTTTCTTGATTTACTTTTAAACTCAACAATTTCCTCAAGTTTTTTTACATTAAAATTATCATTATCTATGGATTCTAATTTTGTTATTGAATTTAATCTCTCTGCACTATAAAAACTTGGATTTAATACATTATCTATAATGTATTCAGATGAGATAATAGTAGCGGATGGTGAATTAGATAGAATATTAAACTTTTTGCTTTCCAACCCATTACTTTTTAAGTATGCCTTTGAAATGCCATACATTTCATTAATTCCCTCTTGAATTTTTACAGGTACACCAGCTCTTTCCTTAACTACGTACCCAACATCATTACAAACGCCCATGAAAATCTCTTTATTTTCAGATACCTTCTTCTGTAAATAGATAATTACTGTTTTTGTTCTAGTACCTGCTTGTGCAAAAGTAACTGCTGGTAATTCTAAAATAGCTTTTATATCACATATTCTCATAAGTTCCTTTCTAAATTCCTCATATATTCCTTTAGCGGAAACTACAGAATCAGGAACAACTATAACCAAACGACCATTCGGCTTCAATAACGATATACACTTATCCAAAACTGCCAACTCAGAATTTATATTACCACTACTTATGTGAATATTATTTAATATAGGATAGTTATCGTTACCAATAAATTTACTAATATTATATTCAGCTCCAAACGGTGGATTATTAAATATTAAATCTACTTTATTCATTAATTTATTTATATTACTTTCTCCAATAATACTATTTCCAACGGAAATGTTTGATATATTGCCTCCTATTAGCATCATATTAATCTTAGATAAACGTGCCATTCTATCTACTTTATCTTGTCCAATTAAACAATTCTGCTTTATTTTTCTAATTATATCATCCTTATCTTTTGTATCTATATCTAGCAAAGTAACATACTTTTCAAATCTTTTAAATGCTTCTATAATCAATGTACCTACGCCACATGTTGGGTCCATGATTGTAAATTGATAATTATTTTCTTTCAAACATTTTATAAACTCTTCATCTTTTAAAATATCATTAAATACCATATCCAATACTGGCTCTGTAACTTCACTTGGTGTCATATATTGGCCATCTTCCTTATTATTTCTAAAATTATCTCTAACAAAATGGCCAAAGCATTCATTTACTAAATCAAAATCAGAATTATTCCCAGATTCTATTAGCGATACAAAATCAATTTTACTTAATTCACCAATTAATTTATCTGCAAATTGATTTTCACTCTCCTGGATAATTAATGATGGATTAGCCCCAAAAATATTTGTCCCATCTTCATTAAAAAACATCTTATCCTTTACTATTTGTTCAAACAGCTCTCTCAATGTCTTAGCAGTATAATCACTATTTCCAAACCTTTTATCTGACAATTCTTTAATATATTCTAAAGAAAATTTATTTCCTCTTTTAGCTTCATAATAACTAATGATTAGTATTTTCATTATTTCATCTAACTTCGCATTAGAATCATCAATTCTTCCATTACTATGAAATTCTTCTCTTAAATTAAGTAGGACATCATAAAATTGATTGTATGTTAATCCCTTATTCAAATTTACCACTCTTTCTAATATTTATTTTGTATCATATATTATATTACTCTACAATGCAATAAAAAACAAGATAGCTATCTTAAAATAAGATAGCTATCTTTAATTTCCATCTCTTATAATCTTTTCTATATCATCCTCTGGCATCTGTGTTAGTGATGATAAAATTATATCTTTTCTTTTAGTTTCATCAAAACTAATAAATGAATAATAGAATTCATCTCCAACAATTTTTAATTGTAAGCTTATATCCATTTCTTTTGTTATGTAGTTAGCCAATTCATCTATAGTCATTATCTCTAGTGGAATACTATTATGTATCATAATACATCCTCTCTCTTTTAAATTGTTATATTATTATATTATGCTTACATAACTAGTGTTTTATTCATTAATTATTTTAGCAAAGAACCTCTGTTACTTATCCTAAAGTTTATTATGTAATACTTAAAGAAAGTCTAAGTCATTCATGGTACAGTTCACTCTGAATCACTTAGACCAAAATTATCAATCATTGAATTTAATAATATTAATTATTCCAAACAGAATACCAAATTTAGTAAAAACCTCATTTACTTATGGTACGGTTCACCGTTCATAATTCTAAATATTTTTTAATCTGCTAAAAACCCACTATTATATCTATCCAACTTTAAATATCATTTTCATTTTATTCTGTTCCAGTCATAACATGACTAATACAGAAATTAACTGTATTTAAAACCGCATCATTTATTGATGATAGTAAACAAACTCACGGGAAGATTTCCTAAACTCCGTTGGAGTCATTCCTCTTTTAGAAGTAAATTGTTTTATAAAATAAGTATCATACTCAAAGCCAGTAGCCCGTGCAATTTCATTTAAGCTCATATCTGTATGAGTTAAAAGGCTCTCTGAAAGCTTTAGCCTATATGTAAGTAAATATCCCATTGCTGTATAGCTAGTTACTTCCTTAAACATTTTATTTAGGGACACTCTATTTAAGTGAGCACATCTTGTTAAATCTTCTAAACTAACTTTTTCACTATAGTTTGTATGTATATATTCTAAAACTAAATCAACAGGTGACTGCTCATCACTTTTGTTTAGCTCCTCAAGCAAACCTAATATTTGTATTAGATACTTTTTTATTCTGCATACCCAAAGAGAATCACTTTGTGCATGTACTTCTGTCCCCATAATAAAGAACCATTCATATAGTTTAGGATAAGCTTTTTCAGTTACAGCATACACCCCTGTATTGATATTATCTTTATTAAAAAGGGAAAGACCTGTTTCTATTTTTAAGCTGTTTGACATATATCCTGTTTCCTCAGAAAAATAAGCTGTATTGAAGAAGTCTGGATGAAAGCTAAATGACTGCGAAGCTAAATTATTCTTTTCAACAACTTGTATTCTATCCTCCTTCGATAAACAAAGAACACTTGGAGCAACAACCTTTATTGGATAATCATTAAGTTTTAAATTCACACTTCCGTTTGTTACAAAAACTATTGTAAGTCTCTCCTCATAAGGAAGTTTATTAAAATTCTCCTCTGTATTAAATTCAACATATACTTCTCTATTCTTGTAGCGATCAATTTGAGGCATAAACATTCCTCCATTAACAAATAGTATAGTTTAAAGCTTCATTTATCTCATTGTATCATAATTTCTAAATGATAAACTATTGATAAACACTTGAAGGTTACGAAAGGAGAATTACTATGTCTATAGAACGCTTCAATATTAAGGTATCTGATGAGGTACTTAATGATTTAAAATACAGGTTAAAAAATGTTAAATGGCCATATCAATTAGAAGGTTTAGGATTTGAAAGAGGCACTGATATAAATTATCTTAAGTCCCTTGTTTCTTATTGGAGAGATGAATTTGACTGGCGTGCACAAGAAGCTGAATTAAATAGTTTGTCTCAGTTTCATTGTGAGGTAGATGGTATAGATATTCATTTTGTACACGAAAAAGGAAAAGGACCTAATCCTACTCCAATTATTTTAACCCATGGATGGCCTGATAGTTATATACGTTATAAAAAACTCATTCCGTTACTTACTGATCCTGCTAAGTATGGTGGAAACCCTGAAGACTCCTTTGATGTAATTGTTCCTTCTATACCTGGGTTTGGTTTTTCAAGTAAACCTAAGAATGGTGGAATGAATAATTCTAGTGTTTCTGAACTTTGGGCAAAGCTAATGACTGAAAAGCTTGGATATAATAAATTCTCTGCTGCTGGAGGAGATGTTGGTTCTGGAGTTACAAGGTATCTTGCATTAAATCATCCAGAGCTTCTAATAGGAATCCATCTAACAGATGTTGGTATTATAAAAACTTTAATGACTTCACAAGATACTCTAGTGCTTTCAGAGGAAGAAGCATTATATAAGAAAAATGCCTCTAAGTGGATTTCTGAAGAAGGAGCTTATATTTCTATTCAATCCACAAAACCTCAGACTCTTGCATACGGACTTTCTGACTCTCCAGTAGGTTTAGCAGCTTGGATTATTGAGAAATTTCGTGATTGGAGTGATTGTAAAGGCGATTTAAGCAGAAGGTTTACAAATGATGAACTGCTTACTAATATAATGATCTATTGGATTACAAATACCATTGGATCATCAGCGAATATATATTATGAAAACACTCACTCTTTACCACAAATAGGCCCAATTGATGTACCAACAGGCATGACTATTTTCCCTGCTGATATATTACTTCCACCTAAAGAATGGGTTAAACGTAATCTAAATATCACAAGATGGACTGCACTTCCTAGAGGCGGACATTTTACTGCAATGGAAGAACCTGAACTTCTAGCTGAAGAAATTCGAGCATTCTTTAAGTCTTATAGAAATCAAGTTTAAAATAAATAGTCTGTGCTTACTTCATTATGGTTAACATTTGAAGTTTACGCAGACTATTTTGTATTCTATACTTTAATAAAAATATCTTTTCAAATTTCTAAAACTCTTTGGCTAATTTTTCATAGAAACTTTTAAATGCACTATTCTTTCTCCATATGAAATAAAAATCATGGCTCTTCTGCAAATCTTCGATTTCTATCTTTTTTAGCGTCCCATTATCTAGCTCTTCCTTTACAGCAATTTCGTAAAGAGATGTAATTCCTTTATTGTCTTTCACTAAATGTTTTATTGCATTAATATTTCCTATCTCAATAACTTTACTAAAATCATCTAATGTAAGGTTTTGCCGTTCTAAATTCTTTTCAAAAATATCTCGTGTTCCTGACCCTTTTTCTCTTACAATCAAAGTCTCTTCAAGTAAGTCTTCCAATACATGAGGTGGTTTCTTTAATTTATAATCTTTACCTGCAATGCAAATATACTTTTCCCTTGAATATACAATAAAGTCATATTCATTTTTTACAAAATATCCTTCAACCAATGCAAAATCAATTTCTCCATGTTCTAATTTGTAAAGTAGTTCTTCTGTATTCTCTACAATCATAGTTATCTGCATATTATTATTTTTATTTAAAAAATCACTGAGCTTTGGTGGTAATATGAACTCCCCAATTGTAAGGGTTGCACCAAATTTAAGATTTCTAATACCTACCTTTTCGTGGTTAATTTTTTCCTTTAGATATTGTTCATCGTGCTTCATAGTAGCAACAGTTTCATATAACATTTTTCCTGACTCAGATAGGCTTATCTTTTTACCTTCATATTCAAAAAGTTTAGTATCATAACACTTTTCTAAATATTTAATATGCTGCGATACCGCTGGCTGTGTAATACATAATACTTCTGCTGCCTTAGTGAAATTCATATATTTGCATACTGTTAAAAATGTATCTATTCTAAAATCCAACATACATACTACCTCCAAAATTAATCATAACATATTTTTATCATTATATAAAAATAAATAATTTTTACTTATCATCACCCTATGATAATATACTTTTTGGGAGTAGAAATTAAGAAAAGGAGAATGATTATGATTTTTATAAAAAAGAACTATCAGGGTATATTACTTTCATTTTTAATCAGTATAACAGCTTGGTTTCTTGGACAGAAACTTCCAATCATAGGAGGTCCAGTATTTGGTATATTATTAGGTTTAATAATTGCACTTTTTCCTCGTAATAATTCTTTTGAAGCTGGAATTAAATTTGTATCAAAGAAAATACTGCAATACGCCATCGTTTTACTTGGCTTTGGAATGAATCTCTTCCAAATATTCAAGGTAGGAAGTGAGTCATTATTAATTATTGTTTCAACAATTGCAACTTCACTAATTGTTTCATATTTAGTAAGTAAATTAATGAAAATCCCTTCAAATATATCAATATTAGTTGGTGTGGGTTCTTCCATATGCGGAGGATCAGCAATTGCTGCCACTGCACCAGTAATAGATGCGCATGATGAGGATATTGCGAAATCAATCTCTGTTATTTTCTTATTTAATGTAATTGCTGCATTTTTGTTTCCAATCTTGGGTAATCTATTAGGGTTTAATGATAAAGGTTTTGGAATGTGGGCAGGAACTGCTATAAATGATACATCGTCAGTGGTTGCTGCTAGTCAAACATGGGCAAGCTCTCATGGAAATGATATAGCTCTAAATTATGCTACAATTGTTAAACTTACAAGAACTATTGCTATAATTCCAATTACATTGGTACTAGCTTTATATCGTACTAAAAAACATTCATCAACTACACTTAGCTTGTCAAAAATATTTCCATGGTTCATTTTATTTTTCTTATTAGCTGCTATTATAAGCACATCATTTAATATGAATGAAAGTGTTACAAAGCCACTAACTGAAACAGGAAAATTCTTTATTACAATGGCTATGGGTGCAATTGGTTTAAATACTCATATTGTAAAACTTATTAAAACTGGTGGAAAGCCAATTATTATGGGATTTTGCTGCTGGGTAAGTATTTCATTAGTAAGTCTTCTTATACAGCACATTTTACATATCTGGTAATATTCAAATATTTAAGTTTATCTCATATTTATATTGATTATGGTTTTTTATTTAGTTTTAGTTCATCGTATTTTGTCTCTGCTCTAAGAAATTTTTATGAGATTTCTATCATATAAAAGAGGCATTATAAAACTTATTTCATATATTATTGTATAGATAATAGTCATAAATAAAACTATGGAGTTGAATTTTATGTCATATAATATAAATTTTGATACTCCTAAGTCTGGTACTTCAAGGGTTGTTCAAGTTGAATGTGCTATTCCCCCAGGTAATCGGGGATATTTTTTAATTGATTTCAATGTTACAAATAGTGCTACCCCGTCTAGAAATCGGTCATTTTATAGAACATTAAGCTATGATAATTCTACTGGTAACACAATTCAAGTAATTAATACTTCCTGTACTGTATTAATTATACCAAAGCTTTTAGGCTCAGATACTGTCAATGTAAATAGAGCTTTCTCACTTCAATGCACAAAAACTAGTGTAACTATACAGTATTCATCAGGAACTCCTGTTACATTGACCAGTATTGCTGGTGGATTGGTTGGACTTCCAGGATTAATTGGTTTTGGAACCTCGGTTCAAGGACAAACTAATCTTGGAGCAACTATAGATCTCAATAGTTATCCCCCTTCAGTACTCTCATATGTTTTTACAGTTCTATGTTCTGGAACTATAAACACTATAGATAGCCATTTTAGTACTAGTTTAGCTTTAAGTTTATTACTAACTGAAGTACAAGTTTCTTCACGACTTTATGCATCTACTTCTTCAAGTAATATATTTTCATTTGTCCCTGGCTCCCAAGTAGATTTAACCCCAAAACTTACAGATGCAGTAGCAATAGGGACAAACCTTAGTAAATCAAATAGTGTTTCAATTCCTGTAACGCCAGGTACTAGACTATTAATGGTATATTTTATAACCGTTACAGGTGTAAATCTTATTAATTCTGTCTCTGGATATGCTAACGCTAATGTTTTGATCCAATCTGGTTAGTTAAGTAGAATGGATAATATAAGAACATTTTATTACTTGCGATATGGTAATATTTTATCATAGCTAAGTTGGTATTCTTTATATTAAAAGAGGCTGTTAACAAGAATGTAACAGCCTCTTTTAATTATGATATTATAGGACATTCACTGTAATATCCTTCATTAAAATCAAATATCAAATTGCTCAAAGTTCTTTAACTGCAAAAGTTTTTCAATTGCTTTAGATGCTTTCCACCAATTTTCGCTAATGGCAAATTCTTTAGAATACTTCCCCCCATCATACCATTCCCATGGAATATTCCAAACGCCTAACTCTTGCCTTTGGTCTATTATTAAATTAAGAGCTGACTCTACTTCTTCTTTATTTTCGTCGTAAAATCTGCTTTGGGGTGACAAAATGAACTCGAGAGGATTTGCCATAAAATTGTCTTTTTCATTATTTATTTTATCACGAACCAAAACAGCTAATTTTTCACGAAGATATTTATAATCAAGGCAATCCTTAACACCTGAGACTTCTATATCTTCTAACAATTCACAATACCCTTGAACACCCATATCTCCGTACTCTGTTGTTGATTTAAGTTTTTCTATAAGCATTTTTGCATAGGAAAAAGCCATTTCGTATAACTTAGACTTATTATAACAATACCTAAGAATGAAACCACTCATACTTGCTGTGATTCCAATACTTTGAAATGTGTTTGTTTGCGCATTAAAATCCCACCAACATCCATGAGGAAAATCATCATTTGAAGGTATAGTAAAAAACCATCCATATTCTGCTTTGTACTCGGTATTTTCAAGATAGTTTAATATTGATTGATACATACAGTGAGTAACATCAGTAAAATTTATTTGCCTAAGCATTTTTATTACAATATACGCATTATAGGGTGTAGAATTTGGATTCCAATTATCAGCATCTATTGTATTTCCAAAACCACCGTCACTATTTTGGTAATATTTCAACGCTGAAATTACTGCATCCTTGCTTCCATTTTCGAAGTGATATTGCCACAATGCCAAATCAAGGTGCCTTGCATTCCTATGAACCCATCCACTAATTTCTTGGTACGCTTCTTGAGATAATTTCTTCATGATACACCTCTCATATTAAATACATCTTTAATAGTATTAATCACCTGTAAATACATGGTAATTATATTATATCAAGAACTCCCTTAAATGTATTGTAAAAACGATATGTAATATATTTTTACTATAAACAAATTCATCTATTTCCTTAGAAGATGTAATCTTCCTTGTATATTACGCCCCCATTTTTTCACTATATTATCATTTGACATTTGCCTGTAAGCTTATTAATTGTCTTCCTTGATCCAATTAAAGCAATTCCAAGATATTTCATATCTTCTGTATGGATATTACTAGTAGTAGCAAGAAATTCTTCATAATTTTTCGTTTGCTGACCTTCTAATGGAAAATCTACCACATCGCAACCTTTTTCTAATGCAGCCTTACGAATTTCTTTTAATGCTTCTGTATCTGCACAAAGCATAGGAATACCAGTGGGAATAAGTCCTGGGTGTGCTTCACCGGATGCGTCAATAAGTGACTCTCCAAGAAGTACAGGATGCCTTTTACCTGCAGTAAGAGCGATAACTGCAATTGCATTAGCAAGCAGTCCACCTGATAAAGCCTTGTCCATTATAATTGTACAACGGGTAGGTATTTCATCTAAAACCGTCAAAAATTCATTGTTTTCGTTATACATTTAATCTCCTCCTTTTTAAATTGAACTCAATATAACACCTATTATTACAATAATTCCACCTAATATTTGCTTGACTGACACAGTTTCGCACAATATTAGCACAGAAAGTGCTAAGCCTAAAACAGGAACCAAGTTCAAAAGTGATACCGAAACGCTGGCTGAAAGCTTCCTTAGTCCCAAGTTATATAGCAGGAAGGCTGCCACTGAACATCCTACACTTAAATATATTAGTGAACTTATAGAAGTAAAGCTTGGAAGCCTCCAAGGTGCATCTTCAATGAAGACAAAGGGCACAAAGAAAACAGCACCTGAAAGCATCTGATAATAAGTTAATGTACTAGATGAATATTTATTTGTTATTTTTCTAGTAATAAAGTTATAAAACGCCCACACTATACCTGCGCAGATTAGAATCACATTTCCCCATAAAGGTTTTGTACCATCTAATACATTACTCTGTGTAAGAACAGTAACTCCCACAAGAGCTAGGATAATTCCAATAACCTTTCTAACAGAAGGCTTAGATCTGTAAATAAAAAATTCTAACAGTGTTGTAATCGCTGGGAAAGAAGCTACAATTAAAGCAGCATTGGAAGATGATGTCATACTAACACCAATGTTTTCCGTAGTAAAATAGAGTGTAATACCTAAAAGTCCGCTAACTGCAACATATTTACGATGTTCTTTGCTTATTCTTTCGTTATTTTTGATTATCCTTCTTATTAACCCAAAAATGACTACAGCAAAAATAGTCCTAACTTCACCTAATTGAATAGGTGCAAAAGTTCTATAAGCTAATTTCGTTGCTATAAAAGATGCACTCCATAACAAAACAGCACTTATACTAGCTAAATAATAGACTTGTAATTCTTTCGTATATTTTCCATTCTCCTGCTTTTGATTAAAATTCTCGTTTTGTATAATTTTTTTTAATTTCATCATTTAAATTCAAGCCCCCAATGATTAGTCGCTACTAACGTAGCTACTTATAGAGTGATAATATCAGTTTCAATTGAATGTGTCAAGTAATTTGGGTATAATAATAGTTACTAAAGTAGCAACTACGTTTATTGGAGGAGTTATGAAAGGAAATGTTTTGGAAACACTAAAAAACTTAAATTTTACAGAATATGAAGCTAAAGCTTATCTTGCTCTATTGGAGGAATCCCCTTTAACGGGCTATGCTGTAGCCAAAAATTCTGGTGTACCACGATCAAAGATATATGAGATTCTAGACAGTCTTACTATACGTGGAGATATCTTAATCAGCCCTGGAAGTACTCAACAGTATATTCCAGTTCCCGCAAAAGAATTAATTAAAAATCGCCGAATTAAAGTCGAAGAAGATTTTAAACTTGCTGAAAAATCTTTAGAACAATTTAACAAATCTGCAAAGAATCGTGAGAATATCTGGAATATTACTGGACATAATGAAATATTAGATAAAGTAAAGGAATGTATACTTTCAGCAGAACATAGAATCCTAATAGAACTTTGGAATGAAGAATTTAAAGAACTTGAAGCTGAACTAAGAAAAGCAGCAGATAAAGGTGTAATTGTAACTATCGTAGCTTATGGAGAACTGGAATGTGATTTTGCCTTTGTCTATTTTCATGATATGAGTGCTGAAATTACAGATGAATATGGTGGTCGTTGGATTGTAGTTAGTGCTGATGATTCTGAAGTTGTAGCAGGAATTGTATCTCTCGATAAAGACAGCAGAGCTGCATGGACTATGCATCAGGGATTAGTGATGCCTATTACAGAGGTAATAATTCATGACTTATATATCATGGAAATAATGGATAAACATAGAGAACTGTTAGAAGACAGTTTTGGTAAAAATCTTGTTAACTTACGCAAGAAATTTTCTATGCATCCAGATTTCAAAAAACATTATGTATAATAGAAAGAATAGTAGAAACAAAATTATTTTGGATCTACTAATTTTTCTATTGAATTTTTGGCACCAAGGATTTCTTTTCCTCCCCTATATACTTGGAATAAAGTTTTTTATAGCCATAGATACCTCTTCTACCTTTTCTATCATTAACATATGACCAGCTCCATTAATCCAATTAAACGTAACTGTCTGAACATTTTTATAAACTGCTTCGTCATGAGCTGCCCCCTTACTAGTAGCAACTCTATCATCTGTACCAAGCAATACTAATGTTGGTAATTTTAATTCATCTAATCTACTATGAAGTGGTTTCTTAGCTGTGTATACAGGGAACATCTCTTGAGTATGAACTATAGAGTACACAGTCATTCTTTGCAATGCACCTGTTAGAATTTCTGGGTGCTTTAATTGTTTCATGTCGTAGTTCTCTGAAAAAGCTTCTGGAGGCTTCTTGCCAAGCTTTATAAAATTCAATGCAAATTTTATTATTGATCCAATTATAGGTTTACTAAAATAAGATAACATTGGATTTAATTTTGCATATGTAAAATCAGTAGATGTACCTAGCATGATAATTCTTTCAACTTTTTCTCGATGTTGGTTTGCCATTTCAATAGCTACAGCACCTCCGCTGGAATGACCTACTAAGTTTATCTTACAGTCAATATTTAATTGAGATACTACCTCCCAAATAGAAGCTGCCTGATTTTCCATTGTATAAATATCTTTTTCTGGTTTATCTGAATCCCCATTTCCAACGAGATCTACAGCTATCATGTAATAATCATTTTGCAGTTCTTCTATTAGCTCATTAAAATACTGTAAAGATGCCATTAACCCATGAATAAACAGAATAACTGGTTTTCCTTTTTTACCTGCTACTTTTGTATTTACTTTCCCTAATGTAGTATTAATTAATTGATTCAAAACCCATCATCTCCTATATTATTTATAATCTGGATGAACATATCTATCCTTCGTTATTGTTTCTTTACCATTTTGAATTGCCTTTTTAGGGCATCTATTAATACATGCAAGGCAGGCAGTACAGTTATTTCCCCAAACAGGCTTATCTTTAAGGGTTATATTATTAGTTGGACATACCTTAGCGCACTTTCCGCAGTTTACACAGTTATCCTCAGCATAGAACTTCTTACATTGACTGGTAAATACAATTTCATGTAACACTAATCCAAGTTTTGTAGATAATCGTGCTTTAAGATCTGAGTTTTTGTACATTATTATTGTTCTTTTTTCTTTAATGTCTTGCACAAATTTACTGATTATAATTTCTGAGTCAGCTAATAATCTCTTATTATATTCTTTATCCATAATATTAAAATTTCTCAAAATAATATTCCCTGGCATGGTTATTTCAAACCAACTATCTAGTTTGGGTAATTTCTTCTTAAAGGTTAAATATGCTGCCTCAACATGATTAGCATAATTTATTACTGCATAAACATATTTATCACTGAAATCAATCTGCTTTGATAATCTTTCACAGAACTCTAAAACCATCTTTGGTGGATTTGCAGTATAGCACGGAAAAACAAAACCTATTCTTTCTTCATTGTTATATATAGATAAGTCTGCATTTGAATTAAAGAGATCTGGGATAAACATAACTTTCTCATTCTCAATATTTACTGCAATTTTCTTTGCTATTGCTGCAGAATTGCCTGTGCCACTAAAATAAAAAATCATAAGAACTTCCCCCTAAAACTATATTAAATAGTATTATCAAACTCAACACATATTGCAAAAGCAACATGTGTCTTTTATAATAAAAATATATACTATGCATATAGGCTTTACAATCAACAGATTAAAGGAAGTGTCGGTTATGTAACACTCCCTTTAATCTGTCCGTTAAATAAATAATTTCTTTTGAGAGGTAGTTTATCTATGGCAACAATAAATGAAAATGATCCAAGAGTAAAAAGAACACGTGAACTGATAATCAACGCGTTTATTTCAGTGGTCTCTAAAAAAGGCTTTGAATCTATTACCGTGAAGGATATCACCACCGCTGCAACCGTAAACCGTACAACCTTCTACGCACATTTTACTGACAAATATGATCTTCTTGATACACTTGTAGCAGAAAAATTCACTGAGCTTCTATCAAGCAAAATTCAAGATGAACTGTCTATAAATGAACATTCAATACGCAATTTAGTTCTTTGTCTTTGCGATTTCTTTGAAATGATAAAGGCTACCTGTGACTGCGGGTACATTTCCATACTTCCACTAATCGGTAATAAAATAACTGAAGAGCTTTATTCTATTATATATACAGCATTTAAAAATGAACCCGTATGGGCTGAACATGAAATAATGCGTATTGAGCTAATATCAACAATGATAAGCACTTCAATTTATAATGCAGTTTATAGATGGAAAATGCAGAAAACTCCAATTGATCAAGAAATCTTAATTCATGATGTAATAGACTTTATTCTCACTGGTATAAAAAATAAGCTTTAGCCATAACTAGCTAAAGCTTATTTTTTTCATTAGCAAAGACAAGAATATTTGCTGAATTTTTATTTAGTGATAATATATGTGATTATTCATTTCTTAGGCTTCTTAGCTATAAACATTCCACTAGCCTTAGGTATATCTATGCTTCCATCTTTTAATATTATATATTCTAAATATTGATAGAAATCTTTTATTCTACTCTCTGTCATTATTTCTTGTATGTTTACATGCCCTTCCAAAGACAGAACATAATCTGCTAAAGGCTTTGGTTCTGTTATATGGAGAGAATCTTCGTATACTAACTTTTCGACTGATTCAAAATGTCTAGATAACTGTTCAGCTCCATTTTCTAACCCAAATTCACTTGCAACTGAAAAGGAAGAATAATCAAGTCTTGAATCAAAATCCATAACTAAATCCTTAAGTCCCTTCATGTTATAAATACTATTTGTAGTAGCATAAAAAGTTCCATCTTCTTTAAGTATCCTTGAAATCTCACTTATTGCTAAATCTCTATTTTGTACATGATAAAGCATATGGTTAGCAATTGCACATTCGAAAGAACTATTTGCATATTTAATGTTTTGTATATCCATATTGCAATACTCAATTATCTGTTCGATTGATAAAAGATTACTCTCTGCTGTACTCAACATACCTTGAGATATGTCTGTAAGAGTCACCTTAATATCCTTTGGAATCTTGTTACTATTATTAGCCCAGGTACTTCCATTGCCACAACCTAACTCAATAACTTTATCATTTGGCTTAAACATATATTGATCAAAAACCCAATTTTCCCATCCATATTTATTTGTGCTGAATCCCCTATGTAAGGCTTGTCTAGCATATAAATTTTTGTCTGAGTTATACTGAAATTTAACTACATCTCTATCATTTGCCTTTGACATATAACCGCCCCTTCCAACCTGTTATTTTTTTCACTATTTTCTATAATCCTTTCTGATGAATGGCTCTTCAATACTTTCAGAAATAAGTAATTTGTATTTCTGCGGATGGCGATATGCATTACCATGTACTTCATGACTTCTATACTCTCTGATTTCATCTATAGGAAAGTCAGCTATACAAATCCCCTCTTTTTCATCAGCTTCAATAATAAGCGTATCTCTTGAACTAAAATCTGAAGGCCTGTACGCAATTCCATCAAATGCAGAAGAATGTCCATTGCAGTCAGGTTTGCCTTTTGGATAATTTACTGTTGCAATACCAACCATATTTTCATATGCTCTTGCTCGCAGTTGTGAAATGCGGTTAATCTCCATAGGACAAGCGTTTGGTACTAAAATAATCTCAGCGCCTTTTAGCATAAGAATTCTCGCACTTTCTGGGAATTCCCTGTCGTAGCAAATCATTGCACCTATTTTTACATTGCCTTGCTCAGTATCTAAATCAGCAACGTAAAAATCATCGCCTGCAGTTAGTCTACATTCTTCGCCAAAATCGCAAGTATGTACTTTTGCATAGGTAAGTATCTTGTTGCCAAAACGATCAAATAGGCATAACGTGTTTCTTGGTAATGGATCGTACTTTTCAAGAATGGTAATTCCAATAGCCATATTAAGTTCTTTTGCAAGTTCACCAAATGAATTAACAAAATCACTATTAGCAGATACAGCGTTTCCTTTCAATTCATCAATATCTTCAGGGATTTCATAGCCGATGCTCCACATTTCTGGAAACAATGCAATATCTGCACCCATTTCCTTGGATTTTCTGCAATACATCAATCCTTTCTGCATATTGCCCTCCAAAGTATCTTCTGGAATAAGCTGCAATAAAGCTACTTTCAGATTTTTCATAGTAAAAGCCCCCTTTTAAATTACTAGTTGTATCTTACCAAAATCAATTATTTTTCTATTATAACATATTTTGTAAAAGTAATATTATATATGATATGTGTTTACATAAATAAAAAAGGCCTTAACCAATTGATATCAATGGTTAAGGCAAAAAGCTTCTGTTATTTATAAATTCAATGTTTATTTTATGGTTGAACACGTATCTTTTTATTAAATATCTCATCTAACTGCATTATTTCTTTTTTTGCACTAACAGCATGGTTTCCTAGTAAAACATCAATGGTAAAATCACTGCTTAGCATCTTTCTATACATATTGATAATATCCTTTTCTGACATTTCTCCTAATGACTTTGTTTCTGGTGGGATTACTGGAATTCCCGCCTGAGCTATCATATGTATATTTTGTTTTAATTCTGTGGCAATGTTTAGTAAAGTGTTTTCACTTTTTGCTGTCTCTATATCCATCATACCTGTATTGGTATAAAAGTGTTTTATAACTATAGCAGTTGCAGTATGGGAAATATGGAACGCTGTTATGTTTTTTTGTATTTCATAATGTAAATTTGAAGCTTCAAAAATTTGAGCAAGTTCTTTCACTCTTTCGGTAACTTGACCACTTATTTCACCAAAAATAGTTCCTTGATGCTTCTCAGAACCAAATTGTGCATACAGAATACCATCTTTCATATCACCACCTGCGCCAGGGAATCCTGGAAGCAATCTGTCACCTACTATTTCAAGCCAACGGTCGTATCCCATGGTATTGGTTAAGGTGATAATAGTTTTACTATGATTATTCTTAATTGAGTTCAGTGCAGATTCAGCCTGATCGTAACGTACAGGAACAAAGATGAAATCATAAATATCATCATCTTCCAATTTTTCAATTGTATTAATTGACATACACTCTATCTTTCCATTGTCATTATATCGTAATCCATCCTTTTTTAGCTCCTCTAGTCTCTTTCCTCTCGCTAGTAGTGTGACATCCATTCCAGACTGAGCAAATCTAAGTGCATATATACTTCCAACCACACCTGCTCCAAATATCAAATTTTTTTTTTGCTTTGTATTCATATCATCATTCCTTCCTAAGAATTGTTCACATGTTGTTTAGGCAACACCTGTATGATATTATATTAGTACCCCACTATTATGATTACAACCAGCAGAATAAGTGAAAAGTAGCTTAAGCAACAAATTTTGATATTTGATGTTTTGGAAAGGAAATATACATGGTAAATCAAGAAGATCCAAGAGTTTTACGTACACGACAATTAATAAGGGAAGCTTTTAGCATTTTATTACAAAAAAAAGGATTTGATGCAATTACAATAAAAGATATTGCAGAGAAAGCTTCTATTAACCGCGCTACCTTTTATGCACATTATGAAGATAAATATGCTTTATTAGAAGAAATTACAGAACAGGCTTTTTATGAGATGATTCCTGAAGAAGTTAAGTATGCTCAGGAATTTACGAATGAAATATGTAACAAATTAATCTTATTGACTCACAATTACATTGTAACTTTTTATAAGATATGCGGGTGGAATTCCAAATCCATTGCTACGCTTGTTGACAATAAGATAAAAAATATGCTTGAGCAAACTATAGAAGATATATTTTTGAAAGGAAATACTTTCAGTGTAAAAGACAACCTAAATATAAAAATTCTATCAGCCATGACATGCTCAGCTATCTATAGTGCTACTTATTCTTGGTTTGTGTCTGGTGAAAATAATAAAATCAATTTACTTGTAGATATTGTCCGTCCCTATGTAATGAAAGGTCTAGATTTATATCGTAATAGAGATGTATAACTATCTTATATCTTTTTCATCTAGTATTTATAACAATACATTAAACTTAATAAAAAATTACTACAGAGAAAGTTTCCCTGTAGTAATTTTTTTCTATATATAAAACACAAAGTTCTTAATTTGTTCATCATCAGTGGTGACATTTTGTAAAGAATTATTTTTTAAAGTAATCCCCTTGTTCGAGATCTTCGATCAATGTAGGATGCACCGGCTTCCAGTTCAAAAGTTCTTGAGTCTGCGCACTTGACCTTGGCATGTCAAAGGCTGCAATAGGACCTAGAAAACCAAAGTGAGCCACTGCCTCTTCTTGCGTAATACTGACTACGGGTAAGTTTAGATGGTGACCAATTACACTGGCAATATCACAGAACGGTATACCCTCATCTCCAACCCCATCCAGCTTTGATCCTGCTGGGGCTGATTCCAATGCCAAACGAAAAAGTCGTGCAGCATCTTTACGATGTACTGCTGGCCAGCGGTTGGACCCGTCGCCAATATATGCAGAGAAACCTTTTGCTCTTGCAATATTGATTAATTGTGGAACAAATCCCTTATCGCCATCCCCATGCACAGATGGTGAAAGAGACACAACCGATGCCCTAACACCACGCTTTGCAAGCTCCAAAGTGGCATTATCTGATGCTGTACCATTTGCATGAGCTGTGGTCAAAAATGGCTTTCCAGTACCCTCAAGTACTTCCCCTATCGCCTCAATTGCTTTTAAATCTGTGGCAAGTGAACCTGCAAAATCTGAGAAATCGTGCTTAAATGCTAAATGAATAACGCCATCTGCAATTGCAGCTCCACTGCGTAGGCTATCTAAATCATCAAGTGAACCTTGATGCACTTCGGCACCAGCTTCCTTTAATTTTAATGCACCTTTCTCTGAACGTGTTAATCCAATGACTTTATGTCCAGCATTTATAAGTTCCCTAACAACCTCAGAACCTATATAACCTGTTGCTCCTGTTACAAAAATACGCATAGTAAAATCCTCCTTTAAAATTGATTTATAATTTTTTATTAATCATATCCTCTAGTGTTATGTCTGGGTGATGATACCGACCACGGTTTTGTGTTTTATTCTTAATATTGATGGCTTGTTTAGGACACCACTGAACACAAGCAACACACTGCTCGCAATGATGTAAAAATATTGGCTTGCCGTCTTGCATTTTTATATTTTCTACAGGACAAACCTTACTGCAGGTTGCGCAGCTGTTACAAGCTTCGCTTACATTGAACGCTTTATCCCTTTTTGCTAACCACTTTATAAAAGGCCCATGAAGTAGTATCATTGGATTATTTTTAGAAGGTGGGCTTACAGCTAGACATTGAATGTCCTTAATAACTTGCTTTGTGGCCTGAGTTTGTGACTTTGCTTTAATATCTGCATTGCTTCCCATGGCGTACAAACCAATGTAATTAGAAAAGCACCTAACTGTTTCACCGTAGCTCAGTTTGCCACCCTTGCCATCAATGATTTTGCTGATATTTGTCAAACCACCAGCACTCCCGCTTCCGCTTGTGCAAACAGCAAAAATAAAGCTATTTTTATTCTCTAAAAGGTCAAGTGCTTTTACAAACCTCTCAACCACACCCGGCAAACCACCACCATAAACAGGATACACAAAGCCAATTCGCTCATATGTACCGCTTAACTTGTGCGATTTCCCCATTGAAATTAACTCACAGTCTTCAATTGCAGCTGCGATATCTTTTGCCACTTTTAGACTGTTACCAGTACCTGAAAAATAGAATATGATATTCTTTGACATTTCACATCCCCCTGAGGTATTTATTATTCTTCAAATCTGCATTCGTGTCATCTCCTGACACAATAATTGTCTTAACCTAAATATTATCTAGCAAATTTACAGTATCAAGCAGTGGCCTTTTATATCGGTTGTTACTAGTTACATTATTTATTATTTGTAACCTATGATATTAATATTATCACACCGCATTACAAATTACAATATATAAAATATGTAACTTTAAATAAATTTTATAAAAGAATATTGTACCCTCTTTCAGTTTGACAAGGTTATTGTAAAGTATGAGAGAAGTCTGGAACTATAAATAAAGCCCTCAACAATCCTATTAGGAAAGTCAAGGGCTAAAAATAATCTATTTATTAGGGTTTTTAAGTCCTCTTATCAGAAGATTTATAACAGATTCTATGTTTTGTTTTCTATTATGAGCTTCGAATGAGTTTGGATGGATAAAAGCACTAGTTGCATGATATACTGCTATTGAAGCTTGATGAGGAAACTCTTCAAAAAATATCCCCTCTGCAATTCCTTGTACTATAATCTCTGTAATACAATTTATCCCATCTGCTATACTTTTTTCTATTACATCCATTGAACTTTGGGCAAGTTTAAGATAATTAGCAAACATTTCTGGATCATTAATGCTACTTCTACGTTTCGCTTCCGCAAAGTCCTCAAGCAAACGAGAAAGTTTAATATCTGCAGGATTATCTTCTCTTAAAATATCCTTTGAAGAAGCATGCAAATTTGAAAGCCATCGTTCTGTAACAGCTTTCCAAAGGTCAGTTTTTCCATTATAATATCTATAAAGAGCTGCATGGCTAACTTTTAATGATTTTGCTACGTCAGAAATATTCGCTTTGTCTGGTCCAAAACGGCGAATAACTTCTTCTGCTGCATTGAGTATTATTTCTTTATCTAACGAAATCTTTTCCAAATTTATCACCTCTTTGATTTTACAATTATATCACTGTCAGTTTCAAGTTTCAAGTTACATCAATTGTAACTATGAGGCCAACACGATTCTTTTAATCCGTCATTCATCTTTAATTAGATTATTATACCTTCAAAATGATCCATTTCATGTTGAATTATTTGTGCTGTAAATCCAGTAAATACTTGCTTTTGCTTCTTAAAATTTCTATCAAGATATTCAACTTCTATCATTTCATACCTCGTTGTTTTTCTAATACCAATTAAAGATAAACAACTCTCTTCTGTTTCATAAAGCTTTTCTTTCTTTAATATAACTGGATTTATCATAGGTACAATAAGGCTTCCTACTGCAAATACCAATATACGCTTTTTTACTCCAATCATATTACCTGCTAATCCAACACAATTTTCTAAGTTTGCTCTTAATGTATCTATTAAATCATCAACTACTACTATATCATCTTTAGTTGCCTCTTCTGATTTTTGTCCTAAAAACAATATATCTTTTACGATTGGTTTTATCATAATTTATACCTCTTTCTTACATCTCAATTCTAATAGTCCCACTGATTTTCCTTCATATCAACATGATTCTCATCTTTAAATGATACACCTTCTTCTAAAAGTAGAAATCGTTGTTCCATCCACCCTGGTGCTAACCTTCCAGCATGATTTACCACACGATGACACGGATATTTCCCATAAAATTCAGACTGGCTAAGAACCTTCCCGACAAGTCGTGCATTTTTATCTCTGCCAATAAGGCTAGCAATTTGTCCATATGTCGCTACTTTCCCTACTGGGATTTCTTCCACAACTGAAAGTATTTCATAAATTAATTGTTCATTCATAACCTTTTTCATATATTCACCTGTGATACAAATCTTTACTTTGAGATATTGTGATATCTTTGTACCGTATTTTAATATTTAATCTTCTATTTTGGTGATATAATACTAACAAAAAATAAACAGTGTGTCAAAATAAGCAAATTGATCGTGTCCATTTTGAACGATATCATAAAAGATTCAATCTATTTTGGAGTTTTTCCTTTACCTAAAACAATTAAAAACCCTCGATTATCTACCGAGAGTTTCTTTTAAAATCTTCAATAAATGTATTTTATTTTGTTCCTGCCATAACATGATTAACAAAGAAATTAATTATATTTAAAGCAGTATCTTTCAAATTAGGATACTCTCTTTTAATTAAGGTTTTAACCTCTTTAGCTGATGTATCTAGTGGTAATGTGTTTTCTCCTACTACTCTATTTCCTATGGCTATATGCCCAGATGCATAATCTCCAATTGCTATATCTGATGCCATGGCCGCTGCCCCTACAGCATATTTTCCAATAGCTAGTGCCCCAAATGAAAATACTCCTATTGAAATTGCACCAATTGAAATAATCCCTAATGATATAGTTCCTACAGCTAGTAATAATCCAATTGAGAAAAGTGCTAAGCTAATTAATCCAATTGATAAGAAACCACAACTTAAAAAACCAAAAGAGACAAATCCTAATGATAGTATTCCATAAGATATGTTTCCTACCGCAACTATTCCTTTTGCCTTTTTAAATCCTCTTCCTATATTGATATGAACTAGTGGTAAGCCAAATAATAATCTCTTACTTTTATATTCATATTCCAGTGAACTTTTATTAATATTAATAATTACCTGTGACTTTTTATTATCTATTTTTTCCGGTTCTTTCTTTTCTTGGCTATAGGTTTCATCACTTTGTATAATATCAAAGTCATCACCATCTTTAACTAAACTATCTATGGTTACATTGTAAAGATCAGCTATAGTTATTAGTTTCTTTAAATCTGGTGTTGCTTGTCCTGACTCCCATTTTGAAATTGCTTGCCTTGATATTCCTAACCTTTCTGCAAGTTCTTCTTGAGATAGTCTATTCTTATTTCTTAAGAACTGTAGTTTTTCAGATAAGTTCATTCTCTTCACCTCAATAGAATTATATAAAATTTACCTTTTTCACGCTACCAACTGGCAATTTCTTTTTGTAAACTGATGGTTGCACCCTAGTATTCATGAGGTTTTATTAAGGTTTAATTTTAAAATAATTTTTTAGTATTTACTTACTATATTTATCAGTAATATCTATATTATCTTTATCATATAGTTTAATTTGTTTCACCTTTTTATCTTGCTTTTGAATAATCATAAAGCAATTGTCTTTTTCTATAAAATATTCCTTCATAATTTCATCACCAGTACCATCTTCATAAGTTATAACTGCTTTGTAAATTTCATTACTTTCGTCCTTACCATATATAACTGTGTACTTACTCTCTCCTAATTTTAAATAATCTGTAGCTATAAACTGTTTTAGAGGTAATTCTCCACTAAAATTTGTTACTACCTTATACCTATTTAAAAATACTTTTTCTATTGCAATTATACCAATTCTCTCATTGCTTCCGTATAAATAAACTCTGTAACTGCCAAAATCATGTGATGTAATGTAATCTATATTTTTCATTGGATATAAAGAAGTCCTATCATATTTCAATATTTTAGCTTTAATAGCTTTATCTGAACCTCCAACAGTATAAATATTGGTTAATGTACTAGCTAAAATAACACAAATTAAAATTGGAGCTATTAACAAAGATACTGAAGAATATATTTTTCTTAGATCATTTTTAGAATAATACTCTATACCTTTACTTCTTTTCAGCTTTCGCTTTAATATTATATAGGAGTTTATAAACCTTACTAAGATACATGATAATAAAATAATAATTAGGATTATATTTATTGCTCCCTGGCTAGCCTTTTGTAGAAATGATATACTAAAAAGCAAATCATATTCAATTCCATAAACTATTAAAAATAATAATAACCATTTGCGAAGAAATGTAATTTGTTCCGTTGGTTCATTATAAATATTCGGCTCATTCTTATAACTAGCTGCGTCACCAACATATCTAAAATATTTGAAAAATCTTATTTTATATATAAATTCCCATCCACTTTCACTAAACAAATCGTAGTATTCTTCAACATCACTAATATTTTTATTGAAATCAATTTTATATATGGTATCAGTACATGGTCCTTTTATAAATGTATAAACTCCTAAGTAATTTACCTTCTCAAAAAACCAACCTTTATTAGCCATTTCTCTAAGCCAATTCTCTTCTTTCTCTAAATCAAAAATGTAGAATAATTTAAATACTTTTTTAGTTGTCCTCAAAATTAACACTCCTTAGCATTTTTTTGGACTCTATAACTAAAGTCTCTAACCTTTTAAACTCTAACTTAACTACTTCTCTTCCTAATTCAGTTAGAATGTAATTCTTTTTTCTGTCTGCCACTAATGAAGTATCCATAGCCTGAATTAGATTATCCTTTGCTAATTTTGATAGTGCACCATATAATGTACCTGGTGCAAGTACTATTCTTGAGTTCGTCATTTTCTCTACATTTTGCATTATTCCATAACCATGAAGTGGATTCCATAATGATGTAAGAATTAGATAAGTTGTTTCTGTTAATGGTAGAAAGCTCTCTGCAGTCTTTTTCATAAATACACCACCAAATCTATATCGTACTTCTATATATCGCTTCTCTATATATCGTATGTCTATATATTACTCCATATATTTACAAATGTAAATATATGCTAAAAAAAATTATGGCACTCAAAATTTTGATTGCCATAATCTCCATAATTACTAACTATTCATATATTAATTCTATGCACAATGATAACATAACTGAACTACACCTGAAGAAAACTTCTTAGTACTAACAAGCTTGAGACCTATTCTCTTCTTTATATCATTAAACAGAGGTTTACCCTCTCCTAAAATGACAGGATGGATAGATAATCTATATTCATCAACAAGCCCTAGACTTAAAAAAGTTGTTATAAGACTTGCTCCTCCATAAAGCCAAATATCTTTACCTGGTTCACTTTTTATTTGCTTTACTTCTTCTGCAATGTTACAACTTATTAGATTGGCCCCTGGATACTCTTTGGTAGCAGTTTTAGAAAACACATATTTCTTCTTACTATGAACTAACTTCCATACTTCTTTTTCAGCATCTGATATTCCACCTTCAGGAACATACTGTCCCCATAATTCATAGCTTTTACGTCCATATAAAATTGTATCAATATTATTTAAAAAATCAGTAAATCCCATATCATTGTCCATGATACACCAATCAACTTCACCATTTGGTCCCTCGATAAATCCATCTAATGTCACTGCTAAATCTAAAATTATTCTTCTACTATTTCCAGTATCCATTATAATATTCAGCCTCCTCTTCAATATACTTCCCTATGAATAGTATCTATAGATATATACTAAATTATTATTTCTATCTAATTTTTTGTTAATCTATTATACCATAAGTTAATATTACTAATAGCTATTTAAAATCTATGAATATAAAAAGCTCTCCCCTCGGATTATTTCGAGGTTCGTATTGTTTTAAAAAGAGACCATTGCATTTGCAACAGCCTCTTTTAGCATAATATTTATACATTTTTAGATATAAATTATTTCTACTCCTGAAAACTTGATATCGCCAACTACAGTTAAAGTACTTGTAGTTATTTTATCATTTTTATTCTTTTCACTAAGTGAGCCTAGGAAACCACTAGTTTTATCCTCTACATTCCAAGTTTTTGGTACATATAATTCAACTCCTGAAAAAGAAGCATCAATTCTAACTACTGCATTACCGTTACGTATAGTTGCGTTATCAAAATACACCTTCAAAGATCCAAAAGAACAGTTAAAATCAGCTTGTTCGAAATTATCTGAGTTTATATATTTTATAGTAGAATTAAATGAACTTCCATATTTAACATGGCTTTCATCTTCTACTTCAATTTTTTCAAACTTATAATCATCCCAATGATGCTTATCGTGAATCCATCCAGCACGTTTATGAAAAATCATAGAAAGACCAACACTTCCTAGTAATGCTGCAAATAGTACAGTCCATGGAGTAATACTTGTAATTCCCAATTGGTCATCATATATTATGCTGATAAACGCTAATGGAAATAAAATACCTGGAAAATTCATGCGAGTTAAGCTTTTAATAATAATTACTACTAAAAATACTGTTAATAATAAACTAAATACATTTATATCAGGAAAGTATCCTAGCTTACTTACAATTAAAAAAACTCCGCATAGTATAAATACTAATCCCCAAAAAATTCTTTCTCTTTTCATATCATTTCCTCTTTTCTAATAATTTAATTTTTAATGGTTTGTAGTAATATCTTGAAACATATACCTGCTTATGCGTATTTTGAAATTCAACCTTACTTGATGATGATATACTGCGTGTTATGGAGTAAATATGATTTGTATTCAGAATTGTGGATTTTGAAACTCTCATAAAATATCCAGGTAAGAATTCTTCAAGTTCATAAAGTTTATATTTCACATTGTATATATTGTCAACTGTATGTGCACAAATCCAGCTTTCTTCAGTTTCGAAGAATAAAATTTCATCCAAAGAAAGATAGTATTCTGTATCTCCTTTATAGAAAGTTATATTCTTATTTTGTGACAATATATCGTTAAGTGAAACTTGAATATTCTTAACTTCATCATTTAGTTCACTACATCTAATGATAACTTCATTTTCTTCAATTTTATTATCTACTTCGATTCGTATCTTCATATTTTCACTCCCCACATTTTTTATTATATGGACTGTTTTCCCCCTTGTAAATATAACTTAAGCAAGTGGTTAGTTATTGCTTGTAAGTGGTATGCTTTTTATACAGATATTGCACAAATAGTTCTTTTACTTGACTATGACGTAAAGTTATAGTGTATTCTATATATAACTATAAATAAGTAAAGGACCTTTTAAAATGAAAAAACAATTTTTTATTATTAAAGATATAGTACAAATAACAGGAGTCACTGCTAGAACATTACATTATTATGATGAGATAGATTTATTGAAACCAACTCGCTTACTAGACAATGGTTATCGGGCTTATAGCAGAGAAGATTTAGAAAAACTTCAAACCATTTTATTTTTCAGAGAAATGGATCTACCTTTAAAAGAAATAGCTGATATTATGAAACTATCAAAACTAGAACAACAAGAAATGTTAAAAGTACATTATCAAACGTTACTGTCTAAACAGAAACGATTAGGTAAAATAATTTCTGCCTTAGAGGATTATGTATCAGGAAAAGATGTATTTAACTTGAATGTATTTAATAACTCATCTATTTTTCCGCTAGAAGAGCAATATAATCGTGAAGCCAAAATAGTATATGGTGAAACCGAGAAATATAAAGAATTTGAGGGTAACCTAGAAAAACTATCTGATGATGAAAGAATAAAAGTATCTAATGATTTCGCGAACAATATAGAAACGGTGTATAAGAAAATAGCAAAACTTATTCATAAATCTCCCGCTTCTTATGATGTTCAAAATTTAATTATAAAATGGAAAAGTTACATGGAACAGTTTATGACTTGCGATACTGAAATTTTAAAATGTATTGCTCACAACTATAAATACGATAATAGATTTAAAAGTTACTTTAATCAATTTAGTGATGAAGATTTGAGTGATTTCATTTATAGGGCAATTATGTATTACTGTGAAAAATAAAGAACTTACTATTTAAAGTAAGTTCTTTCTCTTTTAAGCATCAAAATAGCCAGATGACTTCATAATTTCATCTCCATCTATTATTGTAGCCTTTTCTATTGAAACTCCAGTTTTTCTTAAGTATGACTGTACTGCGTGATATCCCACAGCATATCCTCCACAGAATGGCATGTCAAAATCCTTAGTTTCAGGCATCATTGGATGCTTTCCAAATATATATTTACGCACTTCCATAAATCCTTTAACATCAAGTGCTTTTGAAGTTATTCTTCTTGCTTTCTCTAAATCAGCACCTTGTAGACCAGTTACCCAAGGACCAATAAACTCTTCACCATATAAACTAGCTGCAAAGCTTTCAGCCAATCCTTCAACTGCAAGGTACTTTCCAACTGTTACATCACTCATAAAGTTCCATTTTGCATTATAGAAAAGCACGTTATGATGAAATTCATGAGCTATGCATGCATTTAGCTTTGGTAGATTCTTTTCATTAGGATCAATTATTATTTGTATATAACCAGGTATAGACCCCATACCTGTATATCCTTCCACCATAGCTAAAAATTCTGGATTTCCTAAAAAGATTCCTACTATAACTTTCTCAGGTAATGGTATAGATGCTTTTTCAAAGCGATCTACTGCTGTTTCCATGGCTTTTCTTGCATTATTCCATGCATCTGCTTTTTCAAGCCTTTCTAACATTTCTATCATCTTTGAGTCACGGCCAGATATCTCTATACATCCCATTGCCTCAGGTGTCTTTGGCATATGCATTATTTCAAACATAGGATTAAAAGGTTCTACTAGTTCTCTACTAAAGAACTCCCTTCTCTCTACTTCTGGCAAACTAAGCATTTCTTTATATAAACTTAAAGTATCCTGTATAATTATTTCCATTAAAATCATCTCCTTATAATTCATTTAAAACTGTGATATCACTTATTACAATTTCGATTATAAAGTATGACGTCACGTGAAGGTCAACAAGAAAATTAATTTATTTTATTCCTTAAGGAAAATCAAATAAGTTATATGGAGCATATTTTTCTTTACCTATTCTTAATCCTAGTTCATATAAAACAATCTTATTTCCATAAATAGAAATCTTAATCGTATATTTATTATCTAAATTTTCTTCAACCTTTTGAAATTCCTGTTAAATCTCCTATCATATTGATTCCCTCCAAATTGCATCACATGTAACGTTATACTATATGGTAATAACTAAAACTTTATTGATATTTTTTAGATACTAAGAATATATTTGAAATAGATTTAACGTTTAACCAACTTTATATTAATACTTCCCATTGAATTTCAAAGGAGGTGATATTTATTATAAAATATTAAATTCATGAAAAAGTTTATTATGTAATGGAGGTAAATTTATGAGAAAAAGTTATAAAAAATATACAACTTTTATTCTTGTGTTAGCATTTATGCTGACTCAAGTTATTGCTTTTGCTCCCATTGTACATGCAGCAGATACTGCTAACTTGGCCCTTAATAAAACTATTACTGCCAGCAGCGTACAACAGAACTACGTTGCAACAAATGCCAACGATGGTAACGTTAACACTTACTGGGAAGGTGCTCCTGGTACGTATCCCAATACCCTTACAGTTGATCTAGGAAGCGCACAATCGATTAATAAAGTGGTATTGAAACTAAACCCAACATGGGGTGTTAGGACACAAACCTTCTCATTACTTTCAAGTACAAATAATTCTTCCTACTCAACTCTTGTAGCCTCAAACACCTATACATTCAATCCTTCAAGTGGTAACACTGTAATAATCACCTTCACTGAAACAAGTGCAAGGTATGTACGCTTGAACTTCACTGCAAATAGCGGAGCTACAGGAGGACAGGTTGCAGAATTTGAAGCTTATGGCAATACTACTTCTTCAGGAACTCCTGATCTCGTAGTTACAGATATTTCATGGAATCCAGCAAGTCCATTAACAGGAAATGCAGTTACTTTCAGCGCAACTATAAAAAATCAAGGCACAGGTTCAACCCCTGCTGGCGTAATAAATGGAGTAAGTTTCTTTGTTGACGACACACAAGTATCATGGTCTGATAATAATTCAAGTTCCATAGCTCCTGGTGCATCTATAACTGTAACAGCTTGCGGTGGGCCATCTGGTGCTTCCACTTGGACTGCTTCATCAGGAAGCCATAATATAACTGCATGGGTTGATGATGTTAATAGAATGTCTGAATCAAATGAAGATAATAACAAATATTCAGAAAGTCTTTCAGTTACTAATTCACCAATGGCTGATCTTGTAGTAACAAACTTGACATGCACTCCTACTTCTCCATCAATTGGGGATACTGTAAACTTTACAGCTACTATTAAAAATCAAGGCAACGCTGCAGGCGCACCTGGAATTGTTTCCTTCAAAGTTGACGGAACACAAGTATCTGCAAGTGCAAATGATACAGATTCCTTAGCAGTTGGTGCTACTAAAACTGTCACAGGAACTTGGAGTGCATCTGGTGTTGGAAGCCATTCTGTAACTGCAACTGTTGATAATTCAAATATAACTATAGAGGGAAATGAAGCTAATAATACCTATAACTTAAACTTATCAGTTAGCCCCAAATCCGGTATTGATCTTGTTGTAACTGATATTTCTTGGTCCCCTTCCTATGTTATTGCTGGAAGCCCAGTAACCTTCAGTGCAACAGTTAAGAATCAAGGTACAATCGCAGGAGCTGCTGGAGTTGTTTCTTTTAAAGTTGACGGCACTCAAGTTGTTGCCTCCTCAAACAGCACTGCTTCAATAACTGCAGGCTCTACTCTTACCTTAACTGCAACTGGTACATGGGCTGCAACAAGTGGAACACATTCAATAAGTGCTACTGTTGATAACAATAATACAACCACAGAGACAGATGAAACAAATAACACTTATAATGTAACCATGTCAGTAGGAAATGGTGATCGTGGAGCTACAGTACCTTATACAAGATATGAATCTGAAGATGCTACAATCGGCGGAGGTGCTCTATTAAAATCTGCACCAACTTTTGATTATTCACTAACAGCTTCAGAAGCATCAAATCAAAAATATGTAGAACTTCCTTCAAATGGTTCCTATGTTCAATGGACAGTTAGTAAAGGTGGCACTGGTGTTAACATGCGATTTACTATGCCTGATTCATCTGATGGAATGGGACTTAAGGGTTCTCTTGACTGCTATGTAAATGGTTCTAAGGTTCAAACAATAGACCTTACCTCTTACTACAGTTATCAATACTTCCAAGGGGATCAACCTGGCGATGCTCCAAATGGGGGCCAAGTTGCTTTCCGATTTGACGAAAAACACTGGTTGCTTACTTCACCACTTAAGGCTAGTGATGTACTCAAAATCCAAAAATCAGGAGATAGCTTGGTATACGGTGTTGACTTTGTAGAAGTTGAATCAGTTCCATCAGCTATTTCTCAACCTGCTAACTCATTGTCTGTAACCTCCTATGGAGCAACTGCAAATGACGGCACAGATGATCTTGCAGCTTTCAATGCTTGCGTAAGTGCAGCCACTTCCCAAGGAAAAACTGTATATATTCCTGCAGGTACATTTAACTTAAATAATATGTGGGTAATTGGATCAGTATCTAGTCCTCTTTCAAGCATGACAATTACTGGAGCTGGTATGTGGTATACAAATATACAGTTCACTAATTCAAATTCAGCTAGCGGTGGTATATCTCTAAGAATGGCTGCTACTGGTAAATTAGATTTTAGTAATGTATATATAAATTCAAATCTTAGATCACGTTATGGGCAAAATGCAATATACAAATGCTTCATGGATAACTTCGGCACAAATTCTAAAATTCATGATTTCTGGGAAGAACACTTTGAGTGTGGTTTCTGGGTAGGAGATTACGCTCATACACCAGCTATTCCTGCTGATGGACTTGTTATTGAAAATGGTCGTATAAGAAATAACTTGGCTGATGGCGTAAACTTCTGTCAAGGAACTAAGAATTCCACAGTAAGAAACTGCAGCGTAAGAAATAATGGTGATGACGGACTTGCTATGTGGCCTGATTCAACTATGGGCGCACCTATGGAAGTAAACAACTCCTTCCTATATAACACAATAGAAAACAATTGGCGTGCTGCAGCTATAGCTATATTCGGTGGTTCTGGACATCAAGCAAGATATAACTATATTAAAGACAGCTTTATGGGTTCAGGTATCCGATTAAATACTGTATTCCCAGGATATCATTTCGAGAACAACACAGGAATCACTTTCTCAGACACCACCATAATAAATTGTGGTACAAGTAAAGATTGCTACAACGGTGAGCGTGGTGCAATTGATTTAGAGGCTTCAAATACTGGCATAAAAAATATCACTTTCGAGAATATCGACATCATTAACACCCAAAGAGATGCAATACAATTTGGATACAGCGGAGGTTTTAGTGGTATCTTATTTAAGAATGTAACCATTGATGGTACAGGTAAAGATGGAATATCAACTTCAAGATTCTCTTCACCACATTTAGGCACAGCTATTTATACCTATACGAGCAATGGGTCTGCTACTTTCACTAATCTTGTTACCAGAAATATTGCTGCAAATCCTCCTTATCTAATTATGAATGGCTTTACTGCAACATTTAACTAATTATTAGTATAAAAACAAAAAACTAATAAGCCTGCCACCTTGGCAGGCTTATGTACTTAATTTCTTTAAGATGTCATTAATTTGTGGATGATATAATCTGCAGTACGTATTGATAAAGAAACTGTTGTTAATGTAGGATTTGCAGCGCCAATAGAAGGATATACACTATTGTCAGCAACATATATATTAGGAATTTCATGTAATTGTCCATAACGGTTAGTTACTGATGTAGATGGATCATTTCCCATTCGACAGGTTCCCACTTCATGATAATCATCTCCTGGTACAAATAAACATATCTTGGAGTTACTTATGCTTGTATATCTCCCTATACCCTTTATTATATTATTTATCCCATTTAGCATTTGTCCGATAACATCCATGTCCTTTTCACCATAAGAAAATTCAACTTTTATTTCTGGTACTCCATATTCATCTACTTTATTTAAATCTAAGGATATATTGTTTTCAAATCTTGGCTCAACAATACCTAATCCTTCAATTCCAATTCCAATCTCATTTAGTAATGGTCTATTTTCATATGGTTGATACCACAAATGTCGTTCAAGATCTGGGCCGTAAAGCGTAACTTGATAAGGACGTTCATTTGTTCCAGGCACCAAAAGATCAAGTGTCCCTAATACCTCTCCAAAATCACTTCTATTCACATTCAATGTTGCTAAAATTTTCGAGTGATTTGCCAAGTAATGCCCTACAGGACTACCTTTAATTCCAGAATGTAAAAGAAGACGAGGAGTTTCCCAAATACCAGCTGATAAAACTATATTTTTTGCTTTAATAAAATAAGATTCTTTATCGGGAGACATAACTTCAATACCCTTAGCTTTATTGTCTTTTTTATGAATTCTTACTGCTCGTGCATTAACAGCTAAATCAAATTTATGTTTATATAATGCCCTTGCAAATAACAGAATAGAACTAAATAAAGCATTTGAGTGTACTTGCCCGTATTTTGTTTGTGAAAGATCCGCTGCCACCGGTATTTTCATAGAATCTGGGAAGCCACTTGTTCTTAGAATTTCAAGCATTGTTGAAGATAATTTAGAATCTTGTGTATA
The DNA here is from genome assembly GCF_022324735.1 of Clostridium sp. YIM B02551. Taxonomy (NCBI): domain Bacteria; kingdom Bacillati; phylum Bacillota; class Clostridia; order Eubacteriales; family Clostridiaceae; genus Clostridium; species Clostridium sp. YIM B02551. Next base: position 299,624 of record NZ_JAKGTF010000001.1, on the reverse strand, counting down.
TCCATTTGAAATACTCATTATTTCTTCTGCAATATTGTAATATGGGATCAAGTCCTTGTAAGATATAGGCCAATCAATCATTTCACTTGGATTTAATCTTGGGGTATTTCCTGACCAAAACAATGTTCTACCTCCAAGTGCAAATATTTCATTTGCTCCTGGAAATTCGGGTTGAAATTTTCCAAGTCTGTAACCTACGTTGTAATAATAATCTCTTCCACTTGCTGCATTTAATGTTGGAACATTTAAATAATTAGTTGGTATGAGTAAATCGCCTCTCTCGATTATACCTATTCGTACACCTTTTTCCATTAATCTTTCGCACAATCTCCATAATACAGCTCCACCACCAGCTCCTGTACCTACAATTATAACGTCATATTCTTTTTCTGACATTTCTTTTAATGGAGTTAACGGAATCCAGTGATTTTGATCAGTTGAGGGCATCATGGGATTACAGACAGGGAGTATATTATTAGTTTTTTGTCCAAAATAAGTAAACATCCTATTATTAAGCCCTTTCAGTGCTATATTACTAATTATATGTGTTGAATTTCAAAGTGTTTATAATTTAATAAAAGTTTTATTTAAGAATGTACCTATTGATGGTGTTACAAGAAATATTGCTGCAAATCCACCTTATCTAATTATGAATGGTTTCGTAACTACATTTAACTAATTATTCTAAATCTATGAACAAGCAAAACCCCTAGACATTTATGTCCAGGGGTTTATTCGTCTGCTTTTATATCTTTTTAACAAATTCAGACTTTAGTTGCATAGCACCAAAACCATCAATTTTACAATCAATATTATGATCTCCATCAACTAGACGTATATTTTTTACCTTTGTTCCCATTTTTATAGCTGATGAACTTCCTTTAACTTTTAGATCTTTAATTACCGTTACAGAATCACCATCACTTAGGATATTTCCATTAGAATCTTTCACAACATTTTTATCTTCACTATTTTCAGTTTCTATTTCTAAATTCCATTCATGTCCACACTCTGGGCAAATAAACAGACCTCTATCTTCATAAGTATATTCTGAATTACATTTTGGGCAACTTGGTACATTACTCATACATTCATTCCTCCTATGTTTGTTACATAAAGCATATAATTTTTTACATGCTTAAATATACTAACATAGTTTTCATATATTTACAAACATTCAATCTGCATAATTTATGGCATTTTCCCTAAGTTCATAGGTTTTAGTGCTTCTTCAATTTCTGATATATTTTTACCTATACTACTCTCTACCGCCACAGTTATAGCACCTTCCACTATAGGACAATCTACTATTTTAATTTTCTCTGCTATACTTTCATCCACACACTCTATTGCCATTTCAGCATTCATAAATGCACTACCTAAATCAAATATAATAATAACACCATCTTCAGAATAAACATTTTCTATAGCGCTAATAATCTTTTCAACGTCTGTTCCTATTCTTCCATCAGAAGTACCACCAGCTATAGCTATTGGTACATTAGGTGCCATTTGTTCTGCTAATTCTTTTACGCCTTTTGCTATATTTTCGCTGTGCGAAGTTATTACAATTCCTACCATGTATACTCTCCTTTTTATAATTTATTTAAGCATCCTTCTTACTTAAATGCTTCATATATAGTTTCTAATATTATTGCAGCGGAAGTAGCTCCAGCATCTTGATGACCTATACTTCTTTCGCCTAAATAGCTAGCTCTTCCTTTCTTTGCTATAATATCTTTAGTATGTTCTACTCCTCTATATGCTGCTTCTTTAGTTAACCTTAATATTTCTTTTGACTCAAAGCCCTTTGCTATTCCATCTTTTATAGCTTCCAACGCTGGTTCTATTGCATCTATCATTGTTTTATCTCCAGCTTGACCTTTTCCTCTCATTTTTATTCCTTCAAGGGCATCAATTAACATTTTCTCAAAATCATTAATATCTATTTCAGATTTGCCATTGATGCTTAAAGCAGCTTTCATAAATGCAGTTCCATATAGTGGACCTGAAGCCCCTCCAACATTAGAAACCAATGCCATTCCTGTCTTTTTTAAAATTCCTGCTATGTCACTTCCATCATCATCTTTTAGTTTCTCTAATACTGCTTTAAAACCCTTACTCATATTTAGTCCATGATCACCATCGCCTATAGTTGCGTCTAATTCTGAAAGATATGCCTTATTTTCGTCCATTTTTACACTTATATCTTTTAATATTTCTATAACATTTCTACCTTTTATGCTCATATTACATTCCTCCATTTATATATTAATTAATGAATTTTAGATGAAGTAATATACTTCACCTAAAATTTATCAAACTATAACTATATTACTTTAAATGCAGGTGTATCTGCTGGTGCATCTAACAGTTCCTTTAACTCACTATCAAGCTTTAATACAGTTATGGAGAAGCCAGCCATTTCAAGTGATGTCATGAATTCACCTACAAAAGTTCTGTGTATTTTAACGCCTTTTTCTTCTAACATTTCACTAACTTTTTTGTTTACTATATATAATTCCATAAGAGGAGTTGATGCTAGTCCATTTACCATTACTGCAACTTCTTCCCCATTAGTTAGTGGCATATCTTCTAAAATTTTATTTAGTAAATGTTCAGAAATTTCATCTGCAGTTTTAATTTCTTCTCTATGAGTTCCTGGTTCCCCATGGATGCCCATACCTATTTCTATTTCCTTGTCTCCCAAAGTGAAGTTTGGTTTACCTGCTGCTGGTACTGTACATGAAGATATAGCCATTCCCATACTTCTTACGTTATCAATTACTTTTTCTGCAACTTTTGTAACTTCCTCTAAAGAAGCTCCTGTTTCTGCTTTAGCTCCTGCAATTTTGTGTATAAATACTGTTCCTGCAATTCCTCTTCTTCCAGCTGTATAAGTACTATTTTCTACAGCAACATCATCATTTACTACTACTGCTCTAACTTCAATTCCTTCCATGTCAGCCATATCTTTAGCCATTTCGAAGTTCATTATATCTCCGCTATAATTTTTGATTACAAGCAAAACCCCTTTTCCTGAATCAGTTGCTTTTATAGCTTCATATACTTGATCTGGGGTTGGCGATGTAAAAACAGCTCCAGCAACTGCAGCATCAAGCATACCTTTTCCTACATAGCCTCCATGTGCTGGCTCATGTCCGCTTCCGCCACCACTTACTAACGCAACTTTTCCTTCTACTGGAGAATTAGCTCTCACTAAAACATCTGCATTTTCAAGCTTTTTAATATACTCTGGATGTGCTTTTACCATGCCTTTTAACATATCCTCTACAACTAAATCTGGGTTATTAATTATTTTTTTCATAAATTTCTTCCTCCCATTTTTTATATTTGATATAATAGCTTTGTATATATTTAATAATTTTTATTTTTAGCAAATAATATTACTTTAGCTCAATGTATTATTTGCTATTTTTTATGGTGTTCTCTATTCTCTATTAACCATAAAATATAGTTTTAGTCTTAAAATATCATGTTAAATATTACAGCTCCTACTACGCCCCCTAGTATTGGTCCCAAAACTGGAATCCAAGCATATCCCCAATCTGAATTCCCTTTATTTTTTATAGGAACTATTGCATGTACAATTCTTGGTGCTAAATCTCTAGCTGGATTTATTGCATAACCAGTCGTTCCTCCAAGGCAAAGCCCTATAGCCCAGATTAAAATTCCTATAGCGAAGACTCCCATTCCATCTGCCATCTTTTGTGATGTTATTCCTAGTATTCCAAAAACTAATACAGCTGTTCCTAGTAATTCACTTAGAAAGTTAAATAAATTACTTCTTATTGCTGCTCCTGTTGAAAATGCTGCTAGAATAAGTCCTGGATCTTCTGTTTCTTCAAAATGCTTATAATAATGAATCCATACAAGTATTGCACCTATAAACGCTCCTATAAATTGAGCTGCTAAATAACTTGGTACTTCTGCCCATGGGAACTTCCCTATTATAGCAAGTCCTACAGTAACTGCAGGGTTAAGATGTGCACCACTTACGCTTCCAACAATATATGCTGGAATAACCACTGCAAATGCCCATCCTGTCGCAATTACAATCCATCCTGAATTCTCCCCTTTTGATTTTTTTAAAACTACATTGGCTACAACTCCATCTCCTAATAATACTAATAATAGAGTTCCAACAAGCTCTGCCAAAAAGTGTGTCATAAAATTTCCTCCTTTAAATTATGAAATTTATTTTTTTCTCACACCTTTATATAAAGCAATTTGTATGCCAAAATAAGTTGTCAAAATCTTATTTCAAGTATATGTAAGCATTTTCAACCATTTAAATAGTAAACATTTACAAATTGAGATATGTAGATGAGAAGGATTTAATGGTAAAAAGTATCGTATTGTTCTTTTTTACCATGATACCTTTTACCCACCTTGGTATTTTTTCTCATACTTATTCCCAAGTTACCCTTTTCTCAATTCCATATTGCCTTGCTTTTGCTGCAACAGTTTTATGAGTTAATCCTAAAACTTTTCCTGCTGCATTATAGCTACCATATTTTTTTAGTGCTTTTTCAATTATAATTCTCTCATACTCTTTTAAAGGTAAAATATTATCGCCTTCCAAGATTTCTTCTATATAGTCTTTCTTTTTGCTTCTTACTAAATTACTACTTAAATTACCTTCTTCTTTCATATATGCTGGAAGATCTTTAACTTCAATTATTCCAGTTTCATTTAGTGCCATTAAACGCTCAACTAGATTTTCTAATTCTCTTATATTACCTGGCCACTTATATTCGAGTAAAGCTTCCATTGCTTCATTAGTAACTAAGTCTATCTTCTTATTAATTTTTTTACTTATTTTTTCTATAAAGTGTTCTAGCAATGGTGCTATGTCTTGTTTTCTCTCTCTAAGTGGTGGAAGAAATATAGGGATAACATTTAATCTGTAGTATAAATCCTCTCTAAAATCCATTGATTTAACCATTTCCTCTAAATTTCTATGAGTGGCAGCAATAATTCGTACATTTATCTTTATATTCTCTTCTCCTCCAACTCTTTGAAATTCCTTTTCTTGAATTACCCTTAATACTTTAGCTTGCATGCTTTTATCCATTTCCCCTATTTCATCTAAAAATATGGTTCCATTTTGGGCTAATTCAAATTTTCCTAACTTTCTTTTTATTGCACCAGTAAAAGCCCCTTTCTCATGACCGAAAAGTTCACTTTCCAATAAATTTTGCGGTATTGCCGCACAGTTAACTCTTACAAAAGAGCCAACTGAATTTTCACTTGCAAAATGTACCCCTTCCGCTATTAATTCTTTTCCCGTACCACTTTCCCCTCTTATTAAAACCGTAGCATCAGTCCTAGCAGCTTTAAAAGCAGTAGCTAATGCATCTAATACTTTACCACTATAGCCAATATATTTTGAAAATGCCGAATCTGGCTTTTTAGTTCTTATAAGCTCTTGTTCTAAGTATTCAGCTTTCGCAGATGCCTTACTCAATTTTTCAGATAGATCTTGAATTTCTGTGACATTTTTTATAACTGATACTACTCCTGTTATTTCTCCATCAACTACTATAGGATTAACATTAGAAACTATAACTATATTATTTTCTTTATAGCTTATAGCTCCTATTATACTTTCTCCAGTTTCCAAAACATTTCGCCTTGCGCCTTTAGGGGATATTTCTTTAATATTTTTATTTAATATATTCTCTTCCTTTTCATTTAAAATTCTAAGATATGCTCTATTTACATAAGTTATATATCCCTCAGAATTTATTACGCATATACCATCTTGTACAGTCTCAAGTATTAGCTGCAATCTTTCCTGAAGTTCTTTAACAGTCTTTAATTCATCTTTAACTTTTTCCAGATTCGATATATCACTAAATATAGATAAAGCTCCTTTAGGGATTTTATCTATTACTATTGGCGTTCTATTAATAAGAAGTATTCTATTATTTATTACTTCCCTTACCATTAACTCTGATTTTCCTGTCTTATTTATCTCATGAAGATTTGATAAAGGAACAGCATCATAAACTTTTTTGCCAATGACATCACTAGAGGATAAATCAAGAATCCTTTCGGCTTCTTCATTAAATATGGTAATAATATCGTTTTCATCAGATGCAATAATACCATTTGGTATATTACTAAATACTTGTTCTAGCGTTATTGTATTATTATTTATTATGTTATCTACCTGATTCATAGTACTCTTATCTTCTAAGTTAAAATCACTTTGAAGATAATCACATAAAATATTCAAAGCTTTCTCAGGCTTCTCTCCATGTGCTTCTATGGTAACCTTTTCATTTTGCCTTACCTTTAGTAATACTAACGGCATAAGACTAGTAGCTAAAACCTTCTTTTTTTCTTTATATATTATAAAAAATTCTACATTATATATCTTTTGTAGTTCACTTACTTTATGAACTACCATTGCTAAAACTCTAGCGTGCAGGCCTTTCTCATGCTTTATTATCGCCTCTTTATAAAGTACCAACTCTTTCAACTCCTCTTCTTACGTATCACAAATTTTTATAAAAGAATTCTATACTAATAGTATCTAATATTTAGAGTTAGTGGACAAGCTTAATTTTTCTTTTAATTGGTGCAATTACAGTCCTATGATTAGTTTTTAGAACTTAGCGAGTTTTGTTCACATTATGACACCGAAGTAAAAGTACGCGTTTTATCCCTTTCGAGTACACTCTTCATATATATTTTAATAAGTGAAACCCTCAGCATTACTGTTGAGGGTTTCACTATCTAAGATTAATCGGCTAGAGTTTAGCTTAAATCATTTCTTATGGCATTTTACCTAAATCCATGGGTTGCAAGGCTTCTTGTATTTCAATTATCTTTTTATCTAAGCTACTTTCAACTGCAGCAGTTACTGCTCCTTCTACGATTGGACAATCTATTATTTTTACTTTATCTATCATTTCTGCATCTAAAAATTCTATGGCCATTTCAGCATTCATAAACGCACTGCCTAAGTCAAAAATAACAATTACGCCATCTTCTGTATAAACTCTTTCTATTCCATTCATTATTTTTTCAATATCAGTACCTATGCTTCCATCATATGCTCCTCCAGCCGCTGCAATAGGTACATTAGGCACCATTTGTTCAACTAACTCTTTTACCCCTTTTGCTATATTTTCACTATGTGAAACTATTACTAACCCTACCATGTATACTCTCCTTTTTGAAGTTATCTTAACATGATTCCTATAAAAATTTTTAATTAAATGCTTGGTATATAGTCTCTAGCATTATAGCAGATGAAGTAGCTCCAGCATCTTGATGTCCTACGCTTCTAAGACCTAAGTAACTAGCTCTTCCTTTTTTTGCTACAATATCCTTAGTATATTCAACACCCTTAAATGCAGCTTCCTTAGCTAATCTAAGCACCTCTTTAGCTTCAAGTTCATTTGATATTCCTTCCCTCACAGCTTTTAAAGCAGGTTCAATAGCATCTATCATAGTTTTATCTCCTGCTTCACTTCTTCCTCTCATTTTTATACCTTCAAGGGCATAATATAGCATCTCTTCAAAATCATTTATATCTATTTCTGTTTTTCCACTTAAACACCCTGCCGCCTTCATAAATGCTGTACCATACAAAGGACCAGAGGCCCCTCCTACATTCGTAACTAATGCCATTCCTGTTTTCTTTAAAATGCCTGCTATGTCATGTCCATCATCCTCTTTTAATTTTTCTACCACAGCCTTAAATCCCTTACTCATATTTAAACCATGATCTCCATCTCCAATAGCTGCATCTAATTCTGAGAGGTAAGCCTTATTTTCCTCCATCTTTACATTTATCTTTTCTAATATTTCTATAACCTTTTTCCCATCTATACTCATAACCTTTATTCCTCCACCTTATATACTTTTAAAAGCTGGTGTATCCGCGGTCGCATCTAGTAGTTCCTTTAATTCACTATCAAGCTTTAACATAGTTATAGAAAAGCCTGCCATCTCAAGTGATGTCATAAATTCTCCTACAAAAGTTTTATGGATTTTTATACCTTTTTCTTCTAGTATTTCACTTACCTTTTTATTAACTATATATAATTCCATAAGAGGAGTTGAGGCTAATCCATTAACCATTACTGCAACTTCTTCCCCTTTATTTAGCGGAGAGTCCCCTAAGATTTTATTTACTAAGTGCTCAGCTATTTCATCAGAAGATTTAATTTTTTCTCTATGAGTCCCAGGTTCCCCGTGTATCCCCATTCCTATTTCCATTTCCTCTTCACCTAAAGTAAAGTTTGGTTTACCTGCTGCAGGAACTATACATGAAGAAATCGCCATTCCCATACTTCTTACATTTGCTATTACCTTCTCTGCTACAGCTGTAACTTCATCTAAAGAAGCTCCAGTTTCAGCCTTTGCTCCAGCTATCTTGTGTACAAATATTGTACCTGCTATTCCTCTTCTTCCAGCTGTATAGGTACTATTTTCTACTGCCACATCATCATTAACTACGACAGCGTTTACATTTATCCCCTCCATTTCAGCCATTTCCTTTGCCATCTCGAAATTCATTATATCTCCAGTGTAATTCTTAATTATAAGTAAAACTCCTTTTCCTGAATCAGTTGCTTTTATAGCTTCGTATACCTGGTCAGGTGTTGGAGACGTAAATACAGCTCCTGCAACAGCTGCATCAAGCATTCCTTTGCCTACATAACCTCCATGTGCAGGTTCATGACCACTTCCTCCTCCGCTAACTAACGCTACCTTTTCATAAGCATTCGAATTTGCTCTAACTATAACATCTGCATTTTCTAATTTCTTTATATATTGTGGATGAGCTGCAACCATTCCTTTTAGCATGTCCTCAACTACTAAGTCCGGATTGTTTATAATTTTTTTCATTAAACCCTTCCTCCCTTTAAATATAAAAAATTAATTATAAATAAATTAGAAATCTAATTATTCACCTTCTATTTCATATAACCCTTAAAATCTCTCTTTAATATTATTGTATTCACTTTATTAAACTTAAATTATTAACTCCTTAATTATTTCAAACATAAAATCACCTCAAAATATAATATGAGGTGATTTTAATTAATATTACTTATGTAACTTTATCTACTTATTTTTTATATTAACCAATAAAGAATTAAGTAACGTGCGATTTTAAATATCGCACGCTTTACTACATTTTATAAAAAAACTATTCGTCTTAATAAAAATCAATTGTTGCTATTACTTATAATCCTTATGGCATTTATCACAATCAGGTGGTATAGGAATACTCTGTACGAAATGGAAAATGTTTTCTGGATCATATTTTGCTTTAACTTTTTGAAGCCTAGCAAAATTATCACCATAATATTCCTGACCATAATTCTTTATTCCTAAGTCTGGTACATTGACGTATGAGCCAGTTACATAAGGCCTTAATTGTTCCCGTGTTTGTTGGACAAGCTCAATATTCTTTTGTGTTTCACATGGATCAGTCCATGAGGCATCCCACTCCAAATAATATTTAGTATTGCGCCAGAAAAAAGCCGTAGCCTGTGGAGGTACCTGGTTCATTGCTCCTCCAGAGTTTAAGAAAAAGAAATTAGATTCGCTTCCTCTTGCTTTTTCTAAAAAGCTTCGGATTGCATTAATTCCATCATCAGGAAGCATTTGTTCTACCCAAGAAGAAGACCAGGTAGTGTTTTGATTGTCAAATAGAGGTTCATTCGGAGCCCAAAAATCTATCGCCTCTAGTAGTGAAACCTCATCAACAAACACCTTTATAGGAGATCCTACATCTGTCAAAGTTGTTATCAATTTCTCCAGTTCTTCTTTTGGACCAAGGAATATACCCTGTGAACGTAGAAGTCCATTGGTTTTTGAATATATCTCTAGTATTGTACCAAGTCTTTTATCTACAGAAGGAGACCATCTTTGCCAAGCATCTATAACCTCATTCAATTGCTCCCATGGCCATATTATTTGAAATATTCCAACTTTAAATGGGGCTGGACGAACTTTAAATGTGTAGGAAGTAATAATACCGAAGTTTCCTCCTCCACCTCCACGAATTGCCCATAGCAAATCAGAATTTTCATCTTCACTAACATTTAGAATATCACCATTGGCATCAACTAAAGTAGCTGATAGAATATTGTCTGATATAACTCCTGCTGTTCTCTGGATTGCAGTAATTCCTCCACCAGTACTTATGCCTCCTATACCAACAGTTGAACTATCTCCAAATGGAGCCAAGATTCCTATCTGTGCAAGCATCCTCACAAGTGCACCTACACGTATTCCTGCTTCAACAGTAGCAATTCCTAATGATTTATCTAGTTCAACCTTTCTCATTAAACTGGTATCTATTACTATACCTCCGTTTGTTTGCGAAAAATCTTTTGCCAAAGCATGCCTACCACTTCTCATACGAATGGGTACATTATTCTCACGTGCCCATCTTACGGCATTTACAACATCTTCATTTTGCTGTGCGAATACAAATACGATTGGGTATGCATTAGTAAATGGATTCCAGTTCATACGAGCTCGCTGGTATCCTGGATCATTAGGATATATTACTCTTCCCGTTAACTTTGTCTTTTGTTTCATTCAATCACCCTCTATTTTGAATTATCCTATCTTGATATCAAATAATCGACTAACTAAAGTTACCTTATGTTATATAATATGACCTTTAATTAGTTTAGTTCCATCTTTGATTCTGGTGAAATAGATTTACTTTGACACAATGTCATCAAAAGTACATTTATCACCTTAAAATTCATATAGAGGATTTCATACTTTATTGTTTTTAGTTTATTAAACGAAACACTTTAAAATATCATTTCATAATACCTTCCTATATTTGTTTCTAACTCTAACAAGTCTAAATTCCTTCCAAGTCTTATACTTTCCTTTCCATCTATATATAGCAAAAATATTGGAACTGAAAATATATTGTACTTTGCTGCTAAGTCTAAATGCTTTTCTGCATCTATTTCTCCACACTTAATATTAGGATATTTTTTTAACATATCTTCAATTTTAAGTTTAATAACTTCACAAGCACCACAGGTACTTCCACTAAAATAGACCACTGTCATTCTATGATTTTTTATTAAATCAACTATATCATTATCACTATGCAATTTATTCAATTATTTACACCTCTTTATTCTAAATTTTCTATTAGTGTATTTAGTGTTATTACTCTTTTTTCACCTAATATTATACCTGCTGCATTAAATAGTTTTCTGTCTTCTGTTATTAATATGAGATTTTCTTCTAAAGTGCAAGCATATAAAATAATCAAATCAATCCGAGATAACTTATTAACCTCTTCAAAATATGCATTCCCTTTCATTGAGTATTTTATATGAAGCATTTCATAAAACTCTTCAATGCCACTTTTATCAATATCCTTAATATAAGTTAGTAGGTTGCAAAATCTCTCAGACAATACTTCTTGTCCTTTATATATTTTTCTTTCCTTAATCACTAATTCTTCACTGATCTCTCTTATAATTGTAATATTATCATCTTTAATAAGTTTGTCTAAAACATTTGGATACTTACTCCAAAGTCCTATTATTACATTAGTATCTAGTAAATATTTTATCATAATTATTACCCCTAAATTTATGACATAAATAGATAGTAAAACACATAATTCCCATACATTACGGATAATTTTAAATATTTTATAGCAGTTTATCTTTATTTTTCCTTAATATTGGATTAAAATTATTAGTATCTACGAATAAAAAAGGAATACTATTTTTCGTAATATGTTCTTTTTATAACTTAATTATACAGAATAAGAGAGGTAAAACTATGTCAAACGAAATTAATTCTTCTAATTTTATAAGAAATATAGTCCTAGAGGATCTTGAAAGTGGTAAGCATAAAGAGATTATTACCCGCTTTCCACCTGAACCAAACGGATACTTACATATAGGGCATGCTAAATCTATTCTTTTAAACTTTGGTTTAGCAGGAGAATTTAATGGAAAAACTCATTTAAGATTTGATGATACTAATCCAGTTAAAGAAGATACTGAATATGTTGAATCAATTAAAGAAGATGTAAAATGGCTTGGCGGAAATTGGGATGAGCTTTTCTTTGCATCTAATTACTTTGATACAATGTATGAAAAGGCTGTTTTATTAATAAAAAAAGGTTTAGCTTATGTTTGTGATTTAACCGCTGAAGAAGCTAAAGAATATAGAGGTACATTAACTAAACCTGGTAAAGAAAGTCCATATAGAAATAGATCTATTGAAGAAAACCTAGATTTATTTGAAAGAATGAAAAACGGAGAATTTGCTGACGGTGAAAAGGTTCTAAGAGCAAAAATAGATATGGCTTCACCAAATATAAATATGAGAGATCCAATTATCTACAGAATATCTCACTCTACACATCATAATACAGGAGACAAGTGGTGTATATATCCAATGTACGACTTTGCTCATCCATTAGAAGATGCTATAGAGCACGTAACTCACTCTATTTGTACTTTAGAGTTTGAAGATCATAGACCTTTATATGATTGGGTAGTACGTGAATGTGAAATGGAAGCTACTCCAAGACAAATTGAATTTGCAAGATTAAACATGACTAATACCGTTATGAGTAAGAGAAAGCTTAAGCAGTTAGTTGATGAAAAAGTCGTTGATGGATGGGATGACCCAAGAATGCCTACTATTTCTGGATTAAGAAGAAAAGGTTGTACTCCTGATGCATTAAGAAATTTCTGTACAGCAATTGGTGTTGCTAAAGCTAATTCTGTTGTTGATTCTCAAATGTTAGATTATTTCATAAGAGAAGATTTACAACTTAAAGCACCACTAGCTATGGCTGTATTAAATCCACTAAAGCTTGTAATAACTAACTATCCTGAAAATGAAACAGAAATGCTTGAAATTGAAAATAACTCTAAAGATGAAACTCAAGGTACTAGATTAGTTCCATTCTCAAGAGAATTATATATTGAGAGAGAAGATTTCATGGAGATTCCTCCAAAGAAATACTTTAGACTATTCCCTGGTAACGAAGTTAGATTAAAGGGAGCATATTTCGTTAAATGTAACGAAATAATTAAAGATGAAAATGGTGAAGTAATAGAAATCCACTGTACTTATGACCCAGAAACTAAGAGTGGTTCTGGATTTACTGGTAGAAAGGTTAAAGGAACAATCCACTGGGTAGATGCTAAATCTTGTGTTCCTGCAGAATTTAGATTGTATGAACCATTAATATTAGATGATTCAGAAGAAGGTGAAGATAAACACTTCTTAGAACAAATAAATCCAAACTCAATGGAGATATTACAAGGCTTTATTGAGCCAACTGCTATTAAAGATGCTAAACCTCAAGATAAATTCCAAATGGTTAGAAATGGTTTCTTTAATGTAGATACTAAGAATACTACTCCTGAAAAATTAGTATTTAACAGAATAGTATCTTTAAAATCATCATTTAAATTAAGCTAATAGCAAAGAATACCGTGCTAAAAAAACTAGCACGGTATTTTTAATTTTATTTATATTTATTATTAATTTAATTCTCTACTACATTTATTTATAAAGTTTATGATGGATATTGTAATTATAATCGTTGCAGCAAAAATCGCAAATGTATATATTAGTGCTAATATAGGTATGAATATCAATATTAGCACCATCCAGACTGCTATTTGCAACGTCAAATAGAGTTTCCATTTTTTCTGAGAGGCTTCAGCTAGCTCATACTGCTCTTGCGTATAAGCAACATCATGTATTCCCATAAATATATTATATACAACTAGTAAATTAAGAACTACTACTACGATACCTATAACTGCACCTAAGATTCCTAAAGAACCAAAGTGAATTCCCTCTGCTTGAGTAGGTCTTTGGTAAATTGAAAATATAGATAAAACTATCAATGCTATATTATATTTTGAAGCCAAGCTAAAAAACTCACTTCTTGAATTAAGATCTCTAAAAGCAAATGCAAATAACACATAACCAACTACATCTGGAAAAATATCAAAGCCTTGAATTCTAAAACTAAGCATTATAAATATAAAACCCAAATATAATTTACTTAACCCTTTTTCAACCATATAATTTCCCCCTCATATTTCCCAATTAATTATAAACTACTTTACACTTTTAATAACCACTGGCTCAAACCTATATATTTGTTCAATATTAGGATATTTTTCTTTATCAACTTCGCTTAAGAACATATCTATTGGCCTTGCATATACTCCACACTCTCCATATAAAGCTTGCCAGGAATGTCACATACTTTTTTAATAATTTATATTTTTACAGACGAAATTCAATGCATACTATTTTCAGTAAATTATTATATAAATTTAAAATCTTTCTAAAAAACAAATAAGTGATTTTTCCATCATTATCTTATGTCTGTTTAGATATTAAAGAATCTAACTTATAAACTTTCATCATTACCAGCATCACTGAATTCTAAATTATCTGAATCAATATTTAAATCAACTTGCTAAACATTTAGTGAACCCTAAATTCATCTAAAACTGTAGCGGCTTCTTCGTAGTTTATTTCAATAAGCATCTCCAAGATTTCTTCAAATGCCGTTGTCAAATCATCATCTTCTTTTATTCTGTCACTAAAATCTAAGAAAGCTTTTGTTATCATTGTTAGAACAATATCTTTTTTCTCTCTTACTATTTCTACAAACACATCGGAGCTAGATTTATTTGTTCGCGGAGTATTCTTGAACGCATCTCTTACTGATAAAAGTATCTCTGGCAGTAATTTATCTAAGTGAAGTTTATAAATTGTATCCAGCATCTGTTTTAAATGAAATCCGCCATATTTTCTGAATAAATCATTTAAAAACTGCTTATCTTGATAAGAGTACCCTGATTGGAATTTACTCCAATTTCCGCCACCTCCATATTTAGTAATAGACAATATTAGCGATTTGTACAATTCGACTTTAATCTTTTCTTCTTTTAATTCCATAATCTTACTCTCTAATGAGTAAATAATCTTTTCACAATGAGCTCGCCTATCCTTATCACTATGTGAATCAAAATACTCCGAAAGTAATGCCCCAAACACATTAAGATAAAACTTTATAGTTTCACTCGTAAATATTGAAAAATCAACCTCTGTAAAAAGAATGTCTAAAACAATTGAAGTATTAGTCTCACTTGCGACAAGTTCTCTTTTAAAAAAATCCATAACTTCATAAAGTGGATAAACTCCAAGTATATCATGCGAATGACGTGTATGCTCAGTTATTTTCCATACATTAATCATAGCCGTAAATGCTTTCTTAACAATCATTGCAAAATTAGCATCCTCTAAAGACAGCCCACAGTTAATAGCGTAGCATAATGTTGTTATATCATAATTGTCCATTTCAAAGTTAGATAACTCAAGCTTTGTATTATTGAATAAATACTCTATGATTATTTCATCTTTCTGACTTTTATATTTTTTTCTCTTATCCTTTTCTATATAATAATCAACTCCTAAAAGTTTGGGTTGTGCATTTGGTATAAATTTAAAATTTTCTTCTTTTCTATATTTATTAGTATATTTGGCATTGAATTTTTGATGATTCATTTCATCTTCTGCAAGCTTATAAATTGTATTGAATATAGCTCTTGCAAGTTGTTGATTGGTTCTTAAATATAATTTCGCATAACGTGCTATTTTCATTACGATTCCATCTTGTCCCTTATACAACATCAAATCTAGAACTAGTTGCTTTATCTGTTCTTTTATTGAGTCACAAACCTTTGTTTCTATTTGTGAAAAAAGTACAAAGCAATATCTATATTCAAAAACAAAACTCTTTCTTGAAAAATACCGTCTTATTCCATCTATCCATAATTGGCTAAATCTTGCTCTTGTGTTGTCATCAAGTGCCTTATCATTTAGAGCCATACTAATTAAATCAATAAGAAACTTATCATATTTTTCAGGTATACTACAATTTTTTCTTTTTTCTAACAGTAATTCTATCGCATCAAGACAATCTTTTAATTCAAATTTATTTTCACTTATTTTTTTATTGCAATCATCAATTAATAATGCGATGGAACTTTCAGGCAGTCTTTGTTTTTCATTTTCAATTGTTATCTTCTCCGCTTCGCCAGTGACGGTTGGGTACAATGCTATTGTAGTATCGTTAACCTTTACTGCCAGCGCTGTTCGTAAATCCATCTTTTGAATTTGCAAATAACTAGTTGCATTTATTTTATCATTTGGCACAATCGAATAGAGATAGTCTAAAATTTTGTAACACTTTACTTTAATTTCTTCACCATAATAAATTTCAGAATCTCGGACATAATCCAACAAATTATACTGCTTAATATCTTTTTTATTGTACCTATCAGGAAGTGGAAAAGGTGTTCCCATCTTTATGAACATTTGTTTTTCATACATTTCTATATATGGATCTTTTATTGATAAAGAAAGTCTTGTTAAGTCATTAAGGATAATATCAATATTTGTTGTTAGCTCTAATGCATAGCCAGGTAGCTTTTGACAAAACTCCATTCCTATATCAGCGATAATTGTTAGTAATGCTATATTATTTGATTTTTCATAGATAAGCTTTTTAACATTTTCAGCAAATTTAACAGTTTCTTTATTCTCAACAGCATCGTTTTCTATAGCACTGCGCAGCACTTCTTTTAAACAATATATTAAGTCACTTATAACCGTTGGCATTCTATCCTCTTCAGTAGTGGCTAACCACATTTCTGGTAAACCCAGATAAGACTTTTTTATGTTATCTTCAATAAAATTAATTTCATAAGTTAGTAAACCATTTTCATGTTTTTTTGCCAAATCTAATATTGCTTTATTAACAAAATCAATGGCCCAATTCATGCCTAACAAGAAATTTTTTTTGAATAAGAAATAAAAGAAATTACTATCTATTGCACTGTTCCGCGTTGATTCACTCCCATAATGCTCTGCATTTTTATTCAAACCATACTGATAAGAAATATCATGTCTATCTCTTTCATAAAATCCAAAGTCATGGCGATCGCGTTTTTTCTTAGGTGAATATGTCCAAAATATTTCTGCAAGATTGCATAATTCCATCGGTAAATATTCTGCTAGTTTCGTGTGCCTAAATTTGAGAGTTTCCTCGATAATATCTTCTGCCAGTCGCACCTTACCTCGTTCGTCGCATTTATAGTAAGAGTTTAACCTCCCCCAAAATTCTTTTATCCACTCTTTTGAATATTCTGCCATTAGATAAATAGGTGTAAGCAAACCATTTACAATATCATCTAATTTATAGTAATTTTTTGCTTCATATTCGACTATGTATTTATCAATGATATATTCCAAAATGCGACAAGCATCTTCTGCTATCTTCTTGTCTTTCAACTGTACTTTAGAATAATCTGTGCAAATTTTCACTAAATCTAATCGTAAAATTTCATCTTTTTCGTACAGTTTATTTTCTTCAATTAAATTTATTAGACTTCCCCTCCCCTCTCCACTTGGTCGTAACTGAATGTAAGAGGGCAACTTTGCAAAAAAGTCATTATTAATTTCAAAGGCATATAAGTTTGTTATTTTGATAAAATCATTAATCATCCCGTTTTTAATTATCGTTTGCCCATACTCACTAAAAAATTGACCACAATATCTTGATTTTACTAAACCTATTTCGGTTTGCTTTCTCCAATCTTGTGGCATTTTTGTTGAAAAAACCAATTCAAATAAGAATCTTTCACGATTATTCTTTGCTAATAATTTATTTGAAATCCAAATTTGATAACGCCTATAAATACATCTGCCAAAGGTTTTTATTTGCTCAAAAAATTCATTATACTTACCTTTGCATTTATTAAATTCGTTATCTAAATGCTGTTCAAAGCAAATATCTTCAAAAATATCATACTTTAATCTAACGGTTTCTTCATTTCTAACTAGTACCCCTTTTGAGACTAACTTTTTTATTGTTTTTGTGTCATAATTAGTGCTGGTCGCACCAAGTAAAAAATCCTTAGCCCTTGTAAAAACTATTGACTCAACAACTTTCTTAATCTGGTTGTCATCTAAACATATTATATGTTTCCAAATATGCTCTCTTAGTTGATTCTCATCAGAAATGTTATCAATGTTAGTTATTTCTGAAACTATCAAATTTATATAAAATGGTGATTTCAAAAGTTCAGCATACGAATTCATTTCCAACATTTTATTAATAATAAAGTATTTTCTAGCAATCGCCAATTGTTCTGATATTGTTAATTTGGGCACCTCGTATGAATAAACTGAGTAATTACTTTCAATTTTCATAAAAGCGTTTTTATCACTTGTACGACACGAAGTAATTATTTTAGCAGCTGGATATTTCTTGGTACTTTCATAGAGAGCACATAATAAATCAAGTTTTGTAGGACTATCTGCAATAAATTCAAGAGAATCTATAAAAAATATAATAGGCTTGCCATTTAAGTATTCAAGAGTTTGCCTAACATTAAACCCCCAGATATTGTTTATGTCACTTTCCTCAATAAATCGTTCTGCTCTTGCATAAATAAGGTTTCCTTCTTCTTCAACAATCTTCTTGCAAAGAACCGACTTACCGCTACCAGCTCCTCCTTGTATGGAAATATTTTTATGATTTTCTGCTTTTATCTTGGAAATAATCTCACTTCGATCGATTTCGTATTCTTTATTTATTTTGCAATCTAAATTACCCAGTCCAATACTTTTGCTATTCGCAATAGCTTCTTCAAATTTATATAAATTATCTTTAATACTCTCTACTTCTCTCTTAAGCAGTTTATATAGATCAATCTGAAAATCAAGATTGTTTATTGCTTTTTGAAGAATATTATTTGTAGTAATTAAGTCGTTTGCTTTAGTAAATGAAATACTACCTATCTGGTCATTTCCAGTATAGTCTTTTACCTTGTCCACACTATCATTGTTAAGCATGAAAAACTTTACATTTGTCAATGTGTTAATTTCGACTTTCTTTGAATCCCTAATACTTTCAAGAGTTTTTTTTATTTTTGCTGGAATGTCTTTCGCAGTACTTACTTGTATGTAAGTTTGCTTATCCGCAGAGATCAAATCAACACAAGGATAAGTGTATGTATCAATATTTAAATTACTAAACCTCTGGCCAAAGTATAGACTTCCTACTTCAATTGCAAACAACTCAAATAATTTAGCAGCATCAAAAAGTCCGTTAATATTAAGTAACTTGATTTTCTCTTCATATGCAGAAATATAATCTGCTATAAATTGAATTCGCTCGTCCGATTTTTCCAATTCTATTCCCCCCTTAACTTCTTTGTATTACAACTATTAACCTTCTGTAATTCACTTTTTAAATACAATACATATTCCATATCTCCATGGCACATATAATTTCAACGCTTCATCCACTTACAATAGTGATTTTCGTTTCACCTGCTCCTCATAACTTCAATTATGTAATAACTATCAAATTTACAAACTGCTCATCCCCATAGCAAACTAATTTCTTTAATTTACTGTGGAGCTACTACTACAGCAACACAGTAAATTGAACGTAACTTTTATATATAAAAGATGTCTTTTACATCTAAAGAGTCTTTTAAAACTTGTTATATTTATTATTGTATATCTTTAGGAGATTTGCTTCAACAAAAGAACATCATTTGAAAATTTTATCAAGTATTACTTTTTATTTCGAAAATTTTCAATACCCAAAGTCAGAATTCTTGTTTTGGTAACATTCATATTTATAAAGAACTACTATGCTTTTCAGAGAGTTTACTTAAATCAGATACTAATTTTTAGTTAACACAAAAATATAATAATAACCCACGAAATTTTATTAGATTTTCGTGGGATTTACGGTAGATGGAAGCGACTTGTAACAATCCCTTCAATTATATTCTTATTATTAAACTTTTTAGTCTATTAATTTGGGTTCTCTACAGATACGCTTCTCCATATTCATACTAAGTGAGGTTTTTTTATTTATTTCTTTACTGGCTTCTTTAATGCTCTTACTATTGCAAAAGTTGCCAATGCACAAGCTCCATTTATAAGCTTTTTTTAGTATATTCTTTTTTTGATTGATGGTAATTACAATACTTACCTCCATTTAATGCTTCATTATTGCACCCTTTTTTCTTGCAGTTATTTGTCATGCTTATTTTCCCCTTCTCCTATAAAATCTTTTATATTATATTCAATTATTAATCCATTCTTATATTGAGGCTTATCCAACAATCTATATTGCCACTCGTTATTACTACTTTTTGGAGCTAACCAATTTGATATCTTTCTTTTAGCTGAGTATCTACTTCGTTTAAATCCTGTATCATTAAATCAATTTTATACTTTTCCATGCCTTGACTTAATTTCAATTCTATTAAAGATGTCTTTGCACGATTTAAATATAAATAATCTTCACAAAGCTTGTTAAACTTTCTATTTATATTCCGTGAAGAGAATTTAACACTCCCAATATTCTTTTGTAAAAAATTTCTCTCTTCCCACTCCTTAAAAAAGTTCAATCCATCCTTAATCTCTTTATTTATTGCCTCTACGGCTTGATTTATTTCTATTTGAACCCGATCATATAGCCTATTTCTCCTATCCAAATCTGTTTCATCAAAAGATTGTTTTATTGTTCTTATAGCTCCATCAACTTTACCATACCTATCATTTCTTTGACCTCTTTCAATGTCTTCTACTAAGCACATAATGCACTCTAATTGTTCTTTGATAGCATCTAGTTTTTGTTCTGTTACATACTCTCCTAGCTTATCTACTCTTTTATCATCCAAATTTTCTTTTGTTTCTTCTAATCTAACTTGTTTTATTATCTTATTTCACCATCTACAATATTAGGCAATATCCCTCCTGCCTTACTTTTAATTAATTTTAAATTTCCATTTTTAAATTCTTCTATAAATTCTTCTAGAATAATTGCCTTTATAATTGGTTCAATTTCTTTATTATTTTCTTTCGCAACTTTAAATATATCAGCTATTGGTTTTGCAAATATATCTTTTATAGTTTCTAAATCCTTTTTATCTATATAATTCAATTCTTTATTATTTACATTAACTATTCTTTTTTCCATAATACCCACCATATTTCTAGTATTTATTCCTATATTTTCTATCATAACAAATTGAATTACATTATTTAAGAAAATAACAAAGTAGTAGTTAACCACTTCCATATATTAATAATTTTAAAGATTACTCTATATCTTCACCAATTAAACATTTCCTATCTTCATCAAGTTCTTGCCACTCCTCTTCATCACAACTTCCTTCCTCATAATGCTTATAGTCATAATCTAACACAAAAACTTCATCACAACTTTTACATATATACTCCCATTCATTTTCTCCATATTCATTCTCAAATTCAATATTTACATCTACTTTTTCACTATTACATAAAGGACATTTTATTTTTCTATACATTTTAGCTTTTAAATCAATTATTTCCATGCTTTTCTCCTTATTATTAATCTCTTAGTATATTAGATACTGTACTTTGACTTATTCCTAAATATGTAGCTATATCATCTTGAATAAGTCCTTTAGCATATTTAAGATATTTTACTAATTCATCTCTTTGTTCTGTAGTATAATATGATGGAATATCAATGTACTCATTACTTATAATTCCATTAGGCGCAACTATTTTTATAAATATCTTACCATCAACAGTTCTTACCTTCATGAACTTTTCTCCAGTTGAACGTTTTATCCCCATATTAAAACTTTCAATCTGATTTTCACTCAAAAACGGTTTTTTATTTATAAAATGTTCTGTTATTTCTGAAAACATATTTTCTACTCCCTACATATTAATTTATTAAATTAATACAAATTTAATATTAATTTGATGTGTATTATTTCCTTAATTATTCTTAATTATTCTATATTTCAATATGTAAATCTAATGTACTTATACCAATATTTCTTAACATAAAAGAAGAAGGCGTAACCTCTACGGATACTCCTTCTTCACTATTTATATAATCAACTAACTTATCTTTAATATTTAATTTTATTGAACCACACTCTCTCAACTAATTAATTGATATTTCTAATATTATCATCTGTAACTATTTCTTCTGCTGTTCTCTTGTAATATTACCACTTAACACTTTACTGAAATTCTCCTGTATGATTCTAGTAAACTCATATGGTATTTGCTCGCTTACATC
Organism: Clostridium sp. YIM B02551; assembly: GCF_022324735.1. Taxonomy (NCBI): domain Bacteria; kingdom Bacillati; phylum Bacillota; class Clostridia; order Eubacteriales; family Clostridiaceae; genus Clostridium; species Clostridium sp. YIM B02551. The sequence continues at coordinate 277,420 of NZ_JAKGTF010000001.1, read as the reverse complement.
ATCTTACAATATACCCATTACTGGAGCTTTCAGTTCTTCAAGAACTTTAATCCTATTATTTAATTCTGCCCTTCTAGTTAAGAATTCATCTTTAGTTATAATTTCTTCCTAATATGCTTCAAATATTTTTTTCTATTTCTTATCTAATTTATATTTTCTCAATTATCCATAAACTAAAAAAATATCAATATTATAGCTACTAGTACTCTTTTTATATTATCTATACCTTACTTATGATACTCTATTCTAACTAGTAAAATCCCCATAACCTAAGTTATATCCACTTAAAAAGAAAACCTCATTTACTTATGGTACGGTTTTCCGTAACAGTGTTATCGGAGGTTTTTATTCTTAGTATTTATTGCTCCTGACACTGAATGAAAACAGTCTAACCTTTCAATTATACCAGGTAAATTTGTATAATTTATTCCTTATTATATTGATGATGGAAAACTATTTAGCTTTCCAAATCTTTTTATACTGTCATCTATAGATGGACTAAGCGACTAAAATGATCTTCATTCATTCCAATAATTTCACAGGTTTCTCCATAGCTTATTACTAATGAAATAAGTTCTTCTGTTTATCGAAATACATCTTATCATTCTTCACCGATGTTATGCAAACTTTATGCATGTGCCAGCAATTGCCTGATATTAAAGGGTTCGAGCAGTCCCCAATTATCAAAAATCAATTCAATAAACCATCCGTAACCCATGGAACTTGATGGCAATTCGCAATACTGCTTCATCTGCTCTCTGTCTTGATTATTTCCGTTTGCAAAAATACAACTCAAAATAGTTCCCCCACTACGAATCAAAAACCATAACTATATCATGATTTCCCACAGCATTTCTTATACTTTTTTCCACTTTTACAAGGGCACGGATGATTTCTTCCAATTTTATCACCTACTATTATTGGAGATTTAGTTATATGTTCAATATTGTCATTAGCCTTACGTTCATCTGATATACATTTCTCTTTGCTAGCTTCGTTACAGGAATCCAGTAATCTTATAGCTTGTTCGGAAGCTTTGCATATCTTTTCATCAACACACGTAGTAGTTGTTTGAGCTGCTGTTAATATCCTCCACATCAAATGAAAATCATCATTTTTCTTAGCCCAATTGCAGAGTTTAAGCATTTCTTCAGGCATACTATAGAATCCCTGCTGAATAGCATATGTTATTGGTTCTACGATACCTACATTTCTACACAACATACTACCGCGCCCTTCAATATCGTGAAAATGCAATCCTTCTAAATCATAATTATTTAAATCATCTGGCCTTCTTAGCAAACCTGAATATGAACCTAGTGTCGCTAAAATCCGCAAATGAATGTTCCTACTTCCATTTTCATCACCTATTGGCAAACAAGCAATCTGAGATAGAATAAGCCATGGATGATAATTTCCGATTGCTGTTTCATTCATTCCTTCACCAAAATGAAGATTAATTATACCAATACCTGGAAAGTCAGCACTTATTAAACTTCCTTCCCCTAAATTACTTTCACTTGGTTCATCCTCTAACAACCTATATACTATATCAGTAAATGCCTGAGCATTGCTGAGAGAAATCTCTATCAGAGCTTTTGCAGCAGCTATATCACCAAGTGGTAGAGGAAAACTACTTTCTATAATAAAATCATATGCTTGTTCAAATTGACCTTGACTTAACAAGCGCAATGCTTCTTGTGATATATAATAACCAGCTGCTATTGATAAAAGCTCTGGAGTTTTAGGTAGAACTAGTTCTTTTCCACGTGGTCCATTTATTCTTTCTAAAATTCCTTGTTCTAAAAGTCTATTTAATCTTTCATTCCCTAATGTACTCTCTGCAGTTTCCCATATTATATGGCCTCTGCCATGTGACATTATCGACAGCTCCGGGTACATTCTTCTATTGCTTTCATCCAGCACATGTGCCTTTGCAAGGAACTTCATATCAGAACGTAATATAGTATCTGTTGCAAACTTGTCCCAGCAAGAAGAGATAACAGATACATCAGTTAAGCTCGGTAATGAAAAAAAACTCATTCTTCCGTCATCTCTTTCATGCTTTGTTCCAATTCCTGATTTATAAAGACTTGCCAATAGAATTCGCAGTATTCTTGGATGACGATATTCAGCATTATGAAAAGCTCCATTATGAAAACATGCACTATATTTTTCAAAAATATATTCTGCTATGCTTTCCATCTCTTCCTTATCAATCGGTAACAAGTTTACTTGTTTTGCCCTTCTTCCTAGCTCAGTCTTAGTAGGACGGCTAGGAACATAAGAAACTTGTTTAAAGGTAGTATCATCCATTGATAAAACTATTGTTATATTTTTGTTATCACTCAACAGTATTAATTCTTCTACATCTTTCATTATTTCATCTTTTGCACAAGTCGACCATCCATCAATAATTATAACTAATTGACCATCAACATTATTTCTAAATGCAGTTAGTATCCATTGACGGACTTCTTCTATAGACATATTTTTAAACAGTGTTCTACTAAACTGCATGGCTAATTGCTTAAATATACCATGCATTGTTGTTGATGCATCAATATACAACGGAACTATTTTATCGAATTCAGATGAGGTGCATAATTGATATAATAAATTGGTTTTTCCAGAGAGTGGAGGTCCAATTAGTGATATAAGTTTTTCCCCTGAATATATTAGGTTACCCAAATCACTAACAATTTTTCTCTTAAATGAAATATCCTTTATTAACGGGTATGTAAAATCAGTAATTTCTCCTTTACGTCCTTCAAAAACAGTATTAGTAAATTCTTTGATAACTTTAGTCCAAATATCAGGTTGTTTACCAAGTAGAATATTAACCGCTTCATCATGTTCCTTTGCCGCACAATTAATTGCATCAAAAAAAAGTGTTTCGATAGTTTGCTCATCAACACTCTTAAATTGAAGCTCAGTTTTATCATATGTCTTATAAAACTTTACATTATCACCATTTGTTACAATTACAAGCGGTGGCATCGGAGTTATTAAACGAGCATACGAAATCCCCTGCTCCTTGTCGCCTATTGTTATTTCATTTCCTTTACGTTTCAATTCTATTATTGCAAGAGGCTTATTTTCATATTCAATAAGAACATCTGAACGTCCATATAAGCGCTCACGTTCCAAAGCATTTAGCCCTATTATATGATGCCCTAGCCTAAGCGTTAAAACTTTCTGATGGGTTATCTTTAAATGATTTAGTGTTGGAAATACCTTTTTAAGCTCCCCGTTTAACTGAGCTTCAAAGGTAGCTTCATTCATACAATTATTACTCATACTTGTCTCCATTCCTTTCGTTTCAATTAAGGCACAAACAAACTATAAAAACCCATTGCACCAATCCTCCATCTGATTTACTATTTTTTAATAGAATAGCAATACACTACAGTGCACGGAAGAGGGAGGGCGAATTAAATTCAAAAGTCATGAGCCTGTCACCTGTATTCCACAGACACACCACCTAATAGAAATTTTCTACTTTTTGTTAAACCATACGAAGTTTGTCCTATATTAAGAGTATAGTTGGCTTATAACACCATCAATAATATCATCATATGTTCGTATTATAAGATTTCTATAGCCTCTTTCTATATCCTTCCATTTATCCGCCGAAAACATCCATCTTCGGCATACCACTAACCACCTTTTTGGATACTTAACATTAATATCGTATTCTTCTTTTAAATACTGCCTATTCCTTGGATCCTCAAAATACTCTTCGTATACCCTAGTTTGTGCAATATACGAATATATTGCTGAGTTAAATGTTTTTCTATTTTCAATACCAACAACTGAATCATTTTTAAGAGACGGAAGTTTGAATTCAACTACATCACAGTATCCATTTGGTTGCTCAATATAAAAATCTGGTCTTATTGGCTGCTTTGAAGTATCTGCCCATTTACATTCAACTTCAGAGTGAATTTTTGATCCAAAGAATGCCATACATAGAATAAATTAATTTTGTGGCTCTGCCATAAATTTTGTTATTTCTGTCTCTCTAGCTGCTGTTGAACTAATTAGTTCAACGAATCTGTTTATTCTTGCATGTTTCTCATACTGAAATCCTTTTGCACTAGGATATTGACAGTGCGCAATTCTTCTTGCGTTTTCTTCTTCATCAGCCCAAAATGTTACTTCAATATCATCTGTCTCATCATCTATTCTATTTTTTTAATGGGGAATATCTCCATCCATTTAATAAGTCTTGTAAGGAGTCCATTTTCATCAGTGCCGTAGAAAAAACAGTTAACAAGGGTTGCTGTGCTATCCCTTAATATTTCAATACCCTTACTATTAATAGAATACATCATAGTCTCATCCATATAATTCCAATTATTTACACTTAGCAAATTTACTGCTTCAAGAGTAGGTATATATAATTGGCTACATATTCCTTCAACTGGTAAACGAATTCCTGATGTTCCATCATACTTAAAGCCTATAATCTCATCAATTATATGTTCAGCATCTGGAAAGTTAAATGTTGTTACTTTTAATTCCACTGAATCAGAAAGGTTAGCTCTTTCTGTAGGTCTAATATACTCTACTGCTACGTGATGTTTATCATAATATACTATAATCTGTTCAGGATTAATAATTAAAGCTGGTATACTTTTTTTAATGCTGGATTTTCTATAAGGTTATCCCATATTTTACTCCAATAATTCTTTCCTAAGTGATCAACAATCATTTTTGACACTTCATCTAATTCAATAGCTTTCTCAATCATCAGAACAGCTCCTTTTCATCCATTTATATTCCATACTGACACTATATTTATACAATTTATACTATCTATAAAAATGAGAATAGTTAGTATTAGGTGTAAGGGTTATAAGATTATATTCATGAAAAGCTATATTAGCCTAATAACCTACGAGTCTGGCACCGTAATCTAACTTTTCAGCAAATGAGGAATGAATGAAATCTAACGCAAAAAGTGGGAATTCTGCGCCTAAAGTGTTTCTCCTTTCCGCTGAAAACACTTGTTTCTACATATCGCATTTACTTATGATACGACTCTCCGTAACTATCATAATGGCGATTTTTATCAGTAATACATAACTTGGGAAAATGCACATTATGCCATGAAATTAATTGTATCGATATACCCATGCCCTTGTCATTCTATTAATTTGGCATTTTAAGAAGCACATGCATCAAATCTCTGTCCATACCACTTCTCTCAAAAGTTGATGAAAAAAATCTCACTTCACTGAACTGAGTTTTTGAAATCTCTCTCATATTCGATATAGGATAATCAAATTTTGCATCTTTTACATAGTCAATATACCTCTTCGTAAAAGCTTGAAAATCAGAGGTTGTAACATAGCTCAATACAATATTCCATCTCATGCCATTAGCATCATACTTAGTAATCTTGTTGATGTGCAAATCAATACTAGTTTTATCTATCGAACTTAAGCAAAGTGCCTCGATAATGCAGAAGGGTGATTTATCATTATTTAAAATCAACAAATCAACTTCACCAGATTGAATACCGCTAGCAGATTGCCCTCTAAAAGTTTGGTCAAGAGCATCATATTTCCTCGCAGTTAATTGACTTCTAATAAAAACGGTTTTGTCATCCTCTGAACCTTCTATTGCTGGTTTATTAGCCTGTAACTCAAGACAAGATCTCATAAAATCATCAAAGAAAATCTTGAAATTGAGCTCTGGGTTAAATCTAAGTGGCTCATCAGGTTTTGGAGCAAAAGATTTATGCTTAAACTTCAAATACAACTTATATCTATGTGTTGAATCGTCATCATTAGATTCAACCAGAACATAACCGTATTCCTTCATCTTTTCCCCTAGCTCTCTTGATGCAGTCTTTACCTTAAGCATATCATTTGCTTCTAGTTTCACATCCCATTCATACTCATCAGCCTGTCTCCAACCAATTTGAGAACGACCGCAACTCTGTACCAAGTACATTAAGACATTGGCAAAATCATATTTTACCTTTATTTCATTTAATAGTCTAAGTAGTATTTCCGAATTGAATTCCTTGATAATGAGCTCATTCTCCTCTATGTAATCTTCAGCAACATGAGTTAAGTTTGCAATGTATGGCATATCATCTGCCCAAAATATATCTATCATGCCATCTTCCCTAAGCTCTTTTAGTCTGCTTCTTAGTCTTGAATCTTCTTTTATATCCGCATTTTTAAGTAGACCACTAATATAATCCGCTACGTTATCTTCATGCTTATACATTTCTATCAATAATTTTTCTGTTGATTTGCTAATCACTATTCCAACCCCCTCGACACATTTCATAAGTATTCTTATACAAATTGTATCACTAATTCCATGCATTTCCAATAATTAGTGACATAAAAAAAGAACATTTGCAACATGGCAAGCGGGATGGTCCTTGCTTGCTTTTGGCGTAGACTTTATTTATCAAACCACTTTCTACACCTTGTAAATACAAGCTTCCACAAAAAAACGCCGTTACTTATGGTACGGTTCACCGCACCGTAAGGCAAACATTTCTCCCCTTACAATATAACCATTTCAAATATTGATTATATTTTTCTCAAAAAATAAGATAGGCTTTTAAACCTATCCTGTTCTTTGCATTTCTTAATTCCTTATACGTATAATAGATTTCTATAACATTATCATTTCTATCCTACCTATTTCAATGTATTCACCTACACAAATTGAAATTTATTGATTTATTTCTAATTCCTCGAAAGTATTAGGCTTCAATACATAAAACATCAACAATCTTTCCAATGCTCCATTGGCTTTATTTCAAGAATATCCATAGGTGGTATCTGTATATGATTTTTAATCAAAAGTATATTTTCACTCGGTTCACTAAAGGCAGTCAAATATGCCTTTGTTAAATAATTCAGAACCTTATCCTCATCGCTTTGATCATCATCACTATCATATATAACTTTTTCACCACTTACCTTGGCCACTATCTCATAAGAATCATGCGTAGACATCCACTCTCGGGACAAATTCAATCCTAGAAGATCGTCGATGTCCATTAAAATTTCTGGTCGATGATGAACTTGTCCACCATAAGAGCTTCGTTCCCACACTGATAAGAACCCACATATAGTGTAATCGAAGTAAAATTTTCTCCCAATGGACCAACATTTATAAGCCTCTGTGTTTTGTCTTGGGCAAGCTCCGAAAGTAATATCGAATTCTTGTTCCCGATATATCAGTATTCTCTCATCTAAATTGATATTGATATCGCGTTTTTCCAAGAACGCTCTCAGCTCAGAGTCATGGCACGAATAAGATTGTTTTAAATCTAATATTCCATGTTTACGAAAAGATGCACATCCATTAGCACTTGTCGTCACATGAAAGTAGACAAATTCGAAATCTCTGTAGCTACGTGGAAGATATCCATGAGAGTTGATCACATCTGCCACAAGATAATCCGTATATTCATATTCGCGCTCGTGACTAAGATATTGCTTCCACACTGAGATTGGTATGCCAGTGAGATTGGTTAATGTCTGTTGAGCATATTCAGTTGTGCGAATATCGTAAATCATATTAGTCATAATCATCTATTTTCCCATCCCTTCATCTAGTTTCACATAAACAAATTACCATTTATATCTTAACCCTAATTTCAAATTTATAAAATCAACTAGTTTGCTGAGTTTCCTTGATTATACCTTTTAATTAATTCTAAAATTCTATCAAATGAAATTTTTTTTCTGAGTTCAGCGCATGCCCTTCTACAATTTTTGATATTCTTAATTTCATTTACAATCTCTAATAGAACTTCTTCATCTTCGCCAAGTGATTCTGCTAACCAAAGTAGTGTTTCTGGACGTCCAAACTTATTATACATAACTCTTGCACTATTATTGGGTTCATGTTCAAACCCTGGAATCCCTGGTGTTGCTTGATGAAGACACCAAATGGTTAGATGTTCACGTTGACAAGCCCACCATCTTTTTTCTTTTTGTCCATAATTCTTATCGAACTCAATAGAAATTGGGGTATCAATAGAAAGCATACTTATTGAGCACCCAAATTCAAGAACATTCATATCATTTACTTGTTTATCCATAGTTAATAACTATCTCCTTTCAAAGACAAATTCTAAGTTCGTCCATTTTATTAATAATCAATAATTTACTATTTATAATACTCAACCTTAAATTGGAACTTATCTGAATCGTGTTATTAACATGATGGTCAACTCTAAAATATCTTTTAAATTTTGTCTTTTATGTCTTCATTTTTTATCAGCAAATAGTTCTTTACTCAAGAATTGGCTTGCGCTGGTAACTCATTTTTCCATTCTCCAATTCTTTTCTTAACATCATTAATTTCAATTGTTTTTTTTACATTAGGAAGCTCTGTCGCTAAGACAAAAGCAACGGTTGATTCAATAATTTTTTCATCTAGAGTCCAAAAATCTTTGGTTATTCGCACTCTTTCAATTACTTTTATAAACTCCGAAGTACTGATAAATTTCGTGTAAGAATCATCTCGAAGTTCATAATCACATACTTCCCCGTCAGACGACCAAGAAGTTACATGTAATGCCAAAAATTTAATAGCATTGAGTTCATTTGTTATCGCAGTTTTTATATACTCTGAATATGTTTCTTTCTCTATAAACTCCCAAAGAAACGAAACTCTTCGCAGTTCTTTCCAATCAAATAAATTTCTATTCGCTACAAAACTTTTTGTCCTTTCTAAAAATATTGCTTCAATCTTGTACAAATTATCTAGACTAATAAGTTTTGGTTCTTGCGCACTAGATGTTTCAGCAACTCTCCCATAAGTCAGCTCAATTATATGTAGAAGATGTAATAAAAACTGAAATGATAAGAAGTCTGAGTTGGAAAACATATTTGCTATAATATTAAAACGTATGTTTTCGTCACTTATTCTAAAGAGTAAATCCGAAATCGTATAAACACTAATTTTTGTTAAATCAGCACCTATCAACTGCTTCTTTTTCTCTGCAATTCTTCCACTTTTAAATACTAACACACTCAAAATGAGCTCAATTCTTTCTTCAGGAATCCTTGACAAATTATATTGAATTTCATTTAAATAAGCATAAAACAGGTCGCGTTCATTAATCACTTCAATATATGACCTCAACTCATCTTCTTTCATGTGCAATAAAGAATCATCAATTTCATTTCTACTGATTTTTATATTGTCTAAAGAAAGTGAAAAATACAAATCGAATTTACTCTCAGAAGCTATTCTCATTGCTTGATGAATTTCTGCAGGTGTTTGAAAAGAACTTGAAAATGAAATTTCATTAGAGAACATAGGAAATAGACTAGCAACAGCCTTTAGCATGACTTGAGGATTTTGGGGATAAATATCTCGAAACCGTTGTAACGTTTCCGCCTCTTTTTTCTTTACATCATTAAGAGAAATACCTCTACCATTATAACCTCCAACAAGCGAAAATTTATTTTCTCTAATCCATTCAAAAATCGAAGAAGCAAATACTCGTAAGGAACATATTCCCGCCATATCAATAAAGTCCACTTCTTCCTTTACTGTCGAATACATAAACGCTAAAGTATTACAAAATCTATTAATATCACGCAATGTGTTTATAAATGGACTGATGCAAGAATTAAAAACTTTTGACCAGCGTGCTGAATCAAATTCAATGCCACCATGAACTTCAACTAAATCATCGAGCTTTTCAAATAGAATATCATGAAGCCTTTTAATACTTAATTGTGGCACATCAAACGGAACCTGAATTATTTTTTCCAGATATTCATCTCCATCACAATGTTGGACATTGCTTAATGCACGCACCACAATATCTTTATCAAATGAAAGCAAATATGTTATGTTTGGAAAACCAGCAACAGCATTTACCAATTGAAAAATAAGTTGAATTTGTTCATTCGAAAGTCTGTCAATATCATCAATCACTACTAAAATTCTGGTATCTAACTCTCTTAATGCTTGTTCTACTTCGTTTCTTCTATAAGAAACATCATTTTCTTTCGACTTCGCCTTATCCTTCATTGACTTACCTATAATCGCAGCCAGTTTAGGCAATTGTTTTAAGTATGGTCCTACTATAGGTATATACTCTGAATACTCTAAAGCGGACGAATACTTTTCAATTGCAGAACCTACATTTTGCATTTTCTGCTCTTTATTATTAAACTTCAAAGAATTAGAGAGAGTTAGGAAAAATTGATTTATCAATTGATTGGTATCAGTAAAGTTCCAAGGATCAAATTGTACAATAATTATTTTTTTACTATTATCTACTACTTCAGATAATTGTCTGATTTCTTCAACTGCCATATTTATAACGGAAGTCTTTCCGCAACCCCATTTTCCTTGCAGTGAGATTGCATAATTATCTTTTGTCTTAAATTGCATTATTGCATTTGCGAGTTGTTTGGCAAATGAACTCCGTCCAAGCTTGTCTTCACTTATTTTATTTATCGGCTTATCTGTATTAAACACATTATTTCCTCCTATTTACATAGTTATAGAAAAACTATTAGTTTGACCGATTTGAGGCTGGCATTTCATTATTATGCCATTTTGCCTCCAACAAATATATTATTTCCATACACAAAAGACCCATCAATTTGCTCGACAGTTACCTTATAGCTTGTCCTAGGTTCCAATCCTTCGTAATTTAATAATTAATTAATTATTAGTTCGAAGTCACAACCTCTATTTCTATACCATTGTACAGCTACGGACACATGAGGATTATTTAACTTTTCATATTCCTTTTTTATATCAATAAGATGACTGCTTTTGTACTTAAATATTGAAATCTTATCATTCAGTGATTTGTTTACATAAGTTGAGAATTCTTTTAATTTTGCTTCTATAAATAGCTTGTCCACATTTAAGAATATATTTTCTAACTCAATCCTTGCTATATCTAATAATTCATTTACTGTTGGCATGGTTATACCTCCTAATAAAGATAAAGATATGAACAACATTGTTACCATAATTGTATAACTTTGCCTACTACTCTTCAACATTAAATATCCACTTAGTACACATATTTACAAAAGGCTTGTATATTATCTAGTAAAATTGTTAAAAATAAACCCTCAGTAAACTGAGGGTTTATTTTTAACAATTATATTCGTATAAATAGAAACATAATTTATACTCATTATATACTTTTAATTCTTTGTCCTGTCTAGATACTTAATACCAACTTACATTCAAGAAATTCTCTTAATCTATTTGTAATGCTTTGAGCCAAATAGTTTCTAATTCTTACAACGTGGGATTTATATTACTCCCGTTTTAACTTTTTAATCGTATTAGTTTAATATGAAATTATATACTGCTCTACTTCACACTTTTAATAACCACTGGCTCAAACCTAAATCTTTGCCCTATGTTTGGATATTTTTCTTTATCAACTTCACTTAAAAACATATCTATTGGTCTTGCATACACTCCACAATCTCCATATAATGCTTTATAAATAACTAGTTCCTCTCGAGTTTCTGAATGCACTGCTATATCTATTAATAAGTACAAATCTCCTTTAAAATGTCTAAATATAGTTCCTTTATAATCCATTAAGTTTATGTCTTGCATGTTTATTTCTCCCTTCTATTGTACAAGTTACTTATTCACCCATATCATCAATAAGCCATGGGGAATTTTCATTTTCCCTGATTACAAAAAACCACCAATCATATACCCCACTATCTTGTGGCCCTACACCATCTTTAAGATATTTCACTTCATACTTAACCTTATATACCTTTAGGTTATTTTCAGTAGTATTATTTACACTTCCTCTTCCATTTTGCAAATACCCTTTTCGCACATTTTCACTGTTTTCCTCTTTAATATCTTCTATCTTTATACTATATAAATTTTCAAAATTCCAAACAGTATTAGGAGCATCGTGCCATTTTGTTAAAGTTTTAAGTATTTCTTTTTTATTTTTTTCATTTCTATATTTAAAATAATTTTCTACCACTTGTTTTGGATCTAATGATTTCTTATTAGAATTTGAAGTTAGTCCTTGGACTACATAATACCCTCCAATAACAATCACCAAAAATAAAGCTATTGCAAATACCCTTTTCTTCATTCATTCACCCCAATTATACAAAACTCTCATATATCCAAATTATAACATTTAATTTTACTTAAATACATCTAAATATTAAAGGACTCCACAAAAATAATTGCGAAGTCCTCTTTTTTTATATGTTTAAGAATTTTTCAAATCTTGATCTAGTTTTTTCTTCACCCATTATTTGCATTATAGTGTAAAGATCAGGTGTGTTAGTTCTATGTGATAATGCAATTCTAACAGCTCCAGCCACATCAGATATCATTCCTTTATATTGGTCTGGATTTGCTTTAAATTCTTTTCTATTTGCACAGTATCCAAGTCTTGTTCCAATTTCTTTTAAATCTTCAAACCAAGCTTCTTGGCTTCCTGCATTAAAGTTAAATTCATTTTTATAAACTTCAATTACAGCCTTAGCTGCTTCAAGTGAAAGTCCTTTTGGCATTTCAATTTGTTCTGCTGTTTCTTTGTCAAATAATTCATCAAAGAAATAGAATACTTTTTCTTTAACTTCATCCCATTTTGCATAGTCTTTTCTTGGCTTTGGACCTTCTTTATCTATATTAAATATCTCTTTAGCCATAGCTTCATTTTCTGTAACCAACTTATACATTTCACTATCAAACTCTTTAGCCCAAGCAGTATAAATTTCATAAACATCATTAGCTTTCATAGCTGCAATGCGATCCTTAGATACATCATTTAATTTAACTAAATCAAATAATGCTCCACTTTTACTCATTTTTTCTAGATGAATCTCGAATTCATGATAATCAGTTGTAGGATTTTCTGCTCTCCAATCCTCAAAGGTTGAATTTATGATATTTAATAAATACTCAATTACAGTTACTGTTGGATAACCAACTTCTTTATAATATGAAACAGCCGCTTCTGCATCTTTTCTCTTTGAAAGCTTTCTCTTTGATCCACCATCTTGCTTCATAATAGTTGGTATATGAGCATATCTTGGAGCTTCAAAACCTAATACTTCAAATAATTGAACATGTATTGGAAGAGATGATAACCACTCTTCTCCTCTTATTACATCTGTAGTTCTCATTAAGAAATCATCTATTGCATGAGCAAAGTGATATGTAGGAAGTCCATCACCCTTAATAAGTACTATATCTTGATTATTTTCTGGGAAAGATATATCCCCTTTAATTAAATCATGGAATTCAACTCTATTATCTGGATTTCCTGGAGACTTTAATCTTATTATATATTTCTCTCCATTTTCAATTCTCTTAATTGCTTCTTCCTCAGTTATATTTCTAAACTTAGCATATTCACCATAATAACCTGGAGTTATTTTATTAGCTACTTGTTTTTCTCTAAGTTCAGCTAATTCTTCTGGTGTGCAGAAACATGGATAAGCTAACCCCTTTTTAAGTAAGTCTTTAGCAAAAGCATTGTATATTTCAGCTCTTTGACTTTGTCTATAAGGACCATATTCTCCTTTATAAGTTTCTTGGCCAGTCATTCCTTCATTAAAGTCCATTCCAAAGTTGTGCATTGTTGCTATAGTATCATCAATAGCGCCTTCAACTTCTCTCTTTTGATCAGTATCTTCTATTCTTAAATAAAATACACCTTCTGATTGACTTGCTAATCTTTCATTGATTAATGCAGCAAACACTCCACCAATATGTTGAAAACCAGTTGGACTTGGTGCGTATCTTGTTACTCTAGCACCTTCTTTTAGATTTCTTTTTGGATATTTTTCAATATAATATTCTGTTGAATGATTAACTTCTGGGAATATCATATCTGCTAATTTTTCAAAACTCATTATCTACATCTCCTTTAAAACTTAAAATAAAAAAAGCCTTCATCCTAAAAACCTTAGGACGAAAGACTAACTTCCGCGTTACCACCTAAATTGATTAAAATATTAATGTAATACTTCAATCCACTTAATAATCTTTAAGGGAATAACCCCATAAATATACTACGTCCTACTAGACTTTCTATTTATTGCTCCAAAGCTTCCTTCAATAGATTTAAATTCTAGGATTTCACCATCCCTAGATCTCTAAGATTTAAATTTCTATTTACTCTTCTTTTTCACTGCACTTATTAAATATATAATTTTAAATTAATATTTACCAAATACAAAACAATTATACAGTTTGAAGAAATGATTGTAAAGAAATTTTGATTATTATTTCAAATAATCTAAAGCTAGAGTATTTTATATTCACTTTCTACTAATGATAAGTGAATAATAAAAGACTATAAACAAACACTATTTTTGTTAGTTAAATTCAAAAATAATATTAGGAAGTGATTAAAATGGAGTTACTACAACAGGATGTAAATGATGTTAGAACACTAAGTCAATGGGAATGGAGAAATCCGCTTCCTCAAGGTAATGTACTATTATCTTCAGCAACAGATGATACTACGCTTGTAGTAGTAGGATTCTTTGACACTATTCTTACTTCCACTGATTTTGGGCAAACCTGGACTCAAAGGGAAACTGGGACTTGCGCTTCTTTTAGAAAGATTACTTATTCAAATAACACTTTTGTTGCTGTAGGAGAAGCAGGTGTAGTTTTCACTTCTACAGATAGCGGTGCTACTTGGACACAAAGAACTTCTGGTACTGATAGTTGTCTGTATGACATTACTTTTGGTAATGATACTTTTGTTGCTGTTGGTGATGGAGTTATTATAGCTTCAACCGATTATGGTGCAACTTGGACTCAGATTGCAGTTCAAGCATCTTTTTATGGAATTACTTTTGGTAATAATACATTTATTACAGTTGGAGATTATGGATTAATTGGTATATCAAAAGAAGGCATAGATTGGTCAATGTCATCTGATGTTACAGGCAATGCTCTATATTCAATTACCTTTGGGAACAATGTCTTTGTTGCTGTTGGCCAAGAAGGTATTGTATGCACTTCAAAGAATAACGGCAAAACTTGGTCTGCAAAACGTTCAGCTTTTATTACTGATCTTCTAGGAATTAGTTATACTCAAAATACCTTAATGGCCGTGGGAGAAGATAATTGTGTTATTACTTCCACAGACATTGGAGTTACTTGGAAAGATGTCGCTCCTGAATCTCCTATTAGCTTTTATGGTGTCGCTTCATCCTATAATACTTTTGTTATTGTTGGTAGCTGTGGGGCAATATTTACAACTAATGATTATGGAGAAAGCTGGTCACTAAAAACTAGTAATATATGGAATCAGTTTTTAGGTAGTGCTATTTGTGCTAATAACACCATAATTGTAGTTGGTGAAACTGGAGGGATTTTTTCCTCAGGTGATGGCGGCCTTACTTGGATTGAACGCATTTCTGGAGTATCTCACACTCTTACCAGTGTAGCTTATGGTAATGGTAAACTTATCGCCGTTGGTGATCCTGGACCTATTTTAGTTTCTAATAATAATGGTGGAACTTGGTCGACACTAGCTCCTTCTCGTGATTACTTAAGTAAAATATTTTTCAACGGAAATGATACTTTTATCGCGGTTGGAATTAATGGTCTTATCTATACATCAAACGGTACTAATTGGCTTCAGAAAACTTCTGGAAGCACTGCATATCTCCTTGGAATTACTTATGGAAATGGAACCTATGTTGTAGTTGGAGAAGATGGTACCCTTCTTACTTCTACAGACCTTACAACTTGGACAAAAGCAAACTTTGAAACTCAAAATTCAATTATGGATATAACTTATGGAAATGGCATGTTTGTTGCTGTTGGCTACTTAGGAGAGTTTTACATATCTTCAGACGCTGTAACATGGAATATAATAAGCCCTGTTACCCAAGGTAACTTTACAAGAATTATCTATGATAACAACGTATTTATTGCAATCGGTTATGAAGGAATAATGGTTACTTCACCTAATGGAACTAACTGGGAACCATTAAATTCTCCTACTTATAATAATTTATTCAGTATCATGGCCAATAACAATTCCTTCTTTGCTACCGGAGAAGGTGGTACTATTATTCAATGTCAGAATACGTAACCTTTATAATGCTACTAGGAGATGATTTATATGGAATTGTTGTTAGATAAAGAAGTTAAGACAAATTTAAATCAAGTATGGGAATGGAGAAATCCTCTTCCTCAAGGCAATTTATTGACAGCTGTTGCTACAGACAATAATACACTTATAGCTGTTGGTTTCTTAGACACTATACTTACTACTACTGATATGGGTCAAACCTGGTCCAAAAGAACTTCAAATAGCTACACTTCATTTAGAAGCATTGCTTATGGTAATAATACTTTTGTAGCTGTAGGTGAACAAGGAGCAATTTTTATTTCTATAGATAACGGGGCAACTTGGACTCAGAAATCCTCTGGTACTGAATGTCGTCTTTGGGGAATTACTTATGGTAATAATAAATTCGTTGCAATTGGTGAATTTGTAATTTTAACTTCAAATGATTATGGAGAAACCTGGAATGTAATTGAATTATCTTATCCACTATATGGAATTTCTTTTGGTAATAACACCTTTATTGCTGTTGGGCAATATGGTGGAATAACCACTTCAAGTGATGGTGTAAATTGGTCTGAAGCGTGCATTGGAATAGAAGATTCTCTTTTGGGAATTACCTTTGGTAATAATATTTTTGTTGCAACAGCAGAGAATGGAACAATCTGTATCTCTAAAAATAATGGTAAGACTTGGTCAGCAAGACGCACCCCTTTCACTGAGGATCTTCTAGGAATTGCTTATAGTAACAATACATTTATGGCTATTGGTGAAAATGACTGCATTATAACCTCTTCAGATAATGGTGTTACTTGGAAGGATGTAGGTCAAACTTCAACTCTTAATTTTTATGGAATTACTTCATCATATAATACTTTTATAGTTATTGGCGATTGTGGAGTTGTTTTACTTTCTAACGACTACGGAGAAAGTTGGTCAGTTAAAACCTCCAACATATGGAATAGATTTTTAGGAAGTACTTTAGCTGCAAATAACACATTAATTGTAGTTGGTAGCGATGGAGGTATTTTTACTTCAACTGATAATGGAATTACCTGGATTGAAAAAATTGCTGGAGTTTCCCATACACTCACAAGTGTAGCATATGGAAATGGCAAACTTATAGCGGTAGGTGAACCTGGTCCTATATTAGTTTCAAATAATATAGGAGAAACCTGGACTACTTTATCACCATCAAATAATTCTTTTAATAAGATTTGCTTTAATGGAATTAATACTTTTGTTGCTATTGGAGATAGGGTTATATATACCTCTGATGGAACTAATTGGACCAAGCAAACATTTGATATAAATTCATCTCTTAATGGAGTTACCTATGGTAATAATACCTTTGTTGCTGTTGGTGATGGTGGCACTATAGTTACATCACAAGATGGAACTACTTGGGTAAAAAGAGAGTCTGGAACTGGTTCTATAATTGAAGATATTACATATGGAAATTATATTTTTCTAGCAATAGGTAATGGTTCAGATGTATTTACATCTTCTGATGGGATAACATGGAGCAAAAGGCAAATAGAAGCTTCTGGATACTACAATAGTGTATTTTATGGTGGCAATCTCTTTATTGCTGTTGGAGATGATGGTTTAATAGCTACTTCATCAGATGGAATTACATGGGAAGCACAAATATCTTGGACATATAATGACTTACATAGTATTATTTCAACAAACAACTTTGCATTAGCTACTGGCGACTGTGGTACCATTATTCAATGTCAAAATACTTAATTTAAAATTATAACACACACACTTCCTATTAATAGACGTATTATATTAAGTCAGTATATTTATTAGGAAGTGTTTTTTCATGGCATTTTTAGATAATTGGGGTTGGAGTAATCCTATACCTCAAGGCAATACTCTTAGAGCTGTTACTTCAGGTAATAATATGCTAGTTGCAGTTGGTATAAATGGAACTATAATAACATCTAAGGATAAAGGAGCTACTTGGACTTCTCAGAATTCTGGCACCCTAGAGACACTTTATTCAGTTGCATTTGGAAATAACGTCTATATAGCTGTTGGTACAAATGGAATAATTCTAATTTCCTACGATGGTATAAGTTGGTCCAACCTTCCTTCTAAAACTACAAATAATTTAAATGGAGTTTGTTTCGGAAATGGTATTTTTATTGCGGTAGGTGATAACTTAACAATAATTTGTTTTGATAATATTCAAGGAATTATTAGAATCCCTAAACCTAGTATAACTTCTGCAAAACTTAATGGTATTACCTTTGGTAATAATACCTTTATAGCAGTTGGAAATAGTATAATTATATCTTCTAATGGAAATGGCAAGTATTGGTCATTAAGACCCATCTCCGGCTCTCCTTCAGGCACCTTTTTAGGAATTACTTTTGGTAATAATACTTTTGTTACAGTTGGTTTAAATGCACTTATATACATTTCTACTAATAATGGAGGCTCCTGGACAAGAATTTCCATTGCTCCTACCTTATCAAAAGCAATTAACGGAGTATTCTATGGTAATAATACCTTTACCGCAGTATGTGATACTGGCTCAGTTGTTACTGCTACTGATCCTAGTGCTACTTGGACTAATCAAACTCAAAATTACAATTTAAGTAATTCTCTTTATGGTATTACTTTTTACCAAGATACTTTTATAACTGTTGGAAGCAATGGAGCAATATTCACTAACACTAATCCTAACGGTACTAATTGGACTCCAATAGCCACTAAATTCTTTTCTTCTCTCTACTCAAGTGTTATGTTAAATAAAGACACTTATCTTGCTGTAGGCGACAATGGAACAATTATACGTTCACTTAATGGCGGAAAAAGTTGGAGCATCCTTTCTTCTCATGTTTCTACTAAGCTAAATGGAATTGCTTTCGGAAATGGTACTCTTTTGGTTGTTGGCAATACAGGTACAGTACTTATTTCTACAAATAATGGTGATACCTGGACAACTATATCTTCTGGTATCACAAATAATTTTTCCAGTATATGTTGTGGAAATAATAATTTTGTTGGGGTTACCAATAATCCAAGTGGTTCAATGTATGTTTTTAATAATCAAGGTATTATACAATCATCCTTTACACCTACAGGCAATCAATCTTTAACTGGAGTTGCCTTTGGAAATGGCACCTTTGTTGCTGTCTCTAATCTTGGAAACATTTATACTTCAACTAATGGTAGTTCTTGGACACTTTCTGTTAATTTAACTACCGCATATCCATTCTCAAGTGTCTACTACTATAATGGGACTTTTGTTGCCGTCACTAATACTAATGGATCTAATACCGGTGGTGCTATAGCTATTTCTAAAGACTTTGGAATCACTTGGAGTATATCACTAAATCCAAATTCTTATACTTCATTCAACCGTGTTTCCTATGTTGGTAATAGCTTTGTAGTTCTAGGAAATGATGGATTAATTGTCACTTCAGAAAATAATGGTGCTACTTGGAATGAAAAAGAATCCATTATAGGTGCAAGCCTTTATAACTTATCTTCTTTTAATGATGATTATATTATAGTTGGTGCCGAAGGAAACATTATTAAGTCACTTCCAAAGATAATTCCACCTGCGCCATCTCTTCCTTTAGCTGCTATGGAACCTAGTCGTGGAATTAACTTAATAGAATATGATTAAGGACGTATTGTTTGCCACAAGTGGCAGACTATACGTCCTTATGTCATCATTATATACTCATATATTTTATAT
Source organism: Clostridium sp. YIM B02551 (assembly GCF_022324735.1). Classification (NCBI taxonomy): domain Bacteria; kingdom Bacillati; phylum Bacillota; class Clostridia; order Eubacteriales; family Clostridiaceae; genus Clostridium; species Clostridium sp. YIM B02551. The sequence continues at coordinate 257,636 of NZ_JAKGTF010000001.1, read as the reverse complement.
GGAATATAATCTATTTCAGTAGAGTTTATAGAATAAATAATATAATTTCCTCTTCTTTCTTTAATTACTAGATTGCCTTCATGCATGATTTTTAATGCCTTCGAAACTGCAGCCTCTGAGATATTTAAAATTCCACTTAGTTCTTGAGTACTTTTTCCTCTTTTAGATATCTCCTTTAGAATTTTAAGTCTAGTACTATCTCCTAGTGCCTTAAGTGTTCTTTCCAGATCTAACGGACTTTCCTTTTCAATTGAACCTAAGTCAATTAAGTGTGTTAAATATAAATTATCACCTATTATTCCAAGCATAAGGTGAGGACTTACAAATGTAGAGGAATTTATAGTTATGCATTTAAGCTTTTCTCTACTTACTACATATTCCTTATTTTTAATGAACTTAATCTTCTCATCATTAAGCTGTATTCTTTCATGTATAGTGTCAACTATATAAAATATTCCCTTTTCCCGTCCTAATGCTGCTTGTTTTTTGAGAACTCTTGTAATTATAGGTTCTATATATTTAAGTTCTTCTTGAAATATCTCAATATAAAATCTTTTTAATAGTTCTAAAAATGATAAATATTCTCTTTGTGTAATTCTTTTATCATACTCTTTGAATATCTTATTTATCTTATAAATTGTGACATTTGATAGGAATTCTATAGAGCTCAATATACTTAAATCATTGCACTCCTCAAAACAATTGCAAAAATCCATCACTATACAATATTGATTTGTAAGCTCTCCACATTTTACAACTTCTTCTAAAAACTTATTATCTATCTTTTCTTGAACTTTTTGCACCCACTGCTTTCTATGTAAATGATGGTCTGGAGATGATAAAACATGCATTGCACAAAACATTTCATAAAGCGGTGAATACTTAAATTTACATAATATTCCTTTTTCATAAATTACATCTATCTTCATATTACCTCTAAAAATAAGTGAAATTACCTGTTTTTCTGCTGTGAACCTCCACTATTTTTATTATCTTTATGCAAGCAAAGTATAATAAAGCTACTATACTTACTCCAATAATAATAAAGTTTGTTATCCCACTTAATGAACTTCCTTTTAATATAACGCTTCTAACAGCTTCAATTGCATAAGTTAAAGGGAAAAATAAGCTTATTCCTTTTGCCCAAAATGGAAATACTGATGTTGGCACCTTTACTCCAGAAAATATCTCCATAGGTTCTTCTAAAATTGTAAACAAAAATCCAGAATCCCTTGAGAATAAAAACAAAGAATTTAAAAGCATACCCCAGATAACAGCCATTGTTAAAGTTATTATAAAAACCACCATTAAGGAAAGATAATTAATATTCAATACTTCTCTTTTAAATATTAGAACACCTAAGGTAAATATCACCATAAATATAACGCTCTCAAATAATGAAGATAATGCATTTCCTAAAATGACTCCTTGTCTTGTGGCTGGGGATAAATAAATAAGCTCTAAGGTACCACTCATCCTCTCAAAAGAAAAATTCCAAGCAGATTGCACTAGGCTTCTAAACAGGCTCATAGTCATATATCCTAATACTATAAATACTACCACATTTTGCTCATTTAAGTAATTAATATTGCTATTATTTATCTTAAAGGGCTTAAAGCTATAATATGAAGTAATAAAACTTAAGATTGGCCATATAAATAATGAAATATATATTAGTTTGCTATGAAAATAATTAAGATGCTGCTTTTTCATTTCTCCAATAACAACTTTAAAAAACTGCCTCATAGCTATGCCCCTTTCTTTGAAAGCTTAATTATAGTATCCTCAAGTCTTGGTACTATCTCGTAAAATTCTTTTATAATTGCTCCCTTGCTAGAACAAATTTTAGATATATCTAGACTTAAATTCTTTGAACTAATAATTTTATAAGAATTTTCATCCTGCTCTATTTCTACGGTATTGTCTTTTAAAATAAGGTTATTTAGCATATATGAATTAAATTCACCAGAATTATTATGAAGTGTTAATTTATATACAATCTTTGTAAATACATCCTTAGATAACTCTTTAACTGTTCCCTGCTTTATTATTTGTCCCTTATCTAAGACATAAATATAATCTGAAAGTTCCTCAACCTCATCCATATAGTGTGAAGTTAATAATATTCCCTTCCTATTTTCCTTTGACAATAATTTTACATGTTCTCTTAATTCTTTAGATACTACGGCATCTAATCCCAAAGTTGGTTCATCCATAAAAATATAACTTGGATCATTAATAAGACCTCTAGCTATTTGTAATCTTTGTTTCATTCCCTTTGAGAATTCTTCTACCTTCTTATCCTTGCTTTCTTGTAAGCCTACTAGATTAAGTAAGTAATCTATTCGCTTTTTTAAGATATCATTTGGTATTCCATATAATTGTCCATAATACCAAAGGTTTTCATTTGCAGTTAGCCTCCAATATATCATCCTTTCTCCACCAGCTATCATATTAATCTTTCCTTTTATAACCCTAGGATTTTTGATAGCATCTATTCCATCAAGAAAATATTCGCCATGGGTAGGTGAAAGTAATGTAGTTAACATTTTAATAGTTGTTGTTTTTCCTGCTCCATTTATGCCTAAAAGACCTATAATCTCTCCTTCATTTATTCTTATTGATACATCATTTACTGCTTCTACACTTATTTTTTCATTTTTAAATAATCCTCTACTTGTTTTTGTTTCATAAATCTTTTTCAAATTATTTGCTTCTATCATATTTAACACCTACCCCTGAATTTTTTCTAATGCTATAAATTCAATTCTTTTAAGACTTAAGAACCCAATTATTATATAAACCGTACTTAATATAAACACATAAATTATGGTATTACTTTGCTCAAATATGCCCTTACCTAATATAGCTGTTCCTCTTATTAAATTTGAAATCTCTGTTACTGGTATTAATTCTCCTATACTTCTAATTACCTTAGGTAAATACTCTGTTGGAAAAGTAATTCCGCATAACAAAAGCATGGATACAAATAAAGTATTTTGAGAAATATATGTATCTCTTGTGTATAGCATTATTGACGCAAGTACCATAGATAATCCAAAAAAGCCATATAAGGCCAAGATAACAATTAATAAAAAAGATTTTACATTCATATTTGATAAATTAAGACCAAAGGGCAATGCAATTATCAATGATACCGTTACTTCAAAGGTAGTAGCAACAGTTTGCTGAAGCATATTCCCAATAAAATATTCTCCCCTTCTAAATGGAGTAATCATTAAACTCTCCAAAGTTCCTTCTCTTAGTTCTGTAATAAGACTTCTACTAACATTTAGGCAGGTCCTTACCACAAATATATACGTAAGAGAACCTAATATAACATAGCTCATATAATCTCCAGTTCCAGCAAATTTGAGAAAATCCTCCCCAACCACCCCATTAAAAAGCATCTTATACATAAATAATGCTCCAATAACGGTGTAAAAACCTGTTAATACATTCCCAATGAAAAAATCTTTTGGATACGCTCTTAACATTACAATAAAATTTCTTTTGAAAGTTGCTACTAAAACCTTCCCCCTCATTTTCATCTTCCTTCCCAATTTGATTAACCTTTTAGTTAATCAAATTACATATTTATGATTCCGGTAGCATTGTAATTTGTTAGGAATAATTTGTCAACTTATTAGAAATAATAAATTTTATATTACTTATAGGGGAGGTGAGCAAAATGAAACATGTTACAGCATTAATTATTAAATTTGTTATGGTTGCAATTGTATTAGAAATTATTCTTTCTCTACTTACTAATTTAACTTTTACTGAAACCTTGTATATAGCTGCTGCCGTAACAATTATTGCATATATATTGGGAGATCTTATTATATTGCCTGCTTCAAACAATATCGTTGCAACCATTTCGGATGTAGTATTATCTCTTGTAGTAATCTACTTATTCGACTTTATTTGGAGTGGTAAGGGAATATCTATTACAGATGCGTTAATTGCTGCAGTTGTAATAGGTGTAGGTGAATGGATCTTTCACAAATATGTTGCAAATAATGTTTTACCAAATAATAAAGAATACTAGATTAATATAATGTTATTTAGAGGTGTATCCATGGAAAATGTGTTTGATTATGAAGATATTCAATTAATTCCTGCAAAGTGTATTGTAAATAGCCGATTAGAGTGTGATACTAGCGTAACTTTAGGAAAACATACCTTTAGATTACCAGTTGTACCTGCAAATATGCAGACTATTATAGATGAGAAGATTGCACTTTACTTGGCTGAAAATGGTTATTTCTATATTATGCATAGATTTAATCCTGAGAAACGTATAGATTTTATTAAAGATATGAAATCACGAGGTTTACTAACTTCAATTAGTGTTGGTGTAAAAGATGACGAATATGAATTTATAAAAAAGCTTGCAGCTGACAATCTTTTACCTGACTACATTACCATAGATATAGCTCATGGTCACGCAAATTCAGTTATAAGCATGATTCAGCATATTAAAAACTTTTTACCCGATAGTTTCCTAATCGCAGGAAATGTTGGTACTCCTGAGGCTGTTAGGGAATTAGAACACGCTGGTGCTGATGCTACAAAGGTTGGAATTGGACCTGGTAAGGTATGTATAACTAAGATTAAGACTGGTTTTGGTACTGGAGGCTGGCAGTTAGCAGCTCTACGATGGTGTGGGAAAGCAGCTAGCAAACCAATAATTGCAGATGGAGGTATTCGTACACATGGAGATATAGCTAAATCTATTAGATTCGGCGCATCAATGGTAATGATTGGTTCACTATTTGCTGGACATGAAGAATCTCCAGGTGAAACTATTGAAATGGATGGTAAGCTATATAAAGAATATTTTGGTTCAGCCTCAGAATTCCAAAAAGGGGAAAGGAAAAACGTTGAAGGCAAAAAAATGTTTGTTGAATTCAAAGGTTCACTAAAAAATACCTTAATTGAAATGGAACAAGATCTTCAATCATCAATTTCTTATGCTGGAGGGAATAACATAGAGGCAATTCGCACCGTTGACTATGTAATAGTTAAGAACTCAATTTTTAATGGAGATAGAGTATATTAAGGAAAAACCTATTGCTTGCTAAAAGTAGCAAGCAATAGGTTTTAAGCTTCAACCCCTTGAGAAATTCTTATTATCTCCATCTTTCTATCCTCATCAAAGCTATCTATGTATATCTTAAGTTTTTCATGCCATTCTCTTTCACTCTCTGTACCATAATCAATATCCATAAATTCTCCTTGTGGTGTGTTCTTAAGTAATAGAGCTATCTCAAAATCATCTAATGCTTCAAAAACATGAGTAAATTCATCACCAAAAATACAATCTGCCCCCAAGACATCTACTAAATCTTTTAAGCTATGAAATTCCTCTCTTATAATTTTTATTTTATCTTCTACAATATTACAATCTCTAATTTCTTCAGTTATACTCTTAAATATATCATTTTCTACACTCTCACCATCTTCATACCTAATAACCTCATCTTGGGATTTATCTGGTGTTATAAATATATTTTCTAAGGTATCAGTTTTAAGCCCATTTTCTATTTCTGGTATCACCTTTAATATGGATTCTGTTATATAATCAATTAAACTCTTATTTACAATAGAAAGTTCTTTAATTATCTTATCCTTTGCTTCAATAACAAGTTCTATAAAATCATTCTTTGACAAATGCTTTACTGATTCTTTAATATATTCCCTATCATTTCTAGTTATATCTAGTGATTTTTCCTTTTTCCCTATAAGTATAACACCTAGGTAATTAACTAAAACAAGTTGAAATATATTTATAAGCATATGATAAGAATTTTTATGAAAGCCTTTTAACAATGCCTCTATTTCTATGATATCAAAGTTTGAGCAGAACTCATTTTCCATATTTATTTTATTTAAATAGTCCTCCATATATTCAATTCCTACTAATTTCATCTCATCATTTGCTAAAGGATAATCTATTGAACCTGCTGCTTCATGACTTGCAAACCTAATATCATACTCATCAAAAAATAGTGGAAGCCCATAATCAATTGTGTCATTATACGCATAATTGTTTGTATTGAGTTTTGTTTCTTGAATAAGTTTTAATAAGCTATTACATTCTTCGTACTTTAATCTTATAAGCTTCTCTCCTTCTGTAAATAAATGTTTCATTCCTTTTTCATTAATTAGAGTTTTACTACCTTTAATTGAGGAATTGTTCTTTATGAATAATCCAATTGTATAATAAATTGATAACATAATTTTATCTGCAACTTCAACCCTTACTGAATAACTCTCATTTCTGGTATAATAGCCTAGTGTTTCTGTTAATATGCTAAATAGCTGAGATTGAATATTTTCTATTTCTTTCATACTTAGTAGCTCTTTGGTATAAAGTACATGTAATAATGATTGAAGATAATGTTCATCATCTAGTAAATCTTCATGCAAATCATCTTTATCAATAATATAATTCCCCACTATTCTTCGTCACCTTCCATACTAAAGTATTCCTCCAAAATCTTCATTTCGTCTTCACCAGCAAAATCATTTACTCCAAACTTTATATTATGGGCTACATTATATAAATATCTATCGCTAAGTAATTCTAGGGAACCCTGGCACTCGTTATCAAAATAGTTTTTCATTAGATCTATTAGTTCATCATCACTTATTTCATCCATTGTTTCATTTTTATAAAAATAGAAAATATCAATAAGCTCATCTATTGTTTCAAGATAATTATATTGAGAAATATACGGAGATTCGCAAAATGCAGAAATAATTTTTTTAACTATTACTCCTCCAAATTCAAATCTTCCATTACTTCTTAATGCATTATTTCTTGTTTTTAAAATCACTTTTATATCTTCATCGGAAAGCTTTAAACCATATTCTAAAGTCTCTTCATTACATTGCTGAATTTCTAAAAAAGTTTGTTTGTTTACTAAAGAATCTGAAATAGACATAAGTTGTTTCTCCATAAAATAACCCTCCAATTTTTAAATTAACTATTGACATTTATATTTAGGTGTGATATGATTAATATGTATAGATATGTTTGCAGTGTTATGCTAACAATTAATTTTATCATCGGCATATATTCATGTCAATGATATTTTTTGTGGTTATTTTAAGAACTTCAATATAAAAGCTTAGGTTATATAATTAACCTAAGCTTTTTCATTAATTATTCTTCATTTAAGATACACTTAGCAAGTTCATCATTTACCTCTGTCATGAACTTTATTCCAGTTTCTTTCTCTGTTTCCCTATTAGCTGAGAATAAATCTCCCCTAGAAATTTCAGATACTCTAAATTTTCTAGCCCCTGCCATTAATTGCTGTAATCCAGCAGTAAGTTTATCTGACAATGTCCAAACGCCTATTGCTCCTAAAGGTATATTCTTCATCTCATCAGCCCCGACTTTGTTTTTAACATCATAGTAGCCAGCAAATATTTCTTCGGGGGTTGTACCAAATTCTTCAGTTAAATTCTTAGGTAAGGTATCCCAATTTCCATTTAGTTTACTTCTCTTTTCAGGATATAATGCACCTTCAATATTAGCTCCTAAAAATCCAGGTATCATAAGTGATCTACCCATACATACAAGTTTAGTAAATGGTGCACCAAGAGCAAGAGCTTTAAATATATGATCTTCTCTAGCTAGACCACCAGCAAAAGCCATATCTACTACATCATAGCCTTTATCAGAAAGAATCTTTGCATATTCATATGCCTTTGCATGAAGGAATATAGATGGAACTCCCCATGACTCCATCATATTCCATGGACTCATACCTGTGCCACCACCTGATCCATCGATAGTTAATAAATCAAGTTTTGCTTCAGTTGCAAACTTAATTGACATAGCAAGTGCTTCCATTCCATATGATCCTGTCTTCAGTGTTATTCTCTTATATCCAAGCCCTCTTAAATAATCAACTGACTTCATAAATTCATCTTTGACCTCATGATAATTATTCAAATTAGTATACCCAAGCCTACTATGTCTAGCAAAAGATTTGATAGCTCCACTGGTAAATGCCTCTTGAACTTCAGGTTTTGTTGGATCAGGATCAACAATATAGCCTCTATTTTTTAAGAAGATTGCGTATTCAAGACTAGTTACTTGTATCTCTCCTCCTATATCTTTCGCTCCTTGCCCCCATTTAAGTTCTAAAATTACCTTATCACCATATTTTTCAATAACGTATTCTGCCACTCCATTTCTTGTATCTTCTACATTCATTTGAACAATTATTGCACCGTAGCCATCGTAGTACTTTAAATATGTGTCAATTCTACGTTCCAACTCTGGTGATTTTACTATCTTTCCATTCTCTATTATAGAATTTTTATCAACACCTACAACGTTTTCACCAATTACGATTGGAAACCCAACTAATGCTGCACCTATAGCAAAAGATTCCCAATACTTCTGAGCTATAAAAGTTGAACCTAATGCCCCTGTCATGAATGGTACCCTAGACCTTGTTTTTATAGTCTTTCCAAACTCTGTTTCAATATTTACATTAGGGAATATACAATCATCCGCGTTATTAGTAAGTCCATCTCTTACTCCAAACGCACCATAATTATATCCTTGTATCCTGAGATTGTTATAACATACCCCAACGTGGTTAATATTTGAACTTCCAGCTGTTACAGCTCCAAAATCCCTTGGATATAATAATTTTCTGCCTTTCATACTAGACATCCATGTTTCACATTTTCCTCTACAATCTGCCCTACAAAGTGTACAAACTCCAGATTCTGCAGGATTCCCCCTGTTTACAGTGTTTAAAACATCATTGTTTTTTTGATATATACTCATCTACTCTCCCCCTATTAATATTTCTTTTATAGACATTATATAAATATAACTACATAACTGCATTTATTACACAAATATCAATGTTTTACTTTAATTACTAACAAATATTCCAATGTCATTTTCATTTTTTACCAATATATTAATAGAAATTAATTTTTTCACAAACAAAAAAAACGCTATGCATATTAAATTCATAACGTTTTTAAGTCTAATTATATATTAAGCTATTGGAGCCATTAAGATTCTACCAGTTCCTCGGTATACATTAACTAACCCTTCTCCTGAAACTGCGGATCCAATTAAGCTTTTGCCTGACTTTTCTACTCTAAAATCTAAAGTATCTGACCAAGCAATTGCGTAGTTTCCATCAATTCTAACTTCATCATTTTGAAGAACAAATTCTACTAATTCATCTCTAGGAACAGGACTTTCTAATACAGCAATTCCTTTACCTCTAAGACATAAATTAAACAATCCTTCTTTTCCAAGCACTGCTGATGAAAGATTTGTTCTAGCCACTACCTTTTGTTGAACACTTCCCTCACAAGCAAGGAAAAGTCCGTCATCCAGCACTAGTCCCCCCCAATCTGATACCTCTTCTAATAATATATGTTTGTAAGTAGGCTCTAGCATTAACAAACCATTACCTTCATATTTAGGTTTTATTGCTGATTCCTTTGTAACCTTTGATGATAATGCTTTCCCTAATAAATCTCCAAAGCCTTTAACATCAGCTCCCATACCAACTTTCCCTGCAGTCCATTGCATTGCACCAGCACTAATAACGAAAGCGTTTCCATTTAATTCTATTAGTACTTGTCTCTTTCTAACATTCATCTCTGATGCAAAATAAGCATTAATTGCAGTTGAGCTATCTACGCTTAAATCCTTTTTGTATTCAAGAACTTTGACATTGCCTTTAGTCTCAATGATTTCAATATTCTTGTTGTCATAAAGATTTTTATAAGTTACCATTTACCAAAACTCCCCTTTTATACAATTTTGTACTACATAAAGATTATACCTTATAATGGAAGTTTATTCAATTTATTACAAAATTATAATTCAAGACTCGCTTCTACAGAAAACCAGAATAATGCTTCCCTTACAAATCTTCTATCAACTTCACTTCTTGAGTTCCATTCCTCACAACTAATATCATCACCACTATAAATCATTTGTCCAAATATAACATTTCTATATTCAGCAACAGCGCAAAAAGCTGAGCATTCCATTTCTACCACCAAACAACCTTCATCTTTTCTTTGTTTCATCTTATCTTTAGTTTCTCTATAAAAGGAATCAGTACTCCAAGTTTTAGCGCGAATATAATTGCATTTATGAGCCTTTAAAGTTTTTTCAATTGCTTCAATAGCTTTATTGTTAATAGAGATTTCTCTACTTGGCTCAACATAATGATAAGAAGTGCCTTCATCTCTAATCGCCGAATTTGGTACAATAATATTTCCTACTGCAATATCTTTATCTAAAACGCCTCCGCTACCGCAAGAGATAAACTTTCTCCCACCTAATGCAATAACTTCTTCCATAAGTGAAGCTCCGAGTGCAGCTCCTACTCCTGGATGAAATACTGTGACTTTTTTGCCTTTATAATCTAGTTCATAAATTGGATGTTTACCAATCTGAGAATAAAGTGTTTTAATCTCTTTAAGCCTTCCATCATTAGCTAATTTCTCAATTACTTCACTATAAAAGCACATAACAACACTTTCAGACATATTCATCTTTTTTATGAATTTTGATGGTTCAATTATATTCTCAGTAACACCATCAAACTCAAGTATTGGAAAGTCTTTCTTACCCATATCATCGCCCCCAACTCTTTCTAACCCCATTTTAAGACATATTAGTCCATATATTCTTAATAGTATACCATATGAATGCAATGTTTCAAATATCTAACATACATAATTCATATTCTTGTATCTCACACTTTTCATTCACAACAAAAACATAATTAAAATGCACATTAAATATTAGCCTTATCTAATATTCAATGTGCATTTCATTTATCTCATTCCATTTCATAATTTTCTACATCTATAATTGTTGGAACTTCTTCTTTATTATATATTTCACTTTTTTTCTTCTTAGGTAATGTTAATAATAAAACACTATTATCAAAACTAGCAGAAATTTTTGATTTATCTATTTCTTCAACATCAAAGGTTTTTACTATATATCCTCCTGTTTGAATAACTGTCATCATAATATTAGTGCCATTACTATAAATTTGTTTTTTCTTAATAGATAAAATAGCTTTATTTTTCTCAAAATCAATTCTTACATCTCTAGGGGTTAACCCTGGTAAGTAACCTTTTACTAAGTAATAATCTCCCTGATCCTTAAAATCAATATCATAAGTGTTTTCATCGACATTTTCATTTACTAAATTGTTTGGAATCTGATTCATAACGTTATTAAATATTACATCATTAAATAACTCTCCAATAATATCAGTATTCTTAAACATGAACGGAAACATACTAAACATATATACCAACCTCTCGCAAATATACTGTTTATTATATATGTATTAAATTCGCCTTAGTTTGACACATGTTTTTTAAGTAAAAATGTACATTAAACCTCACACTTCCAATTATAATCATCATTATAAATCATTAGTTTAGTCATACCGCCATCCACTGTAATATTTTCCCCTGTTATAAAATCATTATCCTCTGAACATAAAAACATAACAGCTTTTGCTATATCTATTGGCTTACCGACACGCTTTACAGGATGCTGTTCCTTATCGCCTATGCTATGCTTACTTTCATAGTCATTATTATAATTTGCACTTACATCAATCCAGCCTGGACTAACGCTATTTACTCTGACCTTTCCTGAAAGGCTCATTGCTAATGCATGAGTTAATGCAGAAATGCCTCCCTTTGTTGCAGAATAACTTTCAGTATCTTCTTGAGACATAGTTGCTCTAGTTGATGAAATATTAACTATTGCTCCACCCTGGTTAAAATACTCTAAAAATAGTTTTGAAAGCATATATGGCGCTGTAACTCCCACTCTCAAAACATAATTAAAATCATCAAAACTACAATCTGAGAGAATTCCCTTACGACTCAAACAAGCATTATTAATAAGATAATCTACTTTACCATAAGTTCTAATTACTTCTCTTGAAAATTCCTTAAGTGTATTTTCTTCTGCAATATCACCACAGAAAAAAAGCCCATCTCCTCCATCTTTTTTAATATTTAAAAATAGTTTTTCTCCCGCTATTTTATCTATATCTATAAAAGCTACCTTTGCCCCTTTTTTTATAAATTCATTTACCAAGCAAAATCCTATTCCATTTGCTCCCCCGGTTATTACACACACTTTATTTTTAAACTCCATAAATACCTCCTTAAGTAGGATTATATATTCAACCTTTAAACAAAATATCCTCATGTCTTATATTACATATTTATCATGTGAAATTACAATACTATCTCTAGTATCATTTATCATTTTAACAAATTGCTTGACAAAAACATTTATTTAGCAGATACTTTACTAAGTAAACTATTTATCAAATAAATAATTTACTTAGTAAAAAACTAATAGAGGTGTAAAAAATGAATGATGATGAAAAACTTATTCTTGCTAAAGAAATTCTTGAAACTTTTCTACGATTCAAGAAAATGCATATGGAAGAATCCAAACCAAAAGACATTAAAAAAAATGAATGCATTTTATTAATGCTAATTGATGATAGAACATGTCCAGGTTCAAAAGGAATTAAAGTCTCTGAATTAAGTACAATTTTAGATATTACACCCGCTGCTGTCACTCATATGATTAACTCACTAGAACAAAAGGATTATTTAGAGAGATTATCAGATAAAACTGACAGAAGAATTGTACTCATTAGACCTACCGAGGCTGGAAAACAAGCTATTGAATCTATGAAAACTCGATTATTTAATAGTTTAAATGAATTAATTAGCTTTTTAGGAGAAAAGGACAGCAAAGAATTGGTGAGAATTTCAAATTTAGTAATCAACTTTCATAAACAAAGAACTTAAACTAAAGAATTAAACAAAGGAGGAAAAATAGTGAAAACTAATTCTAAACGCAGTATTTTAATAGTAGGACTCTTACTAGGTATATTCTTCTCCTCATTGGATCAAACAATTGTAGGAACAGCAATGCCAAGGATAATCGGTGACTTAGGCGGCTTAAGTATAATGGCTTGGGTAACAACTGCTTATTTGTTAACTTCAACAACTGTAGTTCCTATTGCCGGAAAAATGTCTGATTTATTCGGACGTCGTATAATGTATGTAGGTGGAATTATAATATTTATAGTTGGTTCTATGCTATGTGGAACTAGTCAAAATATGACTCAACTAATTTTATATCGTGGACTCCAAGGAGTAGGTGGAGGAATTTTAATGCCAATGGCTATGACTATAGTTGGTGATATTTTCCCACCAGAAAACCGTGGTAAATGGCAAGGAGTAATAACTGCAGTATTCGGTCTTTCATCCATAGTAGGTCCAAGTATTGGTGGTTGGTTTGTAGATAATGCAACTTGGAGATGGGTATTCTACATTAATATACCAGTAGGATTACTTGCTGCTTTTACTGTTTTCATTGGATTAACTGGAGAAAAACGTGTTGAAGATAAAGTAATCATAGATTATGCTGGTGCTATAACCCTTATCATTTCAATTGTATCCTTATTATTAGGCTTAAGCCTTGGAGGAAAAGATTATCCTTGGACTTCATGGCAAATAATTGGCTTATTCGTTACATTTGTAGTGGTTGGATTAATATTTATTTTCGTTGAATTAAAGGCTGAAGATCCAATTTTAAACCTTCATCTTTTTCAAAATAAAGTTTTTGTAGGTGCAAATATTGTTGGATTTTTAATGGGTCTTGGTATGTTTGGTGCCATGATGTTTTTACCACTTTTCATGCAAGGAATAATTGGTATAAGTGCCACAAAATCAGGTAATTCAATGATTCCTATGATGTTAGGAATGATGGTTACAAGCGTACTAGGTGGTCAATTAGTAACTAGAATAAAATTTAGAACTATTTTTATTTCAGGTATACTTTTAATGGGACTAAGCTTGTACTTATTAAGTACAATGGATGTTGATACAACACGTTTAACAATTAGCTTATATATAGTAATTTTAGGTCTTGGACTTGGACTAATAATGCCGACTATAACTTTATCAGTTCAAACAGCCTTCTCTATTGAGCAACGTGCAGTAGTTACTTCTGCAACTCAATTTTTCCGTAGTATAGGAAGTACTCTTGGAGTTACTGTACTTGGTGTTGTTCTAAATAATAGATCGACTACTCTATTAGATAAGAACTTCTTCCCAACAATTGATAAAATACCAGCATTACAAACAGGCGCTATAGGTACATTGCTTAAAGAGGCTCATAATGCCCCACAAGATTTATTTAATACTCTATTAAATCCAGAGATAATAAATAAAATACCAGCACAATTACAGGCAATAATGCTTCCTCCATTAAAACTAGCATTATCAGATTCACTTCATACTGTATTTATCGTTTGTACAGTTATTGTTTTACTTGGCATACCTGCAAGCTTTTTACTAGGCAACTCAAAAGTCGAGAAAAAACATTAAAATATACTATTGATTTTTTTCATATATTTTGCTAAAATTACTTTAATAGAAGAGCAAATGACGCAGGTGTCTAATATAATATTAGACACCTGCTTTTTTTTCATAGGTATTCATGACAATGGGGTCAAAGTTTAAAACTTTGCTCCATTTTTTATTCTCATTCTTTACTAAAAGGAGGTTCTAAAATGAAAAAACAAATTACTTTAGCGCTATCAAAGGCTTCAAAGAAAATAATAATAAGTTTCCTTTATCTTTCTGTAATGATAATTCTATTCCTTGGTATATTTTTTAGTTTATTTTCTGCGGTAAATGGTATAAGCTTAACAGTTCTAAAAGTTCAAATACCTGGAGTTATATTTGGAGTTCTAGTTTTATACTTGGGATTGAAATATTACTTTTCCGTTATTAAACTACAGGAAGAACTTTATAAGTCTACTTCTAAATTTTCATGGGATAACTTTAAAAGCAAAAAGATAAAACAATAATTTTTAATTATACAAAAATAAGTTTATACGGAGGATGGTTTATGAAAAAGTCAGTTAAATTAGGCGCAATATTACTTTTCTTAGGTGCTTTAGCTGTTATGTTAGTCGTAGCACTATCGCCAGCTGGAGGCTCTGACCCAACGGGAGCATCTTATATTGCTACAACCGGAAGTGAAACTTTAAATGATGTAGCTACAACAGCTAATAAAGGTTACTACGGTGCGAACTTCACTTGGGTTATGATAACAGGCTTTATGGTATTTTTCTTTCAATGTGGTTTTGCTATGGTTGAAACTGGTTTCTGCCGAGGTAAAAATGCAGCACATACCATAACAATGAATTTTATGGTTTTCTTAGTTGGCGCAATTGGATATTTTTTAGTTGGTTTTGCATTACAATTTGGTGGTTCCGGTGGTGCTGCTGGACTAGGAAGTGGCGGTGCTGCACTAAACTCAATGATTTCTATTCCTGGGCTCGGTGGTATCATGGGAGGTACTGGCTTCCTATTATCAGGTAAGGGAATATACGATCCAGGTATATATGCTCTATTCTTTTTCCAAATGGTATTTATGGATACTACAGTAACGATTCCAACAGGAGCTGTAGCTGAGAGGGTTAAATATTCTGCAATTGTAATTTTATCTTTCTTCATTTCAATGTTCCTATACCCTTTATTCGGAAATTGGGTATGGGGAGGTGGGTGGCTCGCTACCCTTGGCAAAAACTTTGGATTAGGTCATGGTGTTGTAGACTTTGCTGGTTCTGCAGTAGTTCATTCCATGGGTGGTATGCTTGCTTTAGCAGGAGCTATTGTGATTGGTCCTAGAATAGGAAAATTTAAAAAAGATGGAACCTCAAGAGCTTTCCCTGGTCATGATATTCCAATGGCAATCATTGGTACAATTATTTTATTCTTCTGTTGGTTCTCATTTAACGCAGGATCAACTCTTAATTCTTCTGACTTTAGACTTGCTGTTGTAGCAACAAATACTATGATTGCTGGCGCAATAGGTGGCTTGGTTGCAATGTTCTATATGTGGATTAAGTATGGTAAACCAGACCCTTCCATGACAGCAAATGGTGCACTAGCAGGGCTAGTTGCGATTACTGCTCCTTGTGCCTTTGTAAGTGGTGCTTCAGCATTCTTTATTGGTGCAGTTGCTGGATTTCTAGTTTGCGTTGCAGTACCATTTATAGAAAATAAGTTTAAACTTGACGATCCAGTTGGGGCTATATCAGTCCATGGTGTTAATGGATTTTGGGGAGTTATCTCTTTAGGTTTATTTGCAGATGGTTCTTATGGAGACGGAATTAATGGTGTTTCAGGTGGAGTTACTGGATTATTCTTTGGTGACCCTTCCCAACTAGTTGCACAATTAATTGCTATTGGTGTTTTATTAGTATGGGGTTTTGGTATCTCATTTATTTTCTTGAAGTTTCTTGATAAGGTATGGGGAATAAGGATTTCACCTGAAGCAGAATTAGATGGTTTAGACATTCCAGAGATGGGCGTTAATGCTTATCCAGATACCCAATTAGTTAAATCTCCTGAACTTGATTATAGTTCTTCAGACAATGCTGAAATAAAACAATTATTAAGATTTAAACAAAATAAATCCTCAACTGTTAGCGAAGGTAGGTGATTTTATGAAGAAGTTAGAAATTGTTATAAAAAGTGAAAAACTTGAAGATTTAAAAAAGATTTTATCTGAATGTAATGCTAATGGCGTTATGATTTCAAATATAATGGGATATGGTAACCAAAAGGGATATAAAACTATCTACAGAGGGCATGAAACTCAAGTAAATTTACTTCCTAAAGTCAAAGTTGAAACTATTGTGCCTGCTGAAGTGGCTGAGACT
Organism: Clostridium sp. YIM B02551; assembly: GCF_022324735.1. Taxonomy (NCBI): domain Bacteria; kingdom Bacillati; phylum Bacillota; class Clostridia; order Eubacteriales; family Clostridiaceae; genus Clostridium; species Clostridium sp. YIM B02551. Next base: position 240,825 of record NZ_JAKGTF010000001.1, on the reverse strand, counting down.
ATAATTGATAAAGTATTAAAAGAAATTAGCACAGGTAATATTGGAGATGGCAAAATATTTATATATGATGCTGATGATGTTGTAAGAATTCGTACAGGTGAGCGTGGAAAAGATGCATTATAATAACAAGGACGTTTTGTTTGTCTTATTGGACAAATAAAACGTCCTTTTATTTAAAAATACCTCATACTGCATTTCTTAAGTTCTCTTATACTATATAACATTTCATAATCATGCATGTTAGTTGCCTTAGAAATCTCACTAACAATTTTCTCACATTCTTCTTTGCTTTCTCCATGTATCATTGTATAAATATTATATCTCCAATTAGGTAGTACCCTACGCTCATAACAATGACTTACTCCTTCAAAAGATGTCATCCTATCTCCTACTTCATTAACTTTTTCTTCAGGCACACTCCAAACAACCATCGGATTTTCTTTAAATCCAACATTTCTGTGATTTAGTGTTGCTCCAAACCTTCTAATTACTCCGCTAATCAAGAAATCTTTTATCTTGTCTAAAAGCTCATTTTCAGTAATTTCTAACTCTTCAGCTATAAGCTTATAGGGTTCAGGGACTAATGGCAACTCCCCTTGAAGTCTATGTATAATTTTTTTATCTAATAAACTAAACATATATTTTCTCCTTAACATGAAAATCAACTTTAATTTTGAACATTTTAGTTGAAGGTAAATATAATATATCCTCTATACCTGTTCTATATTTTATCTCATTTATAAACCTTTTTATTTCTTCCTCTGTGGATGCAATTACAGTAAACCACATATTGTACGAGTGATTTCTTAAGTAATTATGTGTAACTCCCTCATAACTATTTATGAATTCTGAAACTTCCTCTATTCTTTCTTTTGGTACTTTAATAGCACATAAAGTGCTGCTAAAGCCCATCTTTTTTGAATTAAAAACTCCACCTATCCGTCTGATTTCGCCACCTTCCTTAAGTTCCTTAATAAATTTAATAACCTCTTCTTCTGTAATATTTAATTTCTTTGCTAAAGCTAAATATGGTCTTGATTCTAATGGAAAACCCTCTTGAATTGAATTAAGCAATTCTATATACTCTCTATTCATACCTAACAATTCCTCCTATGAGTTAGAATATTGGCACCATTCTTCTTCTGCCATATAATCCCCGTTATTATAAAAAGCTGCTCTCGCCCTACAACCACCGCATGCTTTTTTATGCTTACATACTCCACACTTTCCTTTATACTCTAAAGTCCTAAGTTCCTTGAATATTTTATTATCTCTCCATATTTCACTAAACTTATTTTTTCTAACATTTCCAATAGGCATATTTAGGTAAGCGCATGGTTGAACATCCCCTATTGGGCTTATTATGCAGTAGCTAGTTCCTGCAAGGCATCCTCTTCCATACCTTAGGTTCATCTCCATTTCTCTTGCAATCCTCATAAACTGTGGGGCACAAGTAGGTTTAAGTTCTATATCTACGTGCTTTTGCTTCATCATAATAGCTCTTAATAGTTCCTCATACATTTCTGGCGTCAATGACTCATTTTCAATATCCTCTCCTCTACCAGTAGGCACTAAGAAAAATGTGTGATGAGCAACTGCCCCCATACCAACTGCAAAATCAGTTAAATCTAAAATTTCATCTTTATTCCATAGCATCACAGTTGTATGTATTTGAAATGGCAAACCCTCATCTCTACAATTTTTCATACCAAGAACAGTTTCTCTCCATGCACCATTATAATTTCTAAATTCATCATGTTTTTTTGCATTAAGACTATCTAGACTTATTCCTACTCCCATAACGCCTGAAGCTTTTAATCTCTTTGCAACTTCCCTTGTGATCATTACTCCATTGCTTCCTAGAACAGGACGAAGTCCAAGCTTTGAAGCATAATTGACTAATTCATAAATGTCTGGTCTCATTAATGGTTCTCCTCCTGAGAAAATCATTATTTTGAAACCAGCTTTAGCTATTTCATTTATAAGTTCTTTAGCCTCCAGTGTACTTAGTTCCTGTTCTGCTTGCATTCCTGCATCTCTATAACAATGCTTACAGTACATATTGCATTTATTTGTTGAATTCCATGAAACAATCATATATCCCACTCCTTAAACAAGCCCCATATTATCAGAAATACCAATTTCCTCATCTGTTAAATAGCATGCTGGATCTGAAGCCCAAAAGTCTCCAGTAATTGATTCAGCTCTTGTTCTTAAATTTCCATTACATACATTTATCCATTTACATTTACTACATCTACCTTTTAATAACTCTTTTCTGTTTTTCAGCCCTCCGATAATTGGATTTGAAGCATCTGTCCAAATATCCTTAAACCTTCTATTCTTAATATTTCCAAAAGTATGTTGCCAGGTAAACTGATCTGCATGAACGTTTCCATAATAATCAACATTCGCTATAGCTATACCTGAACGATTTCCTCCATTAATTTTCATTAATTTTAAGATACTTTCTGCTAAATGAGGATATTTTTTGAGTGCCTGCAAATATAAATAAATTCCATCAGCATGATTATCAACTGTAAGTATCTCAACCTTATCTTTTAACTCAAGTGATTTTTCCATAATTAGATCCATAGCTATTCTTGCTTCTTCATGAGTAATATCTTCATCTATCATTTTGCTACCCCTACCTGAGTAAACTAAATGATAAAAGCACACTCTATCAATATCTTCATCTTTAATTAAATGAAATATATCCTCTAATTGATTAAAGTTATGGCGATTTATTGTAAATCTTAGTCCAACTCTTTGATTAACTTCCTTACAATTACGAATACCATTTAATGCTAGGTTAAAAGCTCCCTTTGTTCTTCTAAACTCATCATGACTAGCTCCAACTCCATCTAAGCTTATTCCTACATATCCTACCCCTGAATTTTTAATTTTAGTCGCAATTTCTTTATCAATAAGAGTTCCATTTGTTGATATTGTGCTGCGTATTTTATACTTATTTGCATACTGTACTAATTCAAAAAGATCCTCTCTAAGTAGAGGCTCTCCCCCTGAAAATAAGATTACAGGAACCCTAAATTCATCTAGTTCATCAATAAATCTCTTACCTTCTTCAGTACTTAGTTCTCCATCATACTTTTTATTATCTGAACTTGCATAACAGTGAACACATTTCAAATTACAAGTCCTTGTGCAATTCCATACAACAACTGGGCCATAGCCTAAACTTACACCATTTCTTTGATTGTTCGCTCCTTGAACATATCTTAATCTATCTCCATAATTTTCTACTCCACATAATAATTTTGATATTCCAATCATTTATTTACTTCCCTTCCTCAGTTAAATAACCTAAGTTATTTTTCCCAATTGCGTCTAATATATTAAAAAAATCACCAAACCCATTAGGTTCGGTGATTTTAAAACTAAATTTCCATATCTTCTTTTTTGCTCACTAGCCATTTAAACATTTCATGATTAATCTCTGAAAGTTCTTGGAATTTATCTTTGTCACTAAGGTATGCCATAAATATCATTTGAATTGAATAAACAACATATGGAATAGCTTTTTTCTCTTCAATTGATAACTTACATACACTGTCGTATCCTTTTATTATATTCTTAAAAATTAAAAGCCATTTATTAAGCCTATTTATATTATTAATGTCGAAGCTTTCAGATAAAATTGCAGTAGCTGCATAACAGGGGTCAAAAATTCTCACATTTCTTTCTGATAATTCAAAATCTATAAAGCCCCTAAGCTTACCATCTTTAACTATAATATTGTTAGGGTTAGGATCTCGATGTATAACATGCTTTATTAATTGAGGATATATCTTCTTAAAATTCCTTTGGTAATCTTCATAAAATTTATAATTAAGCTCCATCTTTTGCTTAATCCTTGGTATTGCCCATTCACTTACAGTTTCATAAAGATTTTGGTCATTACATATAACTTCATTATCTTTTTCTTGTAAAACTAAATGCAACTTTCCAATAGACTCTCCTATGCTTATTGCTTTACTTTCATATTCACCTTCATATATCTCGATACTTTTTATAACTTCTCCTTGAATACGATTTGTTAAACAAAAATATAAATCTTCTTCTACTACATACTCTTTTTTATCTTTCGTTAATATAGGAATTGCAACTTCAAAACCAGAGTCAGCTAGAGCCTTTGATACAGAAATATGCTGTTTTAATCTAGAGATGTTTGTACCTATCTTTATTATAAAATCATTATTTATTATCCATGATGTATCTGATTTATTTCCATTAGATTCGTAATATACGCTTTTAATATCAATTGGTTCTATTAGATTCCAAATTTTTAGCTTTTCTTTAATTTTCTTTTCAGTTATCATAACATTCTCCTTCTGCTTTAAATTTATCCTATAAGGCTTAACTACCTTATGTTTTTTAAGATATTCAGTTGGAGAACAGTCATATTCACGCTTAAAAGCCTTAAAGAATCCTGAATGTGTGTCAAAGCCATAACTTAGTGCAACTTCAATCATCATGTTGCCTAAACTTATATCATATATAGCATTGCAAAGTTTTCGCTTTAATACATATTGCATAACAGGAATTCCAACTTCATTTTGGAATAATCTATAATAATGAAAAAGTGAAAAACCTGCCGCTTGAGCAATCTCATTAGCTGACAATTCAGATTTTAAATTTTCTTCAATATAATCAATACTTTTTTGCATGATATCCTTGTAATCCATACTGCACTCCTTTAGCAAAAGTTCTTGCAAGTTATTTGCTAATACTATGATAACAAAAAATTCTAATTAAACATTTCCAATTTTGCTATATTGCATTAATGATTTTTAATTATCATTTCATTTAAACTAACATTAGGATTTTTATATCTATTTCTATTTATAGTCTTTGTCCCAAATTGAATTGCTTTTTCTGGACAGTACTGAATACATGCTGTACATTGTTCACATTTATGTTTCCAAATAGGTTTATTATTCTTAAGTTCAATATTGTTTACTGGACAAATCTTTTCACATATTCTACAGCTATTACAGTTGTTTTTAGCCCAAAATTCACTATCCTTCTCATGCAGCTTATTCATGATTTTATTAGTAGCTTTAGAGAACAGCTTATCAATGCCTCTATCAATTACTAATTTACTTACTTCACATTTTTGACTTTTACGTTCCCTAATGATTGCTGATATTTTTTTAACCTTTTCCTTTTCCCTATCAAAGGTTTTATTATGTTTTTCTGGTGTTTTAGGATTATAAGCTAGTACATTATTTGCTGGCATATGAATTAAAAATCCAGAATTAAGTCCTAATCCATTTTCTTTAAGCTTGTTATCAAGTCTAATTAATACATTAGCTGGGGCTCCTCCATGACTTGCAATTCCAAAAACATAAGTATCAAGGCTAATCTTTAGTTTTTTAGCAACATTCTCTACTATTAATGGCATACGTGCGTAATATACTGGAAAAACTATCCCTATAGTCCTCGCTTTAACTTCTATCTTTTTTTCATTTAGAAGAGATCCTATATTTATCAAATTAAACTCTCCTAATTTACTAGAAATATCTTTAGCTATCTGCAAACTATTACCTGAACCCGAAAAATATAATATTGTATCCTTGGTAATTTCCATAAAGCTCTCCCCTTATTTAATACTATTAATATTTTTATGCGAATTAAATGAAATTAAGTATTTTAGTAATTAATAGTATTTTAAAGCATGTACTATACTACATAGTCAAGAATTATTTTTTTAAAAACATCTCTATATCATCACAATTCTCTCTTTTGCTAGATAAAATATTATCATTTATCTTTTCAAGCAGTCTTCTCGTATTATCTAATTCTTTAATTATACTGTTTATTTCATAAATCTTACTTATAACTATTTTTTTAATACTCTCAACATCTGCTCCTAATATCTCATCATATATTTTTGATAATAACTCTTTTATTTCTTTTAATGAAAATCCATATGATTTTAAAATTAGTATAAATGTTATTTTATCAAAATCTTCTTTTGAATAAACTCTATACCCGTTGTTATCTCTTTTAGGCTCTTCAAGTAAACCAATCTTTTCATAATATCTTATGGTTTCCTTATTTATATTAAAATGTTTTACTAGGTCTTTTATAGTGTAATTTTTCATGTTTTATACCCCAATTGTTCTAAATTTTCATTGCATTTTCACTCTATTAATACTAATTAAAATATTCTATATAAAGTCTTCTAATCCTTTAATTTATTTCTTTTAAAACTTTACATGTACAACTTTATACTATATTGACATTTATATCCATATGAGGTATAGTACATTATATCAGTAATGCACTAATGTGCATTTCTAGTTAGGAGGTTTTAAAGTGATACTTAATACCGAAAGCATAAAACCTATTTATATACAAATATCCGAATGGCTTGAAAATCAAATACTTAACGATAGCATCGCTGCTGATGAAAAAATGTACTCACAATATCAATTAGCTGAAATGTACAATATTAACCCAGCAACTGCAGCAAAAGGTATTACTATTTTACTAAACGAAAATATACTCTATAAAAAACGCGGCCTTGGTATGTTTGTATCAAAGGATGCAAAAGAGCTTATTTTTAAGAAAAGAAAAAATGAAACCTTAAGAACTTTGGCTATTGAACTGTTAACTGAAGCAAATCGTCTTAATGTTGGTGAAGATGAATTATTTGAATTACTTAAATCTCTAAATATAGAAAGTAGGGAGGATTAGCTATGGCTATAATTGAATGTACAAATCTTACTAAGGATTACAGAAATACTAAAGCGCTTGATAATATTTCGTTTACTATTGAGGAAAATACTATAACTGGTCTTATTGGAAGAAACGGGGCTGGAAAAACTACTCTATTAAAAATAATAGCAGGGTTTATGAAAAATACCTCTGGTGAAATTTCTGTTTTGGGTAGCAATCCATTTAATTCTCTAAATGTTTCTTCAAATTTATTTTTTGCAGATGATAATATTGAATACCCTGCTTCATTAAATCTATCAGAGCTATTAGTTGAGATAAGTAAGTTTTACTCCAACTGGGACATGTCTCTTGCAAAAGGCCTTTTTGAATACTTTAGACTAAATCCAAAGCAATATCACTCCAAGCTTTCAAAAGGTCAAAGAAGTACTTTTAATGTAATAGTTGCACTATCTACTCACTCTCCAATAACTATATTTGATGAGCCTACAACAGGAATGGATGCTTCTGTTAGAAAAGACTTTTATAGAGCTCTACTTAAAGATTACATTCGCTATCCTCGTACAATTATACTTTCTAGCCATCTACTTTCAGAGATTGAAGATATATTAGAAAATATACTTCTTATAAAGAACGGGACAAAGATGCTACATTCATCTGTTGAAGAAATAAAAGAAATGGCAATTTGTCTTAGAGGCGACACTGATTATATACATGAGTTATGTAGAAATAAAGATATTATTTACACTGAAAAGTTAAGCGGGAATCTAACTTCTATAGTAGTAAAGAATGAATTTACTGAAACTGATCTACAAAAAGCTAAGATAAAAGGAATAGAGATATTTACTGTTTCTGCAGATGATTTATGTGTATATCTGACAAATAGTTCTCAAGGAGGAATTGATGATGTATTTAACAGAAAATAGTTTACTTAATATTACTAAGAAGCAATACTTTTTTAAACTTAAAACTAATATTGGTTTATTTTTCAGCTTAATAGTAGTGCATTTTTTTGCAACTTTATTAACTATGAATGCACTAAGAATCTCTTCAACAAGTGGTTCTGGTGTGTCAGTTGATTTCTTCTATTATTCAGGAAATGCAATAATTATTTTTACACTAATATGGTCATTCGTTGTTTCATTAACAATCTCAAACCGAAAAAATAAAAATATGGATTTTTCTTTTATAACTAATAGGCTCTCAAGCAATATTTCAAATATCGTTTTTTTAATTACTCTTGCAATCTATGCTAGTATAACATCTACTTTTTCTGGCAATATCATTAGAGCTATATTTTATTTTACTAGTAGAAATGAAAATATTATACGAGAAGGTTTTATAATAGAGCCTCATGTTATGCTTTTAAATATAATTAGTATTTTATTTTACATTATATTTATAGCTAGCATTGGGTACTTTATAGGTTCAGTTGGTAGTATAAATCAAATATTCACAATAATTTTCTCAACGATATCTATTTTAGGTTTATTTTTATTACTTAAGCTTTTTGGTAGTTTAAATAATTCGTCGTTATACTCTTTAATCACTAAAATAATACACTTTTACTTTTATGAAAATTCACTTTTACTATTTGTACTTAAAACTTTAGTTACCTCAATAGCATTATTTGCTTGTTCTATTTTTATAACTAATAGATTGGAGGTCAAAAAATAATGAGTATTCTTTTTATAATTTTAAATATCCTATTGATTCTACTTTTAGTTATTTTTGTAGTAAAAAAGAACATAGTTAGATTTTCAATGCCAAATAATATTAAAAAGTACATTATTGCTATTTATTGCGCTATCCTTATTATCGGGACTATACTATTAAATTTTATTCCTACGAAAAACTTTGTAAGTATTAATGAAACAAATGGTCAAATTGAGCAAATTCCGAGTACAGATTACTTCAAAGATCTTGCAAGTAAAGGGCTTTTAAATACAACAGATGCCTATAAGCAAAATCAAAACTTAAGTTTAGATTATACGGATAAAAAGCTTAAGATAACAAATAGTTCTAATAATATAACAATAATATGTAAGATTAAAGATGTGGATGATGGGAAAATTGATATTCAAAATTTTGTAACTAACTGTTCTTTTAATGGTGTTAATATTACTGATAAAATTATGCCATCTAAAATCACATTAAAAAATAACGAATTATCAATCTACGATGATTCAAGTTTTGACATTAAGTTTAGGAAATTTGACTATGATTTTACAACAACCCAGTTTTCAAAAGCTAATTCTGAAAATAGTGATTATCTTTCACCATTTTTTATTATGAAAATTATGTATATACAAATTCCGAAGAATTTACAACTTAATGAATCAAGCATGGAAACACTAGATATAATCAACTAATTTTTCTTTTAAAACAAAAGGTGTATAAAAGACTTTTTTTCTTTTATACACCTTTAATTTTATACTAACATTATGTTAATTGTTTATTTAATTTATTGTTAATTGAGCATTTTGATCTAATATATGCCACCAGGTCTTACCTACATTTAGTGGTACTATATTACCTTTTTCATCCTTAAATATTGTTTGAGAATTAAGATCTGCTTTAGACCAAGTAACCTTTATTTGTTTTCCATTACTTAGGATAACTCCATCTCCATTACCAACTAAATCTGCATCTAAATAAGGCTCCCCTGCCCTTGTTCTATATTTAACATTCTGTATAACTACATTTTTCACTGCTACTGGAACATTATCATCACGATTAAGTGTTGGTTCATTATTCATTGATTTATAATATAAACCATCTTTAAACTGATAACTCGTTGTATAGGATGGATTGAATTTTATAGATACTGCATTTGCTTTATTTAAATCACTATTTTCCCAGAAAGTTTTATCAAATTTAAGTTTTACATTTGATGGTTTTATATAGTTCTTTTCCTTTAGAAGTTTAAGCAAATTTTCTGAACTTGAAAAAAGGCTATGTTCTTGAACTTTAATAGTTTTATCTCTGTAGTAATAGGAGCCATTTGCCATTTCATCTAATGTCATAGAGTTTTCTTTTTTAATTCTATCTAGCGCATCATGACTTCCCCCACAATGTGCAAAAGGAACATTATACTCATATGCTAAATCAATAAAATATGTCCTCATACTTCTAACTGGTCCAATCTTTGCTGCCTCATCTTTTTGATATAGTGCTAGACACCTGGTAATGCCTCCTTCTGCCATTAACTCATATACTATATCTGCAGAAGTAAAACCTGCTTGTGGCCTAGCTGGTACTGCATTTTCTATGGACACCATATAAGCTGGTTTTTCAGCTATTTCTTTAGTAACTTCTTCTCCTGTATAAGGAGCATAGTATTTACTTACTGTTTTATCTGAGGAAGCACTTTTACTTGTATCAGCTGCCTTCTTATGACAACCAGTTAATAACATAATTGTACTAAGTGCTATAAGAATTATTATTTTCTTTTTCAATTTCTCAACACCCTTCTTTTTAAAACTTTTAATATAATAAAAGGTAATTTAGTAATATTATAATAATTATTGAAATTAAAGTGAAGTTAATTTACAACTATAATCTATAAGTTTCAGTAACCTTCTTTGAGTATAAAAATAATATAAAATATATAACCCTTTTAAGGAGCTTTAAATGTGATATATTTTTGTTATAATCCTAGTGAGTGGCTTGGATATAAAAATGACGAAAATCTAAAATATAGAAATTATTTATCCGACTCAGATTTTCGTCAAATATCTGCAAATGAAACAATAATTGATATATGGAATAGTGTACCAACTCCATCAGTTCCAAAACTCCAATCAGTTACTGTTAATCCTAAAACAACTGCCTTACTTATACTAGATATGGAAAATTCAATTTGCAAAAGCCCTAGATGTATTGCAACACTCCCTAATATTAATAACTTACTTACCACTGCTCGTAAAAATAATATGTTAATTATCTATAGTCTTACACATATAGGCACTGAGAGCGATATATTTAATACTCTTGCTCCAACAAAAAATGAGCCTATAGTTAAATCTTACGTAGATAAATTTTATAGAACCGACTTGCAAGCATTATTAAGTTCCTATGGAATTAAAACAGTTATTATCACTGGTTATGCCGCAAATGGCGCCGTTCTTCATACAGCTACAGGAGCAGCTTTTCGTGGTTATTCCGTTATACTCCCTGTAGATTGCATTTCCGCTCAAGATCCTTATGCAGAACAATATACCGTATGGCATTTGCTTTATAGCCCTGGTGCTAAAAGTCATGTTACATTAACAAAAACAAATTTAATCAGCTTTTAAACTTATGAATTGTTGATATTCGTTACTGTAAATTGCTACTCCTTCTATATCACTTATGTTGCTAGCTATAATATTTTTATAAAGATTTATAAGATCTTCTTGAGTATCAATTTGCTTAAAATTATCAAACCCTATTGACTCTAATGTTTTTTGAGTTGGTTTTACTGCTAATGCGAGAAAATATTTACTTTTATTATATTGATTTTCAACCCACATTACGTTGCCCTTACCTAATTCAGCTATCTTAACAGGAATAAATAAAGGAAATTTTATCATGATGATTCCTCCGATTCTCAATATATAATTTAATCTTCAAAGCTTTTCCCTAAGAAGAACATTAAAATATATTTTAGATTCCTATTATTTATTCCATAGTTAAAATATAAAGAGTAGAAAATTCTGTTTTCTACTCTTTAGTAATGATGTATATACTCTTTAGACAACTGCTCCATTATCACATTTATTTCCCCAAGCATCTACTAGATGATCATTTTTATAAATACATATAATTTCACAATTATTTGCACACTTTGCACACTCTACACCTCTTGTTTCAAAATGCATTTCTGCTATATCAAAATCAAAATTTTGTTCTTTTCCGGAATTTTTAGCTAGCATAGCTACTCCTAAAGCACCCATTAAATGTGCGTATTTATCAACATAAATCTTTTCTCCTGTCTCATCCTCAAATGCTTTTATAACCCCAATATTTTTACTAACCCCGCCTTGAAATACTATAGGCGATTTTATTTTCTTTCCTTTACCAACATTGTTAAGATAATTAGTAACAACAGCTTTACATAATCCGGCAATAATATCTTCTTTCTTATGACCTATTTGTGCTTTATGAACTAAGTCTGACTCTGCAAATACAGTGCATCTTGCTGCTATTTTTGTTGGATTTTTTGATTGCAAAGCAAACTCTCCAAATTGTTCTACCTGTAATCCAAGTCTTTTTGCTTGAGATGATAAAAATGATCCAGTTCCAGCCGCACATAGTGTATTCATTGCATAATCTACTACTATCCCATCTTCAATTAATATTATTTTTGAATCTTGACCCCCAATTTCAAAAATTGTTCTTACATCTGGATAAATTGAAAGGGTTCCTATTGCATGTGCTGTAATTTCATTCTTAATAACTTGAGCATTTAAAATAGTCCCTATTAGTTTTCTTGCAGAGCCAGTTGTCCCAACTGCCCTAACTTTAATATTCTTATCTTTCACTTGTTCTTTTAACGAATTAACAACATTCTTAACTGCATTTATAGGATCTCCTTCAGTCCAAAGATACTTTTCTGCAATTATTTTGTTATTTTCATCAATTACTACTCCTTTGGTTGATATTGACCCAATATCAACTCCTAAATAACCTTTTTGCATTTCTCTTTCTCCCTCTTCATTAAAATCATATCGTTAAAGGCTTCAAGTCTAGTCTTTATTCCTGTTTCAGATGTTTGCGAATCAAAACTAAAGTACAATACTGGTATTTTATAATCATTGCTTATATTTTGTAGCATTGGCATTGCATTAACCTCTGGAGTACATCCAAATGGTTTTACATGAATAATTCCATCATATCCTGCTTCTGCAAGTTCTTTTGTCCTCGCTACGCTATCTGTGCCATCAGCTCCAATTGCATACTTCAAATACTTTCCAGCCATTTTTATTAAATCTTTAGTTTTTGGGTGACTTCTAAAAAGATAAGTAACTGTAATGAATCTAGTTACTTCCATTCCTTTTTTCGCTAATTCTTTTTCAATAAAGTAGTTGCTAAATGGTTCCATGATAGTATATAATTCACCAACAATACCTACTCTAATTGGATTTTCAGGTTTGTTGGTCTTAATTTCATTAAATAATATGTTGTACTTTTTATAAACTGCATTTAGCTCCCTAAAATTTTTAATCTTTTTTAAATCCTTTAAGAATTCTTTTTGCAGCTTTTCGAAGCTCCCCTCTTTAACTTCAAATCCTATATTTTCTCTGATATATTTTTCTATTTTATCTATCACTCCAACCATTTTTAAGGTTAGTTCGAAAAAATATACAAATTTTCTAAAACTAATGCTTGGATTTACACTTTTGAATACACCAAATACTGATAATGGATTTAAGTCATCTGTATTTAAAATACTTATAAAATCAAATTTATATCCTAAATCTCTTAAAATCTGTTCTTGTATTTCTCCATAATAACCAAATCTGCATCCTCCTCCAGCTTGAACTAAAAAATTAGCGCCCTTTTCTAAGGCTTCAATATAATTTCCTAAATTATATTTGAATGGAACACAAACAAAATCTGGAGAATATTTCGAACCTAATTCTAAGGTTTTTTTAGTTATTGGAGGCGGCGTTAATGACTTCATATTTAAGGTATTTCTTATTAAAAATTCTATAGCAACATAATAATTTCCGATATGAGGAAAACTAATGATTTTTTCACTATTATTCATTGGTAATTTCCCTCCTATTTCTTTTTTCTCTTATAATATCAATGAAACTTTCTATTCTAGTATGCATGCCAGCTTCCCCCTCTAACTCATCCAATATTATATTAGTCATTGGTATGCCTTTAATCTTTCTTATACATAACTCATTTACAAGTGAATCTGGTCCGCAGGGGAATGTTGAAATAAAAATAATTCCATCAATTTTATCCTTATAATATTCAATTGCACCTATTAGTTCCTTATTATATGTCCAATATAATGTATTAGAAATTTCCTTTGATTTTTTAGTAGTCTCTTCCTTGTTAGCAATATCTGCATAAATAGGAACAACATCAAATCCTTCAAGATACTTAATAATTGGATATCCTATTAACTTGTCATAAATATTGTATGGATGTGAAACTATAAGCATCTTAAGTTTATTAGTATCAAGAAGTAATTGTTCCTGCTTTATGGCTTCTTTGTGTTCAAAATATTCCTGCGACTTTTTAGCTTTTAAATAAGCTTTTAAGACTGATATAGAACTTTGCCCAATTACTCTTCCCATCTTTAGAAATGCTTTTAATTCTCCTTGATTTTCTTTTACATCAATGTTATATTCCAATAATTTTATATTTTTAAAAGTATTATTTACAATATCATACATAGCATTAAATTTTGTACATACAACTTCTTTTTGCCCAAAACTAACTATTCTAGGTACCAATATATAATCAACCTTGTTAATTAGATGATAAACATGCCCCATATAAATTTTTGAAGATAAACAACTTTCATCTATAGAATTATTAATTCCGTCTTTTAAAATTTGTTTATTAGTATCCGGACTTACTAAAATATCACAATTTAATTCTTTGAAAAATGTCTCCCACAAATTCTTATATTTAAAATATAAAAATGCTCTTGGTATTCCAATTCTTATTTTATTCTCCACGTAATTCATCCTTTCAGTAAATATAACACAATAGTAATCTTCACCAAAATGAATGTATTTTATTCAAGAATTCCTAATATTACTAAATTACATAAGCAAAAAAAGACACTATGTTTTACTTTAAACATAATGTCTTAATATATTAGGAGACCCTATTGATGTTTCTCTCAATAGCATTATTTATTCTATAATCTTCCTTAATTGATGGTTCTACATCTAATTTGTCTAAGAATTTATTCCAATTGCTTAAGTGTACTTGTATTGCCCCTTCTGCGAACCTACTTCTTTCAGCTGAACCAGCCATAGAAGGTCTTTGTGCTAGTAATGCATCATTAAGCTGATTTAATGCCATTAAGTAGTTATGGCAAAAAGTTTCTCTTGAAACGCCTGATAATGTAGCAAATGATGAATAATAATTCATAACCTCCTTCTGGAGTTGTATTGACGGAATATTAAATAAGGAACCATACTTTTTAGAGAAATTCATTATTTTATTTGATATATTTTCAAAAATTGCATCACTTAGCTTTGATTTTACTTCACTTGACAGACTATAATGGGTTAACATTATGTCTCCTTTTAATTTAAATTGTCCTAGATATGCTCCTAAATCCTTAGCTGAATGTGTATAAATTCCGTTTCCTATATTACTAATTATTCTTCCAATTCCTTTAATATCATTATAGGTCATTTTTTCTAATTTATTTGAATTCTTAGATTTCAGCGAAGTAATTACATCCAATTTATAGGTGAAATCATTAATATTTTTCCCATAAGTATGAATTATCTCCTGCCAATTGTCTTTATTATTATTTTTTATGTTATGAAAAATTTTTCTTTCCTTATTTATAATTTTAATAATGTAATCTTTAAATTCATTTAAATCGAAATCTAATTCATAATAATCTTTTGTCTGTGCTTTATATGAAGGGTCTTCATGTACCCAGCCCAAATCTCCGTTAAAAAAATTTCCGATTCCTTTTGAATACGACTCTACTAGCTTATCTAATACTTTTCTTGATATGTTATTTAATCTATTAAGTTTTTCATCTAATTCATACCCAGTATAAGTGACTTTTATTGTATCTCTATAGTAATCTTCTACTACTACAAAATTATTTATGAACTGAGGATCTGTTAGATTTTCTTCTACTTCCAAATTATATGTACAGGAGGTTCTTAATTTATCATCTCCATTTACTATTTTTGCTCCAGTAGCAGATTCAAATAACCCTTTTTCCATAGCTGAATCTGAGAGAATATTTTTCTTTATCTCATCATTAATTTCGTCTGTTTTGGAAATTAGGAACTTAGAGTTAATTGGTGACCTGTCCACATTTTTAAGAGCTTTTAACATGTTGTCAATACTACTCATATACTCATCAGCATCAAACTCATATGATGGCATCATAGCAATACACATTTTATCACCTCTTCATAAAGTAATATAAATATAATATCTTAAAATATATATTTTTATTTAATTATATATTAGAAAGTTTTTAAACTTATAAATATGTAATGAAAAGTGTTTTTTTTGTAATAACCGTATTATTAAACATATATTACAATTATAAAATTCTTAAAAATCAATAAAAAATATGTAAAATACTAAAACTAAATTATTGAAAATAAAATGTAATCTATAATTCTACGGAGGTAATGAGAATGAGTGATAACACTTCTAATACATTAGATTTAAAACAAACAGTTGGATTCTTTTTATTTGATTGTTTTAAAAAAGAAGGTATTACAGAAATCTTTGGAGTTCCAGGAGATTACAACCTTTCTCTTTTAAATATCTTAGAAAAATATCAAGATATAGATTTTATAAACTGTCGAAATGAATTAAACGCTGGCTATGCTACAGATTCATATGCAAGAATAGGGAATGGGCGCATTAATAACAACTTTTGGGGTTGGAGAACTAAGCGCTTGCAACGCTATTGCGGGTTCGTATTGTGAAAGTGTACCAGTTATTCATATAGTTGGGGCTCCAAAAACCATGGTACAACAAGAACATAAACAAATGCATCACACTTTACTAAATGGAGACTTTGATGTTTTTAGAAAGTTATCTGAAAACATTACGGAATATAATGCTGTAATAACACCTGAAAATGCTACGCTAGAGATACCCTTAGCTATTCAAAAAGCAAAGGAAAATAAAAAGCCTGTTTATTTATTATTCGCAACAGATATTGTAAGTAAGAATGTAGTTAAAAGACCTATAAATTTAGAAAATAAGCAAACTAATCAAAAAAATTTACAAGCTGCTATAAAGCATATAGATCAAATGCTTAGTGTTGCAAAAAATCCTCTGCTTATTTCAGGAACTTTTGTATCAAGATATAATCTTCAATCTCAAGTTGAACAAATTGTTCAAAAAATGAATTTACCTGTAACAACTATGATTATGGGAAAAGGTTCTTATGATGAAAGTAATAAGAATTACATAGGACTTTATGCAGGTGGTCTTGGAAGTAAGGATGTTAAAAATATTGTTGAAACCTCTGATTGTATTTTGTCAGTTGGTACAAAATGGTCTGACTATAATACAGGTGCTTTCACTGCAATGCTTAATCCTTTAAATATTATTGATATTCAACCCTATTATGTTACGGTTGGTGTGACAGTATATGAAAATATCCTAATTAAAGATTTGTTAGATGGTCTATTATCAAAAGTTGACATTAAGGTATCTTCAGTACCAACTGCAACTTTCCCATATACAGAAAATCATGCTTCTCTAGGTGATGATATTTCTTCAAAATATTATTACCCAAGATTTCAATCTATGTTTAAGGAAAATGATGTTATTGTTGCAGACGCAGGTACCTTCCAATTTGGAATTGCAGAATTAAGACTTCCCAAAGGTGCCACCTATATAACGCAAGGTGGATGGGGAAGTATAGGTTATGGAACACCTGCTGCCTTTGGTGCTTGTATTGCTGATAAAAATAGAAGAGTCATTTTATTTGTTGGCGATGGTTCAAATCAAATGACTGTTCAAGAATTTAGTTCAATTTTATATCATAATTGCAAACCAATAGTCTTTCTAGTAAACAACAAGGAATATACCATTGAAAAATATCTTAATATCAATGAAAAACAAACTCATTATAACGATATACCTATATGGGATTATTCAAAACTCATAGAGGCTTTTGGCGGGAATGCTTATACAGCTAAGGTATATACAAATAAAGAGTTAGATGAAGCTATAAAACAAGTAGAGTTACAATGTCAAGATCGATTCTGCTTTATTGAAATATACGCTCCTCAAATGGATGCCCCAGAGATAGTGCATAAAATGACTAATGTTCTTGAGCAAATGAAGTCTTAGTTATATATATTATATTTAAAAAGAACTCTAATATATTTTAGAGTTCTCTTTTTTGATTTTGAATTAAATATATTAAAATTTCTCAAATTCCTCTTTTATTTCACTTAATATTTGAGTGTAGCTGCGAATCCCTTCTACGTCATCTGGACTTATAGCTTCAGAAACTACAGGAAATTCATCAATGAAATTAAGAATCTTTTTCTCTTTTAACCCAGCTTTTCTCAATGCCTTAACTAAGGAGTCTTTATCAGTAGTCCAAACTTGTACATATTTAAAGGTTGTTATATATATCTCATTTAAAGTATTATCATCATAATAAGCTATTCCAAATTCACTAAAGCCATCATTAGATAATTCAAATTCATATTTGCTAAATAATTCGATTATATTCTTTTTATCTGAAATCTTACTTAATGTAGGTTTTTCCCCTTTAAATCCAATTAATCCATAAGCCTTATCTCCTATAATGCTATCAGATAAACTTATAAATAGACTCCATAATTTATCAATATCAATATTTATCTCTGTGAAATGCGTAAATTTTTTATCACTTACTTCCACTAACTTGTAACCTTGAACTATATTAGCTGAATCTCTTTTTTTATTTACTTCTTCAACAACATATCCCTTTGGATATTCATCGTCTCTTGGTATTCTTATTCCCAGTGGCAGTTTGTATATGCCCATATCTTAACCTCCATAATTTATACTTTTGCCTTACCCTTATGCTTTATCTTATACCATATTATGGATAATAGTTAAAATATTTTACTACCTAAGTGATAAATTATAAAAAGAACTCTGAAAAGCTCAGAGTTCTCATTAAATTGCTATTAAGTTTATTTTGGACAATTAATTTGCCACATAACTCCAAATTTATCTATTAGCCCACAATGACATGGACTGAAAAATGTTGCAATTGGCTCCATTATAATTTTTGAACCATCTTTCATTTTATTAAATGTTTCTTTAACTTCTTCTGGATTTGATAACTCTACTGTGAAAGATATCTGATTTCCATTTGTAACTTGTGCTGGATTATGGTCAGCAATATGAATCTTTGTACCTTTTATGTCAACTTGAGCATTCATTATTAAATCCTTTTGCTCAGGACTTCCTGCTCCTACGCTGCCATAAGTAATTAAATAATCAGTCGTAGCTCCAAAAGCTTCACTATAGAACTCAATTGCTTCTTTACTATTTCCCTTCATTACAATACGTGGTGTTATTTTCATAATCAACATCCCCTTTCAATAAATATTTCTATTCCTTATTTCCTGTTTCAACAAAACTTTTTAATGCATTAAGCTTCTTATCCCAGAATCTTTCATAGTATGAAAGCCAATATTTAAGTTCTTTTAATGGTTCTGGTTGAAGAGTATATCTAACTTCTCGCCCTACTTTTTTTGTAGATACAAGTCCTGCTTCTGCTAAAATATTTAAATGTTTAGAAACTGCTGTACGACTTATTGGAAATTGGTTACTTATTGCTGTTACTGGCAATTCCTTGTCAGCTAACAAACTAATTAATTCTCTTCTAGTGGGATCTGCAATTGCTTGAAATACATCATGCTTATGATAAGTATTTACCATTATTATCACCCATTTTTCGTTTTAAACCTTCTGATAAATAACCCCATCCATCATACATAATCTCACGAAGCTGCATATTTTCTTCAGACCAACCAGAGTGAACAAGAGTAAATTCAGTTTTATCATCAATCTCTTTTAGTTCAAATGAAACATATTGATCTAAATTATTACCACTCCATGTAAATCCAAGCTTATATGGAGGATTTAATTCCTTAACTATACAATGGCATATTCCATCCCAGTCCCCTTTAGGTTGTGACTTAAATGTAAACTCATATCCTAATATAGGCTTAAAATTATTGGGCATAAGCCATGCTTCAAGCCCCTCTTTTGTTGCTATCGCATCCCAAACTTTATTTATATCTGCTTCGATTACTACACTACGAACTATATCAGGTAATTTTTTACTTGATTTTTTCACCAAAAATAATACCTCCTTTTTGAAAATTGTACAACCATTTGGTTTCATAATTATAATATAACACCTTTTGGTTGCATGTCAATATTATTATTTTATTTTCACGTTAATAAAGCAAAAATGGAACAGACTATTAAGTTAAATTAGTATATATTATAATTACCACGTGGAATAAAGAGGTGAATTGTATGAAGTATAAAGATGTAATCTTTAATAGTTTTAAATATATCGAAAAAAATATTAAAGAAGTTTTAACAGTTGATATCATAGCAGGTGCCATGGGTTATTCTCCCTATCACTTTTCACGCATTTTTAAAGCTGAAGTGGGTGTCTCGCTAATGGAATATGTTAAGGAAAGACGTCTTATTAACGCTTCGAAAGACATATTTTCAGGAAGAAGGATTCTTGATGTATCAACAGAATATGGTTATGAAACACATAGTGGCTTTTCTAAATCATTTAAGAAAAAATTTGGATTTTCTCCTTCTATAATTCACGCTATTTATCTGTCAATTGAATTTTCAGAAACAGGAGGTAATAATTATATGGAAAATAGTGTCGAGTTTGAAAATAGAACTCTAGAGAAAGCTAATATATTTATAAAAACAACTGAAGATTTTATTGAACCAAATGTTTTATATGATAAATTAATAAATACTGTAATAAAAAACAAACTTTTTAAAGATATAAGTATGCTTGACAAAGCATATAATGTTGCTCTAAATGCACATGAAGGACAATTCAGAAAATCTGGTGAGCCCTATATTGTCCACCCTTTATCAGTTGCTATTATACTTTCAGAAATGGGAGCAGAAGAAACTACAATAATTGCTGGATTATTGCATGATATAATTGAAGCAGATTCTTCAATTACGTTAGAAGATATTGAGAAAAGTTTTTCCAAAGAAATAGCAGATATAATCATTGAAGTATCCAAGTTTATGAATCTTAATTTTGAAGAGTTTCTTAAAAATTCTAATAATAAAGATGAGGTTATATTAATAAAATTAGCTGATCGCCTCCACAATATGCGTACAATAAAATACATGGAACCTGAAAGATGGACTGAAAAGGCTAAGGAGACCTTAGAGATTTTTTCTCCTCTAGCTGCTAAACTTGGTATTTCAAAAATAAAAACTGAACTGGATGATTTATCATTAAAGTATATGTAACATAGAATAAAGGAGGGTTCTAATCTCCTTTATCTTACAAATTCATATAAATAATTATTATATTCCTCTGTGGCATTTATTATTTTAAAGTTGCATTTATTTAGTACCTTATTTGAACCTATATTAGTCTTTAATACCTTACATGCAGTAATTCCTGTGGTTTCTGAATAACTTGAAGCCCAATCTACTAGCATATTAAGTGCTTCTGTCATATATCCAAGCCTTCTATAATTTGATGAAATGTTATATCCTACTTCTGATAGTCCTTTTTCATCTGGTATTCCTTTGAACCCAATAAATCCAATTCCATTATTGTTTGCTTTATTTATAATTAACCAATAAGTATACCATTCATGAAGATTAACATTAATATTTT
Organism: Clostridium sp. YIM B02551; assembly: GCF_022324735.1. NCBI lineage: Bacteria > Bacillati > Bacillota > Clostridia > Eubacteriales > Clostridiaceae > Clostridium > Clostridium sp. YIM B02551. The sequence goes on along the minus strand of NZ_JAKGTF010000001.1, from coordinate 219,533 downwards.
TCATTTTATCTATTTTTTTAGCTATTGCAATTCTTGTTTTATCTAAAAGTGCGTCTTCTTCTATATTAAATTGAAGCTTAGAATATTCTTTCGTTTCTATATACACTAATTCTTTAATTGTTAAAGATATTAATTTTAATCTTACTGACTCCACTCCTAATTTATTCAATGTTATCCTCCTAATATTTAATTAATAGCTAACTTATACCACTATGTTAAAATCACTCAATAACTAGGAAAGGGACTATAGCATTAACAGTAAAAAAATACTGGTGCCACAGCCCTATTTTCTTTAAAGCTTCATGTATGTGTTTTTTAGTAACAATGCATCCTTTTCTACCAAAGGACCTTCTAAAATTACGCAACCTTTCGCATTAAAATCTTTTAATGCTTTTAAACACTCAATGTAATTAAAATCGCTCTCTAATACTGGAAGATGATTTCTCTCTCCTTTAATATTATAATTAATTCCGCCCATGTGTATATGAATATCTTCAATCGCATCTTTTCCTAATTCACTTAATACATATTGGAGTATATTAGCGAAATCCCCATAAGTCTTTAAACTACCATTTTCTCGTGCATGTATATGAGCAAAGTCTATACATAATTTACAGTGTTCTATCTCTTTGCATAAAGAAACTAATTCCTCAAGACTTCCAAATTGACTAGGCTTTCCAGTTGTCTCTAACCGATAATCCACGCCTTTATAAGGGAGTTTTAATAGATTTTCTTTTATAGTTTTATATGCTTCTTCTCTTGATCTTTTTAAATAAAATCCTGGATGAAAAATCAAGCTTCTACCTTTGACTTTTAATAGGCCTTCCATTGCTTTAATTATCCTATCAATTGATTGTTCTTGCTTTTCTATTTCATCTGCATTTAAATTAATGTAATGTGATCCATGGGCAGATAGATAAATATCATCTTCCAACTTAGTTTTTAATATCTCATCTCTATTTTTATCTGTGACATTTACGTTTCTTACAAAAAGAAGTTCCATTGCATCTAGTCCAATTGACTTAATATACTTCATACCAGAAGAATAATTAAATTTCTTTTTCCCATCGCCAATTGGAAGTCCAGATATTCCAAATAAAAGCTTATCCATACTCTTCTTCCTTCGTTAATAAAAATTGTTCCTGTATTATTTTAGTTTTTCAATTCTCCACCATATTAATTCATCATCTTCTTTAGATATAAATGCGCCAAGATTTCTTAAAACTCTATGTGATGCAATATTACCTTTATCTGTATCTGCAATAACTGCATTAACTTTAGGATTTTCAAACATCCAATTTACGAGTCCATTTACTGCTTCAGTTGCGTATCTATTTCTTCTATACTCCTCTTCATCAATGCCGTAACCTATAATTACTTCTCCTATTTCATTAGGAACTCCTTTAACTATTACAAAACCGATAATCTTATTATCTTCTTTATGAATAATACCCCAACAGGTTAGCCACAAATAATTTTTGGGATCCTCTAATATCCTTTTAAGTCTAATCTCCATTGCATATTTAAGAATTTTAATTAACTCTTGCCTTGCAACATTTAACCCTAAATCAAGCTGCATTCTTTTATAATCCTTTATTGCAAGTTCTAAATACTTTGCCTGTAAAGGAAATAAATATAACCTTTCAGTCTCTAAACTGTTCTCATTAAGTTCTTTTAATTCATAATTCATTTATATAGCCTCCAATAATTAATTTTGGGTATAATAAAAATACCCTGAAATAGTTTCTTAACTACTCCAAGGCTATACATTACTTCACTTTAATTACCTATATGAATGTATAATTAATAGAACCTATTTGGAGTAGTTTTTATTAATGATTTAATTTCTAATACATTTGTTATTTTTAACATGGCAACCACTCCTTTCATTGTTTACAAAAAATAGTATATCATAAATTTATTAAAATACATAGCTAATATTTACATTTTTTCATTTAAAAGAACCATATGAATATGATCTTCCCACTTACCATTAATTCTTAAATATTTGTAAGCTAATCCCTCACTATAAAATCCTAATTTTTCAACTACTCTTAGGGAGCGTAAATTCTTAGGCATTATATTAGCTTCAATTCTATGTAGTCCACCTTCATTAAACGTAATACCGATTCCTTTTCTAATTGCTTCAGTCATATACCCTTGATTTATTTCATCTTTATCTAATTTATAGCCTAGGAAGCATGAAAGAAAACCACCTCTTACAATGTTATTAAATCCTATTGATCCAATTATTCTGTTTTCTTCACCTTTTTTAAAGATCCACAATCTAAAAGAGTTTCCATTTTTGATTTCCTCTAATTCCTTATCTATAGCTATCTCTTGATACTCTTTTTCATAAAACTCATTACTCTTAATTGGTTCCCATTCCTCTAGAAAATCTTTATTTCTCAGGTAATAATCTATTACATTTCCTGCATAGCTTTTATCAATTACTTTCAAAATAAGTCTTTCTGTTTCATAATGTCCTTTCATTTATATCCCCTTACTAATCTAATTAATTTTCTTTATCTATCCAAGACATATTTGCAAATTCTTTTAGAAATCTTATTAAGAATTCTAGTTCTTCTACTTCATAGCCTTTAAGAAATTTATTAATCTCTAATTCCATCTTTTTATGTAGCTCTTCATGTAATTCATATAGTTCTTTCCCTAATGGAGTTATATTAAAAATATATTCTTTCTTATTATTTGGTATTGGCTCCTTTTCAATAAGTCCAAACTCTAAAAGTTTTCTTGTAATCTTAGAAATTGTTCCTTTTGGAACATTCATATTTCTTGAAATATTAACAGTATTAATAGAACCATATCTTCCTATAGCAGCTAAAACATGTATCATTAGTACTGTAAAATCTTTAAAATATCTAAGTAAAATTGGATTTTTACAATTTTCAATTAACCATTTCTTCTCTTCATCATCCTCAGACGCATGTTTTTTTTGCACTTCGGAAAATACCACTTTTATTTCATCTATTTTAAATTCCTTTATCTTATCAACATCTTTTTTGTATTCCACTTTCAATGCAGTTCCTCCTTTTAAATGGATTAAAGTCTTATTTAAAAGTATATCATAAAAAGAAATCTCTTTAAAGTTTCCTAGAAACTATATTGACTTCTAAAAACTTCTTTGCTATTATCGTTTCCAGGAAACTATTTAAAAAATAATATTGGAGGTTAATTATGAATACAACTGTTTATTACTTTACTGGAACAGGTAACTCCTTAAAGGTTGCTAAGGATCTAGCTAATGAACTAGGTGATACTAAGTTAATTAAAATCTGCAACGAAAATATAAATTCTCCCATTAGTAATGTATCTGAGCGTATAGGATTCGTATTTCCAGTCTACTTTCATGCTATTCCAATAATGGTTAAAGAATTTATTACAAATCTTAATATTAATAAATTCTCTTACGTTTTTGCAATCTCAACTTATGCAGGCTCTCCTGGTGCTCCTATGCATATTCTTAATAAAATATTACATAAAAAAGGAATCAAGCTTTCAGCTTCCTATAATATTCTAATGCCTGGTAATCATCAAACTTCACATGATGTTCAACCAATAAGTGAACAAAATGCTAGGTTTAAAGCTCAAGAAGAAAAGATTATAAAAATAGCAGCTAGTATAAAAAATAATGATATTATTGAGCTAAAGGAAAGTGGTAAGATTCTTACTTCATTAATTACAAACTTTATTTTCAAACCTCAAAAAGTTTACAATTTAGATAGAGATTTCAGTACTGATAGCAATTGTATTAGTTGTGGTACATGCTCTAAGGTTTGTCCTGCTAACAATATAGTGATGAAGGATGGAAAACCTGAATGGCAGCATAAATGCGAAGCATGCTTAGCTTGCATGCAATGGTGCCCAAAGCAAAGTATTCAATATAAAGAAGTTACAGAAACTAGAGGCAGGTACCATCATCCAGAAATCTCTTTAAAAGAGTTACTATAAATAAAAAAGACTTTATGTTTGCATATGTTGCAAACATAAAGTCCCTATTTATATAATTTATTGAGATATGAAATCAAATGCTTCCCAACCACTAGCTGAATCTCTATTTGCTATTAATGGATTATTTCCATAATTATCTGCACAAACATATTTATTATTAATTACTGCTTTTAATGCTTTCTTGCCATCTGGTAAAGTTTCTACATGAAAAGTTTCCCATGTACCTATTGCATCTTTATTGGCAATTAATGGACTATTTCCGTAGTTATCTGCACATACATATTTATTATTAGCTAATGATCTTAATGCTATATTTCCATTTCCAAGATCTATTTGCTCAAATTGTTCCCATAAACTTGGTGCTGTTCTATTAGCGATAAGAGCGCTATCTCCTCCATTGTCTGCAGTTACATATTTACCATTTGCTGCTGCCTTTAATGAAACAATATTATATCCATTAGCCCTTTGATATACATGAACATAATCTATTAAATATTTTTGTGGAAATACAGTTGAAGCATCTGGATACCCTGGCCATCCTCCTCCTACAGCTAAATTCATTAAGATGAAGAATGGTTGATTAAATACCCATTCGTTGTTACCAACATCTTTTGGAGTTCTAGTTTCATATAGATTGCCATCTACATACCACTTAATTACACTTGGTTCAAATTCAACTGCATAAGTATGATAGTCATTACTAAACGCTGTAGAATTTGTATATGCTGCGCCAATTCCTTTGTCAGCTGAATATCCTGGTCCATGAATTGTACCATGTACTACATTAGGTTCTTTACCTATATTCTCCATGATATCAATTTCTCCGCAATTAGGCCAACCTTTATTGGGCTGATCTATATTGCTTCCTAGCATCCAAAACGCAGGCCAAATACCTTGTCCATATGGAATTTTTGCTCTCATTTCAACTCTACCATATTTAAAATTAAAGGTGTTCTTTGTCAACATTCTTGCTGATGTATATTGAGCTCCATTATAGTTTTCTTTATTAGCTTGTATTACTAAGTTTCCTCCTTGTATATATGCATTTTGAGGTCTATCAGTATAGTATTCTAACTCATTATTTCCCCAACCTCCTGCGCCAATATCAAAGCCCCATTTAGTTCTATCTATAGGGGTTCCATCAGGAACATTAAAATCATCTCCCCATACTTGAACCCATTTGTCAGTTATAGAAGCTTTTGCTGGAATTGTATTTACTGATGCTCCAATAACTAAAGCCGAAAGTACAGTAGCAATTATTAATTTCTTCTTAATCATAATACCCCTCCTTAATTCTACTTAACTGTAATTATGTCAAATTCTTCCCAGCCACTTACAGTTGTTCTATTTACCATTAATGGATCATTTCCATAGTTTTCAGCACACACATATTGATTATTTGCCATAGATTTTATTGCTATTTTTCCATCTGGCTGAGTTATAAGCTGGAATGCTTCCCAAGCCCCTCCCACTGATGCTCTATTAGCAATTAGTGTACTTCCTCCTCCGTTTTGTGCAGAAACATATTGATTATTTGCAAGGGATTTAAATGCAACTGTACCATTTCCTAAATCAACTTGTTCGAATTCTTCCCAAGCATCATAGCTATCTCTATTTGCTATTAGTGGATTATTTCCATAATTATCGGCACATACATATTTACTGTTTACAGATGCCTTTATCGCTACAATTTTTGAAGGAGTTGGATTTGGATTTGAACTTCCTAAGTCATTCCAAATCTGCGCTATTAGTTGTCCATTATCTTGGCTATACTCCCAGAACATAGCTCCACCTAAGCCTTTACTCTTAATAAAGGAATCTTTTACAGCAATAGATTGTGGATCTTCATAGGTTACTGCAAACTTTCCATTTTGAGTTAAATATGGAGCTTGCGCTGCTGAATCCCATTGTCTAACATATCCATTTTTATTTATATAATTATTTACTAGCTCTGTATAGGTTGGCCATCCACCTGATGTAGTTCTACCATAGAAAGGCATACCAAGATTTAACTTAGCTGCTGGAACTCCAGCATTTAAATAATTATTTACAACAGCTTCGCAGCTATACCCTGATGTTGCTAAACTTGAATTATAAGTATTGGAATTCAATGTGTTTCCATTTGTGAAGTCATAGGTCATTAAATTTATATAGTCTACTATATTTTTTACATTTCCTATTTCAATCCATGAATTTACATAATCATAAGAGGCACCCGCTGCAATAGATAAGATTTTGCCAGTACCAATAGAATTTCTAATTGCTTGAAGTAATAGAGTGAAATTCTGCTTATCTGAAGGACTTCTAGCTATTATTCCTCCACCACCATCTACTGGGTATTCCCAATCTATATCTATACCATCTAAGCCATATTGATTTACATAATTAAGACAGCTTTGGGCAAAAGCACTTCTGCCAGCAGCAGTAGATGCTGCTTGAGAAAATCCATCCATTCCCCATCCGCCTACTGATAATATAACTTTTAAATTTGGATTCTTTGATTTTAAACTTGTTAGAGTTCTTAAATCTGAAGTATTATCAACCTTTATTGTATGATCAGAATTAATTGAAGCAAAAGCATAGTTAATGTGCGTTAGTTTTGAAACATCCATACTACTACTTGGAGATCCATAAATATATCCAATGACTTTATAGTTAGTAGCAGCAGATGCCTTTACATTAGGATTAACTCCTAAGGCTAGTAAAAGTGTAAAAATACTTGCTATAAAACTTGAAGCTATTTTCTTTTTCATTTTCCCATCTCCTTTTTAATAATATTTAGCTTGTCCAAAAAAATTAGTATGAGAATTTAATCACCTCCCATAGATTTATTTCAATTGATATTTAATTGAATAGCAATTAATATGCCAAAACTAAATTATGTCTTGTACGTAGTTGTTTTTTTCCTCATCGTTAAAATTTCATCTATTACTAACTAGTGTTTTATTTATATAGTTGTGTTTCGTCTTTTAGGCAATAGTGTTTTGTTATTAATAATGAAAAAACCTCAAATATTAAACACAAAATTTAAAGTGTTTAATATTTGAGGTTTCTTATATTTTAAATATACAAATTAAGATCATAACAATAGATTAAAAATATTGAAAGAATCGAAATATCTTCTTCTGAAATTATCACTCCATATATGTCTTCAATTACTTTAACGTTTTCTGTTACTATCGTAAACTCCTCTTCGTGTTTTAAAATTATATCATTTATATAACTACTTATGAAACCCTCCTTAATATTGTTCTTGTTAATTATATTATCAAAATAAATGACGATAGCTCTATAGAAATCTTCATCTAAAGCCCTATTAAAGTTTTTCTCGCAAAGTTCTACAAATTTATAAGCCGCTTTAATACATATTGGATTACAAATATTCATAATATCCATTTCATTAAATTTCATTTCTATGCTTTCTATAAAACTCCTTATATAGCCATTTAGATTATACTCAACCAAAAACTTTATTTCATAAAAATCCTTTCCTTTGCTTATTAGTTCATTTATTTTTAATTCAATTAGTTTATTAAAATCAGGTTTTACAAATGTAGTTTTGGGTAATAAGTCATCATCTTTAGGATTAAACACACAATATCTTCCAAGAGTAATTTGTATACATTCCAATATAATTTCGTATTCTATATTTTTGTATAACCCATCTCTAATATTGTCTTGGAGATCAGTGCTGTTAATTTTAATTGCTTCTCTACTTTCTGATATAAACTGTAAGTATGCTTTTGCGCATATTAGTTTAATATCATTTCTTAGTTGTCCAATATTATGATTACACCTATATGCTAATAGTGCTCTTAAAGCATTGATTGATACTATTATTTCACTATTAAATTTAACTGCTTCTTCTCTAAAAAATTTGCTGATTAATCCAAACCGTTCCTCATATGTTCTATGTGCAAGATCTGGCAATGTCAGTATCATTGGAAATCTTCTTATAAATGTTCTCAGAAGAGTTGAATCTGGGTTTTCTGTTGTTGCAGCAACAATTATTACCTTTGCTTCTCTCTCTTCATCTGTTTCTCCAAGCCTTCTAAATAATCCTTTATCCATAAAAGCAAAAAACATCTCTTGCCCTTCTGGTGGGAGTCTATGTACTTCATCAAGAAATAAAATTCCTCCATTTGCTTTTTCAATAAGTCCAACTTTATCTAAATCAGCTCCTGTGAAAGACCCCCTACTTACACCAAATAATTGACTTATTAATAATTGAGGATTATTTGCATAATCAGCACAATTAAAGGTTATAATATTCGAATCCTTGTCCATCTTTCCCATTTCAATGGCATAGCCATGAAGTAAATCTGCAAACATTGATTTACCTACCCCTGTCTCTCCGAAAATAAGCATATGCATTCCGTTGGGAGGATATAATATGGCTGCTTTAGCTTGTTGTACTGCTGAATATAAACTTGGATTTTTTCTTGCAAATTGATCAAATACTGTAACGTGTTTTATATTATTCTTCTTATGAATTGGGCTATATAACACTGGCCTTCCTTTTGTTTTACTCACTCTTCCAAATTCAAATAGTCTATTAAGGTCATTGCTTACATTTGCACGACTTAGGTTTAAACCCTCTGCAATTTCAAAAGCACTTACTCCATTACCACTATAAAGTTCTTGTAATTTTTCATAGACTGCCTCCAGCCTTCTCATAAAATTCACCCCTGTAGCATTAATAATAGTTATTAAAATTTATATACTCAGATAAAGTGTAAAAACTCGAATACTTATGAAATTTATTATATTTTATACAATTTTATAATAATTTGTATATATTTACAATATATTTTTAATTTTTACAATTAGTGATTTAACTAAACTTTTTCTTTAATTAAAAAGTCACTTACTACTAATAATAAGTGACTTTTACAAAAATTTTTCTAAGAAATATATTTTTTATTTATTTCCACTACATGCTTTAAAAACTGAACCTATTCTATCATTTAAATTAAAATATCCTGAATCCATCATAATTATAGGGTCCACTTTTAATGCATTTGGCTTTCCATTATCTAAACATTCTTCCTTTGCATATACAGATACTATTTCCCCTATAAACATAATAAAATCAAACATTGGAATGGTCTGTATTACTTTGCATAAATAATTTACAGGACATTCTTCTATCATAGGTGCTTTTCCATTTTCATCATAAAAGGATTTAAATATATTAGATTTATCAGTTTTATTTCCAGTAATCGTGCCACATAAATCTGTCTTTTCTATTAAATCAGATGATGGTATATTTACACTAAAGTAACCACTTTCTACTACACCTTTGGTTGTGTAATGCGAATTCTTCAACGATATATATAGAACTGGCTTTTGACTTACTACTCCATAAGCTCCAATAGTTGCATAGTTAGGTTTCCCGTCAACTTCTGCTCCTGCCAAAACTGTGATATATGGTCCAAAAGGGATATTGGAAATCTTCTTTTTATTCATATCTTCTCTCCTAACATATAATTTATTTGTTGCAACATGAAAAATTATACGATAGAAAAATAATAATTTATAGACTTTTTCTTTTAAATTTATTATCATATAGATAGGGTACGCCCCTAAGTAAACTTAGTAAATCTACTCATATATATCTGAAAATTCAATTCTTACTTTTTTCATATAATTTCTTTCAAGTTGATTTAGACACTTATTTTTAGCATCATCATTAATTGAAATGTCTAGCAGAGAAACAGTGAATTCACTGCCTTCACCTAATACACTCTTTACTGAAATACTTCCACCTTGCATCTCAACTAAAGATTTCGCTATAGCTAGTCCTATTCCACTACCTTCACATGTTTTTGAAATAGATTTATCCACTTGAATAAACTTATCAAATATCAACTCTTGCATGCAGTCTGGAATTCCAATCCCTGTGTCCTTTACAGAAATGCATACTTTATTGTCTTCTAAATATAGTTTAACAAAAATACTTCCACCTTTTTCAGTAAACTTGACGGAATTAGATAACAAGTTTAATATTATTCTTTCAATTAAATTAGGATCACAAGCTATAATTTTCTCTTCAATTTCTGTATCAAAAATAATAGCTATTCCTCTATCTTTAATAAAGTCAGCTACAGACATAGTTATGTCTTCAATTATCCTTATAATATCATAATTTTCAAAACTCACATCAAAATTCAAAGCATCAATCTTAGTAATATCAATTAAATTTTCAATTATCCTTATTAATCTATAAGAATTTTGTTTAATCATATCCAAATACTTATTTAATGTATTATCGTAAAAATTACTCTTCTCTACATTTTCTTCCATAATCTGCTCAGCACAATATATTACATTTAATGGAGTTCTAAGTTCATGAGATATATTAGCAAAGAAATCCGTTCTTAGTTTCTCATACTCTTTTAGCTTCCTATTTGTTTCCTCAAGTTTTATCTTACTTTCTAAATTATTTTTGTTATTTATAAAATCTTGCGAAAAGTGCTTAAAATTGATATTAGATGCTATATAAGCAAAAAGTGCAACTATTACTACATTAACCATATTACTAAATAAAGATCTTATATCATGAACTATATAAAAAATTCCTAATGAAAAAATTAGCATTGAAATGAAATAAGTAACAAATGCTTCTAACGGTGAAATATATAAAAGTGCTGATATACATAGAATGCATATAAGATATGCAGAAATTTGTCCACCTATACTTAGATTGTTTAATGCCATAAACATACACCAATATAGTGATATATTTATAAGCAGTATATAATAAACCCTTAAACTTAGTACTTTTTTATATTTTTTATGCATCTTCAAGAGAATGAACCATAATAAAATCAAAATTATCACTGTAATATGTGAATAGAATAAATATATATATGATGAAGTCGCAGCTCTCATAGGCTTATAAACAATTAAATCCATAATTAACAAAATCGTGTTTAATATCAAAAGTATTGTACCAACTTTTTCGCATCTACTTATATTCGTATATATTCTATGATTTTCAAATTCATACTTATATTTCTTTATATTTGACTTAATATTTCTAATTTCACTATATTTGATCAAAATTGAATGCATGCTAACTCCTCTAGTATTAATTACCTTTTATGTATAATTATTCATTAAGGTATATATTTTACCACATTAATAAATTATTCTACAATTATACAAATAACCCTTTTTATAACGAGTTTTTTTCGCACGACAAAAAAATCCATATATTGACTTATAATTCTAGAACGTTATGGTTTAATCAAAACATGATGTGCTTTCATTCTTCTAAAAATAATATTTTCAACCTTCATTAATTCCAACCAGTGGTTGCATTTTAAAATCTTGTAAGATATACTCATTCTATATTTTAGAATTACTTTATTGTTTTATAAAGATAATGTTTTTCTCATTATCTTAAGGAGGTAAATTATGACTCAAGAAAAAATGTTGTCAATTATAATTCCAGTATATAACGCTGAAAAATTTCTAATTGATTGTTTAAATTCATTAGTAAATCAATCCTATAAAAATCTAGAAATAATATTGGTAGAGGATGGATCTAGTGATAATAGTAGAAAAATCATTCAAACTTTTATGGAAAAAGATTCAAGAATAGTAGGTTATTTTAGAGAAAATTCTGGAGTTAGTTCAGCTAGAAACTTTGGAATACAGCATTCTAAAGGCGACTATATAACTTTTGTTGATTCTGATGATTGGTTAGATCTAAACGCTTATGAAGAAACCATTAATCAATTTAATAAAACTGATTGTGATGTTGTTCTTTTTAGCTATATTAAGGAATTTAGTTCTACAAACAGAATACCCGAGATACTTCCTTTTAAATCAGAAGAGGTCTTAGATAAAAATAGAATTTATAATGACTTGATATTAAATTTAATATCTTTTGATGATGAAACAAAAGAGTCTATCATGGGAGCAATTTGGAGATGTGTATTCAAAGCTGATTCGCTAAAACTTAATGAAATACTTTTTGATACTGAGATGCATTATGCTGAAGACTTGATTTTTTGTTTAGATGCATTTAGTAAAAGTAATTCTATAAGAATAATAAACAAGCCTTTCTATCATTATAGATTTAATACTTCTTCAATAACTGCTCAATATAAAAGCGACCACTTTGAGAGGCAATTATTTATATATGACAAAATTAAGGGATTATTTAAAAACAATAATGATAATGTTTTTAATGATAGAATGAATATTATGATGCTTCGATATATAATAAATGGAATTGCACATATTTGCAATACTTCCATGACCTTTAATGAAAAATATAGTAGTGTAAAAAAAATACTTAATAATAAAAGAAGTGAAAGTCTAAGAAAAAACTATACTATTAAATCTGCTAAATATAAAATATTTAAATATAATCTTCCCTTAATTACTTTTCTATTAATTAGTTATATAAACAAGAAAAGCAAAAAGAAAATGAGTAATTAATATCTCATTCTACCATAAATTACTTGTATATCTGCTCCTTTTCTATACGAAATATTTACTATACGTGTAAAAAGGAGTGGTTAATCTGAAGTACTTAAGAAAATTTTCATCAATTCTAACTTTAGTAATGTTCTTTGCTTTTAATAGTCAATTTATTTCAGTTGCAGCACTTTCTGTTCCTAAGGCACCTACTTCACTAGCTTACTCTGGAATAACATCTGAGAGTGTTAAGTTAAATTGGCCATCAGTTTATGGTGTTAAAGGCTATAAAATCTATCGTTCAAGTAATAATTCAAGCTATTCATTAATAGCCTCAACTGTACTTACAAGTTTTAAAGATTCATCACTTACGCCTGGAGCATTATATAAATATTATGTAAGAACTTATACTTCTGCTGGTATATCTTCTTCTTCATCTACTCCGGTGATTAGTCTTAATACTAAAAAGAGTCAAGTATCAATACCTACAGCTCCTGCTTCATTAAGTTATTCTGATGTAACTTCAAGTAACGTTAATCTAAGTTGGGGTTCAGTTTCTAATGCTAAGGGTTATAAAATATATCGTTCTAATGTAAACAGCTCTACTTATTCGCTAATAGCATCTACTGCGCTTACAAGTTTCAAGGATTCGTCGCTATTACCTGATACAAAATATAGTTACTATATCACAGCTTATAATTCAGCAGGTTCATCATCAGGCTCAAAGGTAGTAACTTTTTATACAAATAAAATAAGTCTGGATCCTCCTAAAGAATTTACATACTCTATAGTCTCATCAAGTAGTATTAAATTAAGCTGGACCCCTGTTACAGGTGCTACAGGTTATCAAGTATATCGTTCAAGTTATAATAGCCTAAGTTATTCATTAATTGCTACAACCACTTCTACTAGCTATTTAGATTCAACATTATCTTCTAACACAAAATATTGGTATTATGTAAAGGCTTTTAGCTCTAATGGTATTTCTCCACTTTCTCCAATAGTATATATTAGCACTACTAAAAAGATTGTACTAGGGTATGCTACATATTATTATTCTGGTGATAGTTCTTCTTATAACTCAATGGTTTCCAATAATTCAACTATTGATGAGATTGCCACTGATACCTTCGCCACTGATGGCACTGGTAAAATTACTGGGCTAATTCCAACTAATCAAATTACTTATGCTAATAATAATGGAATAAATACATTTCTAATGATAACTAATAACTTTGATAAGGATATAGCAAAGAAATTGTTAGAAAGTTCAACAAATAGAAAAACACTAATAAATAATATTTTAGGTGCATTAAATACTTATGGATATAAAGGTGTAAATATTGATTTAGAAAATATCTACTATTATGATAGAACTTATCTATCAACATTTATGAGTGAGCTTTATAGTTCACTTAAACCTTTAGGTTATCACGTAACCATTGCAGTCCCTGCAAAAACTACTGGTAGTACCACTGATGATTGGGGAGGAGCCTTTGATTATTCTACAATTTCTAAATATTCAGATCAGATATTAATAATGACATATGATGAACATTATTTTGGAGGAACTCCAGGTCCAATAGCATCCATTGGTTGGGTTGAAAATGTAATTAAATATGCCCTAACTGTTATACCTAAGGAAAAAATATTATTAGGAACTGCTGCTTATGGGTATGACTGGTCTTCAAAAGGATCAAATTCATATGGATCATCAGAAATTTACGACATAGCGCTAAAATATAATACTACAATAAAATGGGATTCCGTATCACAATCTCCTTACTTTACTTATAAGGATTCTTCTGGAGTTATTCATACAGTATGGTTTGAAAATTCCTATAGTGTAAGCTTTAAACTAGATCTTGTAAATAAGTATGACTTAGCTGGAATAGGTATATGGAGACTTGGGCTTGAAGATCCTGCTTATTGGACAAGTATTAAAACAAAATTAATTAGATAAACTTATAATTTTCAGATTTAAAAACAGAGCAGAACCAGTGAGTATCATTGTTCTGCTCTGTTAATTTTTAAATAGTATTTATTTCTAGATTATATTGTTCCATATATTGGTGAGTTTCTTACCATCATCTTTATAATAAATATAAGCAGGCTGCCAGTAGGCTCCAATATACTCACGTTGTCTAGTATTAACTGATACATATATTTCACAAGGATTTTCAGTAGTCTCAATTCTTACAACATTATATCTTTCTGGAACTCCAGGCCATAAGGAACCTTGAGTCGCACTTAAAGCTCCTGCTCCAATCATAATCATATTTGGATTAATATTTTGAGGATTTAAATAATCTAGACTTATTGTTCTGTGCACATGTCCATGCATATAAATCTTAAAATTCTCATTTTGCATTGCATTTGCAAATGGAATATCCTTCCCATACCCATTAGTTAGTTCTACTGGGTGATGCCCAACAGCTATTTTTATCATATTCTCTTTTGGAAGCATTCTTGATGCTTTTATTAATCCATCTACATCAAAATAAGTTACTTGACGATTAAATTGATCAATGTTTGCTGCTGTATTAAGCATAAAAAATGCTATTTTCTTATTATCTATAAAATCCCCATATATTACTTTAAGCTGCTCCTTTGGGTTATCTGGAAAAGGTTTTCCATATAATTTTTCGTAAAGATATTTGCTATAATTAGTAAACTTCTTATTCCATTCTTCTTCATTTCTCTTTAAATAGAATATATCTGTCCCCACATTAGTTACTACTTTATCGTTTGGCCCTGGAATTCCCTGAGTCAAATGGTAACTACTCATAGTTACATCCCAGCTTAAATCATGATTTCCTGGTACAATAATTATTTTATTGTAAGGAAGCATTAATTTTTTACTTAGTATATCAATAAAATGAAATGCTTTTTCAAAGGAAATTTTTGAGTTTCCGAAATTTACAAAATCACCACTCACTACAACATAATCAATATCTTGTAATCTTAGTGTATTCTCAACATTATCAAAGTACACTTTCTTTAAATCTTTTATGAGAAGATAAGCTTCATTTTCTTCATTGATATTTTCATCAAAATGCAAGTCACTTATATCTACAATATAACCTTTTCTTTTATAAGATTTTTCATTTGTGGTAACCAACTCATCGCTTGTCCAACCTTTTGCTTCTCCTATCACTTAATCATACTCCCCTTTCTAAGATTTCTTTTTCACTAATATAATATTCTGGAAAGTAATTATAGTTTATTAAATTTAATAACACCTCGCTATGTTGTTTTAATTTAAAATAATAAAACAATCATACCAAGCTTAATATAGTAACATGTATTATCTATTAATAATATTATATTAGTAAGATATTTAGGTTTATTAATATATCTCTTCCTATATAAGGAGATTGATAATAAATGAGACTATACACTATACAAGGTGCAACTGATGCATTGCTATTTGTAGTAGAAGAAGGTAATCCTTTGGGGAAACCCATAGTTTTTGTACATGGTGTTTCCCAAAACAAACTTTGCTGGACTAGACAATTAGATTCAGACTTATTAAGAGATTATAGACTTATAGTTTTGGATTTACGTGGTCATGGGTTATCTGATAAGCCCTTAATTGGATATGATGATGAAAAGATTTGGGCTTATGATATTCATTCAATAATCACCTATTTAAAACTTGATAAACCTTTTCTTGTAGGTTGGGAATATGGAGGGAAAGTAATACTTGATTATATAACTATTTATGGTGAAGAAAATATTTCAGGAATAAATCTTATTGATGTTGGAACCTCTTCTGGTATTTATGGTGGACGTTACTACACTTCGACATCACAAGAAATACTATCTGGGCTAATGTCATCGGATGCTTTAATATGTAACAATT
Source organism: Clostridium sp. YIM B02551 (assembly GCF_022324735.1). Classification (NCBI taxonomy): domain Bacteria; kingdom Bacillati; phylum Bacillota; class Clostridia; order Eubacteriales; family Clostridiaceae; genus Clostridium; species Clostridium sp. YIM B02551. The sequence goes on along the minus strand of NZ_JAKGTF010000001.1, from coordinate 203,263 downwards.
CACTACAGGAATTTGTTCGTATGCTTTTTTATCACTCCCCTTCTGAAAAAAATTTCTACTTCTTCTTAGGCTTTATCTCCATTGTTCCACCATATGTACGTGAAGCAATAATTAAAAGAAAGGTTTCCTATGATGATCTCCTAACTAAAATTAATGTACCAGTACTTCTTACCCATGGTATCGAAGATGAAATACTCTATCCTTCTCAATCAATAGATAACTCAAAAATTATTAAGAATTCTAAACTATGCCTTTATGAAAACACTGGTCATTCACCCTTTTGGGAAAAACCTATAAAATTTAATAAAGAATTAGTTTCATTTATTAACGAATGTTATAACAATAAATATCATTCTTAAATCATAAAAAATATAGACCACCATACTAATTACTGTATGGTGGTTTATTAAATAATTGTCACTAATTAAGGATAATTTTAGAATCATAGCAGAAAATATATATAATTTATAAATATAGAAATAGGAGTAACTCTCATGAATAAAAATTATATTTCAAAATTTACTATTATTATTACAAAATTGCTATTATCTTTATCTATATTACTATCACTTAATATTACTTATATAGCACTAAATAAAAGCTACAAAATTAAAGCTTCAGAACCTCAACTTTATATAAGGCCAGAAAAAGTTAGCATAAGTGAAGCTAAAAAGCTATTGGTAGAAGGTAACAAAAGATATGTAAATAATAAAACTTTTGCCAATGATATTAGTGATACTATGCGTAAAAAATTATCAAGTAATGGACAAAAGCCATTTGCTGTAATTTTAAGTTGTTCTGATTCTCGAGTTCCTCCTGAACTAGTTTTCAATCAAGGACTTGGGGATCTATTTGTGATTAGAAATGCTGGAAATGTTGTAGATCCAATTGTTTTAGGAAGTATCGAATACGGGGCTGAACACTTAGATGCACCTTTAATTGTGGTACTTGGACATGAAAAATGTGGTGCAGTTGAAGCAGCTATAAAAGGAGGAGAGACATCCGAAAACATAACATCTATTCTTAATAAAATTAAGCCATCCTATAATAAAGTTAAAAATCAAAATCAAAATATTGATGAAGTTATTAATTTAACTGTTAATGAAAATATAAATAATTCAGTAGCAACTATTAGCCAAAGCCCTGTAATAAAAAAACTTTTAGATGAAAAAAAAATTAGTATTATTGGTGCTAAATATAAAATGGATACTGGAGAAGTTATCTATGACTTTAGTAAATAACAACTTAACTACATACCCTTTTTAGATAATGGAGAGCACTAAATTAAGAAAAATGGAGGTTTTAATCTTTATTTCTTAAAAAATCAGTTAATACTCTATTAAAGTCTCTACATCTATCTCCATTTGCACAATGGCTAGCTTCATTAAAGTTAATTCTATAGTAATTTGCTTTATCTATACACCACTTGTTAGTTAAATTACCAATACTTTTCATAGAATCTTTTTTTCCATAAACTATTAAAGTCTTTTTATTTATCTTATATCCTTTTTCAAAATGAAAAGCTTCAGCAGTTTTTAAAAATATTTTAACAAAATCTTTCTTCCCAACCTCTTTTACTGTGCATTTTATATAATTTCTTACATCTTTTCTTAATGCACTTAATCTTATACCTATTGCTAGTAGTATGCTCCACGGACACATTGGCATCAAAATATGAGCTATTTTAATATATACTTTTTCCAAAACTGATAATTTCATTGTATTACATGGACAATCAATTAACACTAATTTATCTATTCTATCTGGATAGTAAAATGCCATTTCCTGAGCTAATATTCCTCCCATGGACTGCCCAACTAATACTGCTTTACCTATTCTTTCTTCATCCATAATATTTATTAAGTCTTCGACTAATAACTTAATACTGAATTGTTTACCTATGGGTCTTGATAATCCGTGCCCTCTTGCATCCCATGCTAATATTTTATTACTATATTTAATTGCCTCAACTTGTTCTTTGAACATATTATGATCTAGACCAGCACCGTGTAAAAACAATACCCAGGGTCCCGCTACATCTTTAGACATCCAATAATGAATGTTACATCCATCTTTCCTTATTGTTTTCGCTAGTAAGTTCCCCTTCATGTTACCACCACACCACTTTACTTAATATTGCTCTTCTTATTAGTTTCATTATTAATAATATTTACTATTCTATATTAATAAATTCAAAAAAAAAATCCCTCACTAAACTGTCCTTTCTATTTGACAATGAGCAGTTAACACCAGAGATTCTTCTTATTTATTATTAATAATTTTCTATAAACTGTTCTTTTTCATTATATAAGGTTTTATATCCTAAATTCAAAGATAAAAATACAGTCATACATACTGATGTACAGATTGCTATCATTATAGCTATTTGATACATAATGGCTGTAGTTGGAAGTGTTCCTGATAATATTTGTCCAGTCATCATACCTGGCAAAAAAATTATTCCCATTCCTAACATAGAATTCAGAGTTGGAATTAAAGCTATTTCTAAAGAATTATTTGCAAAAGGCCTTAATATCTCTTTAGGCTCTATACCTAAATTAATTAGTGCATTAATTTTTCTTCTTTCTTTATAGACTGAATCCATAAAGGTTTTAGCTCCAATATTAATTCCAGTCATTGCATTACCTATTATCATTCCTGCTAAAGGAATTGTATATTGAGGATTAAATATAGATTTGCCAATAACAACTGTGACAAAAAAAATTAAGACAAAGAGACCTGAAAAAGTCAAAGAAATTCCTATTGCAACTTTAAACTTTTTATTAAGATCATTTCTACCTTTAATTACTCTATTAATAGAAAAAACTATCATAAGTACTATAAATATTAAAGTATAAATAGGCTTGGGATTACTAAAGATATATTGCAAGATATATCCTACTAGTATTAATTGAACTGACATCCTCAAACTTGCAACTAACAAAAGTTTTGTTTGCTTAATCTTAGATTTTTTCATAAGGATTAATACTATAATTAGTAGTAAATATATAAGTGAAAATTGAATAATACTTAATGCAACTGCTCCCTTCACCTTACTCTCTCCTTTATGATTTCAATTTTATTTTCACAAAACTCATTAGTAATGTTTTTGTCATGACTTACAATTACTATTTCTATATTTTTTTCTTTACAGAAATTAATAATATTCTTAATCATTTTTGAACTATTTTTTTCATCTAAAGCCGAAGTGGGTTCATCTAATAGCACTACTTTAGGGCATAATGACAGAAATATTGAAATATAAACCCTTTGTCGCTCCCCTCCTGATAAAGTTGCTGCATTTTGCTCCAAAGGAACATTTACTAGACAAAGTTCAGTAATATATTTCACATAATCTTCATTTGGAATTGGAAGTCCTCTTAAAGAATAGATTTTTTTAAAGTTATCTAATATACTATCTTCAAATAAAAATGGTTCTTGAGAAACCAAACTTACATCTCGTCTCAGTAAAATTGGATTATATTCATTTATATCCTTCCCATCATACAATAATTTCCCAGCTTCAGCACTAATTGAATTATTTAATAGCTTTAAGAAAGTGCTTTTACCACTACCACTTTCGCCTACGATAAAATTAACCTTTCCTTTTTCAATAATAACGTCTTTATATATTAACTTATTTTTATAAGTTACATTCTTAGCTCTAAATAAAGGTTCAATCATTATATTCACTTCCTTAACTGAAGAATATATACTTGATAAATCAATCTGTATATAAAAATATGCTATTGATATTCTAATTTTAGGGTATCACAGAAGGAATTGTCGTACAAGCGAAATAAAAACGTATTAGAGCTTAGTGCTCCAATACGTTTTTACTTAATATGTACATTGTTCATTATATGTTTTGTGCAATTTTGTTTAATTCTTCTGACATAGCAGTTATCTCTTCTACACTTGCTGTTATCTCTTCTGTAGCTGCTGCTTGTTCTTGACTTGAAGATAAAGACCCTTGGCTTTTTATACTTGCTTCTTCAACTTTTGATTTTATTCTGTCAGTTAATTCTTTAATCTTTGGCACTGTGCTTTTGGATTGCTCTGATAATTTTCTTATTTCTTCTGCAACAACTCCAAATCCTCTTCCTGCTTCACCCGCTCTTGCTGCCTCTATTGCTGCATTTAGTCCAAGCATCTTAGTTTCATCTGCTATTTCTTTAATAAATGAAGATACCTCATTTATTTCTTCTGATAAACTAGTTATCTCTTGAATTTCTCTATTAAGTTCTTGTTCATTTGTATGTATACTTGTTGCAGATGCTGCTAATTCTTCTATTGCTGATGCTATGCCTTCAAGACCACCTTCAAGATTTTGTGACATGTTACGTAGATTAGCTGCAACCTCTTTAGGAGTAATTATCGCAAAGCTTCCAACTGCTTCTTCTGGATTCTCCTCATCAAAAAGTGGATAACAAGCTTCAAAGGTTGGTATTCCATATACTGATTCATCAAGTTCTACTATGGTCGGTTGCTTTGAGTTCATAGTTTTTCTTGCTATTGAATCACTTGTAAGTGTATCATTAAGTTTTAACTCTGGCACATCAAACTTTTTAGATGCTTGTTTACCTAATATCTTAGTAGTGTTAGTTGTAAATAAAGTAGATCCTTCAGGAAACATCTCTGATAACATTGGGGCAAAGTCTGGAAATGCCTTTACTACAGGATGTAATCTTGGTATTAATATAGAAAATGCTCCAACCACTTCATCCTCATCATTAATCAAAGGAATTGCAACTGTTCTTAATCTTGTCCCGTAAAGTGTACTTGGAATATTTTCAGTTAATGTTCTTCTTTCATTCATAGCTTTTTGGGCCATGCTATTACTTTTAATTACTTCTCCTACACTAAACAAATCCAATTTAAACGCTTCAGATTGCTTTCTCCAGGTAATTGTATTTCCTTCAATAACTAAAAATAAAATTCCTCCTGGTATTATGTTAACCTGAAGTTCTGCCATAGCCTTTAAATATTCTAATCCATTAATTGATATCATGATACTAACTCCTTTTCTAAGTCATACTTAAAAATTTCTTTTTTTAGGTTTGATGCATTGAGTATTATTATTATTCTTTGTTCTATAATATTGATGCCCTCAATACTATTTTTACTTATGCCCATAATTTCTGAATCTAGAACCTGAATATCTCCTCCATTAATTCTTATGACTTCAGAGACATCATCAACAATTATCCCTGCCTTCATACCCTCAATATCAAGTATTAATAATCTACTATCGGATGTTCTTTCTTTTACTTCGATTCCAAATCTTTTTTTCAAATCAAAAACTGGAATTGCTTGTCCTCTTAGATTGATAATACCTTCAATAAATGAAGGGACATTAGGCATTCTTGTAAATTTAGGTATGCGAATTATTTCTTGTGCGTACGAAATATTTATTGCATATTCCTCTTCTCCTAAATTAAATACTACTAACTGATAGGAATTCAAGTATAACAGCTCCTTCCACAAAAGTGCTTTAATTTTAAATTTAGTTACTTTTGTCTGTATTTGTAATTTTTGCATAAACAAATTTATTTTAATTATAACTTCCATTAACTTTAATTTATAACAAAATTTTATTGTATAAAATACAACAAAAAACTGTAGAAGGGGAAGCTATAAGTTTCTCCTTAAAAGCTTCCCCTTTATAATATTTATTTTTATTTCTAATATTTAAGATTGAACAATTTATTTTATAAAGTATTCTTATTTCCCTGTACTAGCTTATTTCATTATCCTTAAAATATCCTAATGTGTAATTAATAAATTTCTTCGTAATTATATTAATCTTTTTAAATTTATTTGTAATAAAACCTACCTCTATTTTGAAGGGTTTATCTTTAAACGAAATAACTGAAATTTTATCATTATTTTTAGCAGCGTTAATTGAATTTAATTCAGGAAGTATTGCTATACCCTTATTGTGTGCAACCAATCCAATAATTCTATCTAACTGTGAGGTTGTAAAAATAATATTGGGATTAAATCCTTCTCGAATACAACTTTCAATAATAAGATGTCTAGATTTATAATCAGTGGTCAGCATTATAAATTGTTCATCAGCAATTTCTTTAAGCTCTACTTCTTTCCTACTAGCTAAGTAATGATTTTTATTAACTAAAAGCATTACATCACTTGTCGCAACAGGTATAAAGCCAAGTTTACTAGCATTTATAGGTTTTACAGCAAAAGAAATATCAAGTAAATCCTTCTCCATATATCTTTCACATGCATATGAACCTAACTCCACAATTTCTAAATTTACATCAGGGTGCCTCTCATTAAACTCGCATATAATTAATGAAAAAAGGTCTGAGTATAATATATTAGGCAAGCCCAAGCTAATAGTCCTCTTTTGAAAATTAGCCTTATCATTTAAGAAGTCTAACATTAAATCAAATTCCTCAATAATCTTTTCTGATTTTTCTAATAATAGACTTCCAAACTCTGTTAGGATTACGCCTTTAGGGGTACGTTCAAATAATTCGACTTCAAATTCATCCTCTAAATTTTTAATTATCTTGCTCAATCCCTGCTGAGAAATATGAAGATTTTCAGCAGCTTTGGAAACACTTTTGTCCTTACATACCTGAATAAAATATTTTATTTGCTTTATCTCCATCTCGTACTCCTATAAGTTAAAGGACTAAATAGTTTTTACTTTAACCATCTCATATATTTTCTTTTTTTGTCGTAATAGTTTTATGTATAATACTTTAATTTAAAAAAACTAGTAAAATTTTAATATACTTAAATATTAAATTTACTAGACTCTTTTTGAAATCATCTCGCCAACTATGGAGTATTATTCTTTTATTATATAATCAATTATTTGCTTTTATCAAACAGTTTAATTTCATTTTTAGTTTTATTTTTACTTAGTAACCATCATCATATGATTTACATATTTTATATAAAAGGTGATATATTTTCGTAAAACTCAAAATATTTTTTATATTTGAAAGGAGTTATTAATTATGTCTGAAAACATTCTTCATGGTTATAATACTATCAATAACTCTAATGTGAAATTAGCACCATGCACTGGAATCCCTGCTGAATCAAGTAAAAGAACTCCTACCATAGGGTCCTGCATAGGTGTTTTATATGAGTGTGGGAATAAGAACCCAAATCCTAATTTTTGTAAAGATTGTGGTTCAACTGTTTATTGCGTCCATAATGGTAGACTTATTGCTGATACTAAAAACTATATCTTAGTTAATCACTATAAGCTTGATAGCACTGGTTCTCCTAAAGAGGAAACTAGAATCTTTTATAAATATCAAAGATATCCACACGTTGTAGATTATAAGGTTACTCCTGACTTACCCAAAACTGACCCTCGTTATTGTAAAGATTTCAGGTCCAAATCCATCCCTGGCATTATACCATCAAATGCTGTTGGAATTGAATTTTATAAAGATCCAGTAAAAAAGATAAAAGATATTAAAAATGGTAGATATGTCTTTTGGATAGAGTCAGATGAAACTAGACATTGTGTAATAAATAACTCGAATATGAGTAAAGTTTTTAGAGTATATTATTATCATTATAAAAAACCTTCCTGCAATCCTTTAGGAGGCATTCCAAGACTGGAAGCTGAGTTAACTTGCAAAGATAATGTTATTTGGGTATTTAAACTCACCAAAAAAGATCATAAATTCATTGAAAAGTGCTAATAAAAAAAAACTTGTAAAAAGAATTTAGAATGCATAACAATAAATGCATAGAAACTTTTTACAAGTTTTTATAATAGAATTTTTAAAATCTAATTATGCGTTGGCCCTGCAATAGCATTTATAGTTGATGATTGAATTACGGCATTTGTAATGTTAAAATAATTAGTATTTACTCTCATGGAATAGGTGTTACAACTTCCACATAATAATTCATCACAGTACTCAATACTAAATGATTCATTCTTTTCTAATGTTATAAAAATATATTGATCCTCTTCTGCCCCACCAGTAATTTGATCCATTAATATCTTATACGGCCAAGAAGCTAACTCTTTAATTTCCCCTTTAGTATTAGTTCTAACTAGTGTAAAAATAAGATCTAACTCTTCCAATACGGTTACTGAATAACTTAGTATACAACTAAAATCAATCTTTATAATTGCTCTAGTTAATAAAGTTGTATCAATGCTTATACTAGCAAGAGTTGATCCATTTGTTGGCATATTAGATAAATCAACATATCCACCTTGTCCACATGCCAAAATAACTCCTGTTGGACATGGCGGCTTAATTGAGCATGCTCTCTCTTCACTACAATTATATTCCCTCATTAGTTAACACTCCCAATACTTAAATTTATAAATCAACCCAACATCTTCAATGCAAAAGATTTTACATTTATAAATTATTGTTCTACTTAGTACATAATACACAATTTTTAAATAATAGTTACTCTATTCATAATTTCTTAGAGTTCTTTTTAAAAATTCCCTTGTACGTTCTTTCTTAGGATTTTTGAATATTTCCTCTGGATTTCCTTCTTCTGCAATTACACCTTTATCCATAAAGACGACTCTATCTGAAACCTCTTCTGCAAATCCCATTTCATGAGTTACAATTAGCATAGTAAGGCCTGATTCTGCAAGTTTTTTCATGACTTTTAATACTTCTCCCACCATCTCTGGATCTAGTGCTGAAGTAGGTTCATCAAAAAGCATAACATCTGGTTCCATAGAAAGAGCTCTAGCTATTGCTACCCTTTGTTTTTGCCCACCAGATAATTGCTTAGGTTTAGCGTTAATAAATTGCTCCATTCCTACAACTTTCAAATACTTCGCAGCAACTTTTTCTGCTTCCTCTCTTGTACGTTTTAATACTTTCATTTGACCAACCGTACAATTACGTAAAACATTATGATTGTTAAATAAATTAAATTGCTGAAACACCATTCCTAATTTGGTTCGATATCTATTTATGTTGTGCTTATCATCTAAAATATCCTCACCTTTATATATAATTTTTCCTCCACTAGGTCTTTCTAATAAATTTATACAACGTAAAAGAGTTGATTTTCCTGAACCTGAAGAACCTATAATACATATTACTTCCCCCTTTTTCACTGAAAAGTCTATATCTCTCAGCACTTCATGTGTTCCAAAGGATTTGCTTAGATGTCTGATATCTATTACTTTTTCCATCACTTTCACCTCCACGTCAAAATATATTATCGTAATTATTAGAACGCTTTACTATATCCTCTGGTGTTTCTACTTGCATCTGATTAGCATACATAATATAGTTTTCTGGTCCATCTAATTTTCTTTCTATAAAACGTAATATCCTTGTTACTGTAAAAGTCATAACAAAATAGATAACACAGGCAACAAAGAACGATTCAAAATATCTAAAATTATTTCCTGCAATTGATTTAGTTTGAAAGTATAGTTCCGTTACTGAGATAACATTAAGTACTGAGGTGTCCTTTATATTAATTACAAACTCATTTCCTGTAGCTGGTAAAATATTTCTAATTACTTGTGGCAGAATAACGTTTAACATTGTTTGTATATGATTCATTCCAATTGCATTAGCAGCCTCAAATTGCCCCTTATCTATTGAAACAATTCCACCTCGAACAATTTCAGACATATATGCACCTGTATTAATTGAAACTATAAAAATTGCTGCATAAAATCTGTTCATATCTATTCCAAAAGCTAGTGCAGAACCATAATATATAACCATTGCTTGCACAATCATTGGTGTCCCTCGAAAGAATTCAATATAAATTGAAAAGACGATATTAATCAATTTTAACAAATATCTTTCTATGCCTCTTTGAGGCATTGGAATCGTACGTACAACTCCTATAAATAACCCTATGATTGAACCTAATATAGTTCCAATTACGGATATTAATAGCGTAATGCCTGCACCACGAATAAACATTGGCCCATTTTGAGATATAATTCTTATTATCCACTCCGAACTCATATTTTCGCCTCTTTCTATTTTAATACTTTAAAATATTACAAAACCGACTACATTAACTGCACTCGGTTTATAATAATTATTACTTTGCTGCAGGCTGATTTTTTATTGCAGTATCCATAATTTTTGTCTGTTCATCTTCTGAAATACCTGATAAGATTTCATTTATCTTTGGAGTTAATTCACTTCCCTTAGCTACTCCTACTGCTATCGCTGTATCATCATCCGATGTTTTAAATCCAGTTTTAAACTCAACCATCTTAAAATTGTTATTTGCAGTTTCAGCACTAACGCCTTCAGGCTTTTCTGATACGTAACCATCAATCATGCCTGATTCAAGCGCAACTCTCATAGCTGGAAAATTATCCATGGCTGGTTGTTTACTAACTCCTTGAATTTGATCAATTACTGTGTAATGAAATGTATTTAATTGTGCTGTAATTTTAGCATCCTTAAAGTCTTGAATTGATGTTGCACCATCATACTTTCCGCCTTTCTTTACAACCATAACCAAATTTGATTTATAATAGTTATTTGAAAAATCAATTGTTTTCTTACGTTCTGCTGTAGGAGACATACCTGCAATAATTGCATCAATCTTACCTGAGGTTAATGCAGGTACAAGTCCATCCCATTCTGTCTTTACTATAACTAATTTTTTACCTAGCCCTTGCGCAATCTTTTTTGCTATCTCTATATCATAACCTCCTGCATATTCTGCACTACCATCGATTTTAACTCCACCATTTGAATCATCCATTTGAGTCCAGTTAAATGGTGCATAGCCAGCTTCAAGACCAACCTTAAAAGTTTCTTCTTTGGTACTTGCTTCATTTGTTTTGCTTGTCCCACAACTTGTCATACCTAATGCAGATATACACAGTACAGCTGCCAATAACACAGATAATTTTCTTCTCATATTTCCCTTCCCCTTTCACAACTTTTAATTTATCTTTATCTTTTAAATGGCTTCACTGCCACCTTTGTTTTCAATTTGAGTATAAAAAAAGATCTGAGGTGAACTCAGATCGCAACTAGCATATTTGCCCTTAATTCCTCTCCCTTCCCAAATGAGATAGCACAACTCAATAAACTGGGAAGTTTATTGAGACAGTCCTGTAGCTCTTAACTACAGACCCAGCAAATAATACTGAGAATATTATAAGCTTCGGCGACATTTCCTTCCTATTAGTATCATTGCTTCTCAAACTCCACTAAAAACTGTTAAATATCGCGCCTCTACCCCACCTACATAAGTGAGGTTATATTAAATTATAAAATAAGTTTACCTTACATATCTTCCTAAGTCAACCCATATTTGTATATTTTTTACAATATTGAATTCTCCTCAAATTTAAAAGGTGGAGTTATACTCCACCAATAATTTTATGATACAAATATAAACTACATTCTTTTTGAATAGTAATTTGAAAAGCCTATAAATAGTATCCCTTCTATTAGAAGCAATGACGAAACAAGAATTAAAACTAACCTATCTGCATTCATAAATCCTAAGGCTAAAACCAGTATACAAATTATAAAGTTCATTATTTTACTCACCATATAACCTGATTTTTCTTTTATTCTAATATTACGTTCATCATTTACTTCAATATCCTTTAGTTTTTTAATCTTTTCATCTTCTAATCTTGTGGTAAAGAAATTACCAACTAGGTTTCCTATACCTAAAACAAAAAATGCAGAACCAAATCCAAGACAAATACCTGAAATATTTTTTATATTCTCATCTGCCATTATGAATTTTCCCAAAAGTAACATAGCAACACCTAAAATTAATAAAACTAAATACATAAGAGTTTTTTTATTATTCATTTCTCTTCCTCCTCATATATAAAAATATCTTCGATGTTCATATTAAAATACCTTGCTATTTTAAAAGCTAATATTATAGAAGGATTATATCTGCCATTTTCTAATGATCCTATAGTTTGCCTAGAAACCTCTAATGCTTCAGCAAGTTCTTCTTGTTTAATTCCTCGTTCTTTTCTTATTTCTTCTAATCGATTTTTCAAAGATATACCTCCTCTCATGGAAAGTGTACTTTCCATATATATAATAGCATTATTTTCCCATAATGTAAAGCTTACTTTCCATTAGTTATCAAAAAAATAAGTAGATTATCTATAATCTACTTCTATACTCACTTGGAGTCATTCCTATTTGTTTTTTAAAAAATCCATAAAAATTTGAAGTGCTTTCAAATCCACATAAAAGTGCAATATTGATTACGGTATCATCTGTGTTCTCAAGTAAATCTAGTGCCTTCTCAATTCTAAGTGCATTAATATATTTTACTGGTGTAATACCAAATTTATCAGAAAAGACTTTTATCATATGGTTCTGACTTACTCCTAAAGCTTTTAATTTCTCTTCCATTTCTATATTACTTGAATAATATGAATCAAATAATTTTTTAATCCTAAATGCAAGTTCATCAGTTGGATTAAAATTCAAAAGATCTGGTCGACATCTTTTACATGGACGAAAGCCTTTATCAACTGCCTCTTCAAAATCATCAAAAAATATTACATTATCTCTTAATGGCTCTTTCGATTTACAAGAAGGCTTACAAACTATCCCTGTAGTTTTTACTCCGTAATAAAATATCCTATCATAATTTTCATCATTATTAATTACTGCATTCCATTTTTCCTCTTCTTTTAATATCATTTACTACTCCTTTTATTTTCTTTTCATGCTTCCTATAATAGCTTTTGCTTCCTTACTGACTTTTAAGGACTCAATTATTTTTTGTAATGCCTTATTATAGGTAAAATCATCAAGGGAATTATTATTTAAATATTTCATTGTTTTTTCTGGAAACTTAACATAACACATTGAAACGGCCCAAGCTACCCCCATTTTTGCATAATAGCCTTCATGTTTTATGCTGTTTAATAATATAATCACTTTATCAATATATTCTTCACTAATATAGTAGTCAATTAACATAACAATTCCAAATCTAACTTCAAACTCTTCTTTAGATTTTATGTAAGGTTCTATAAATGTTAAAACACGCTCAAGGTTTAACTTAGTAAATTTTAATCCTACACAAAAGCTATCACAAACCGACCAATTATCAATTTTATGTATAAAGTTTGCTATATAGTTTAATCGTTCATCAACATCTGCTTTTACATATCCTAAAACCATACCTTGTAGCATAACTTCCTCAAAATAGTCATCCTTAGCTGAATTAATATACGCCTTCCATTCACCCTTTGCTAACTGTTTTGCCATTTTTCTTAAATATGGCAGTCTAACTCCAATTATATTATTAACGTTTGTACACAAAGAACTCTGAAAATTTTTATATTCTTCATCTGCTAAACTAAGAAATGTTTCTCTAATTTCCTTGTACATATTAATCACCTATATGCAATATTATTTTAATCATTGCTATTGTTTTCTATTTCCAATAATTTTTCTTTTATCCCTATGCCACCAGCATAACCTACTAATTTTCCGTTAGTTCCTATAACACGATGACAAGGAATAATTATAGGAATAGGATTCTTATTATTTGCCATACCAACTGCACGAGATGCTTTTATATTTCCTATCTTCTCTGCAATATTTTTATAGCTACATGTCTCTCCATAAGGTATTTCTTTAAGTGCATTCCAAACTTTTTGTTGAAATTCTGTACCTTTGGGCTCAAGAGGAACATTAAAAATCTTTCTTTCTCCTTCAAAATATTCCTGCAACTCTTTTGCAGCTTGTTTAAGTAGTGGTGTTTCAATTAGGTTAATCTCTTTAGGAGTTATTCCTTGAAAATTAATATGAGTAATAGCGCTTCCATTTTCTATAATTAATATCTTACCGATTTTAGTTTCATAATAATAGGCGTTCATTTAAATACCTCCTTTATATACATGTATTAATATATTAAGTTTACTATATCTATAGCCTTCTGTCTTTCGAAATATCACTTTGTAATTTAATTAGTAAAAATACCGCAAAAGTAAAACTTTTGCGGTAAGAAAGTTTCTATGCAATTTTTTTCATTTTACCTCTCCAACTGCTAGCTGCTAATATTAATGTAATTATAAAAAATATTGAAAAGAATTTAAAGCTTAAGCCTATAGAGTGAATAAGATTACCAGCTTCTTGTGCTCTATTGAAATTATCTATTCCTACGAGTACTCTAGAAACCAATTCAGAAGGTATACTTAATTCTATAGTTAATATAACCAAAGTTTGACTTAATGCACGTCCTAAATTATAAATAGTATAAAACATCCCCCAAGTTTCTCCTTCTGAAAGAACGAGCATTATAAGAGTTAAACAAATGCCAAAACTTATAATTCCCCTAAGATCAACTTTAAATTTCCCATTAACATTAGTACCTTCAAGAACTATAAAAGCTCCGATTACTCCTATAATAGCAAAGGGAACTGTAATAAAGAAAATTGTTCTCCATCCATATTCACTTATTAATGCTCCTCCTATAACTGGACCTACAAGTGCTCCTATGACCCATGATGTAGAATTAATTCCTAACGCTAATCCAAGCTGCTTATCTGGAAATGTTTTAATAATTATTGGAGTTGCAGTTGCTAACGCTAATGCTGATCCCACTCCTTGAATAATTCTATAAAAAATTAAGCTTATTCCAGAATTAGCGATACCGCATAATACTGTGCCTATAGTAAATATTATAAATCCCCATATAAATATTTTTTTATTTCCAACGATATCTGCCAATTTTCCAGCTGGTAATAAAAGCACTGTACTTGCAATAATATATGAAGTTATTGTTAGCAAACCCATTGCTACATTCATATCAAGACCTTGCATTATTTTTGGTAGACCAATTATTGTAATTGTAGAATCAACATTAGTAATAAATGAAACTAATGTGACTACTAATAAAACACTCCATTTGTATCCTTTTTTATTTTTCATAATTTTTTCCCCTTTTAGTTTTAGAATTATATTTTAAGATAAAATCGTAAAGCCTAGTTCACCTCTTTTCTTTGTATTTTTCAATATAAAACTAGTTTACATGAAAGCATATATCAAGTAAAATGAATGTTAATGATAATACAATTCACTTTTTATGATGTACGAAAGGTGTGAAACTTATGGAAAGTAATGAACTTAGAATATTTAAAACAGTTGCGCTTGAAGGGAGTATTACAAAAGCTGCTCAGATTTTAGGATATGTACAATCAAATGTAACTGCAAGAATTCAACAATTAGAATCTGAACTCAAAACTCCTCTATTTTATAGACAACGTGGCATGGTTTTAACTCCAGCTGGTGAAAAACTCTTAGTTTATGCCGAACAAATCCTTCATTTACTTGAGGATGCTGAAAAGGCATTAGATGATTCCATTAATCCATCTGGCTCTTTAGCTATTGGTGCTAATCATACGTTGTCCTCACTACATCTTCCCGCAATTTTATCAGAATATCATAAATCTTACCCTAAGGTTGATTTATCTCTTATAACTGGTAATACTAATGAACTTATTTATAAGGTTCAACACTTTCAAATAGACGGGGCTTTTGTTAAGTCATCCGCAATATCTGATGAAAATATCATTAAAGAACTTGAATATGAAGAAAACTTAGTTCTTATCTCTAGCTCAAAATATAATGATATACAAGAGGTATGTTATAAGCCATTTATAATGAACACTGTTGGATGCCCAAATAGATTCCAACTAGAAGAATGGCTAAAAAGCATAGGAATTTTTAACATTCGGTATATGGAATTTAATAATCTAGATTCAATTATTGAAAGTGTAGTGGAAGATCTAGGTGCATCTTTTGTACCAGCGTCCTCCATTGAAGAATATGAGAAGCTTGGATTAATTAAATCATTTAAGATACCGCAAGAATATAGTCTAGCAAAAACATTTTTTATTAGACATAAGGATTCTCTTAAAACAAATGCACTTAAAAAATTTATAGAAATAATTGAATCCAAAACATCCTTTCATTCAATTATTAATTCAGACTATAATTCTTTAAAAACTTTAACATAGTAACTTTAATATAAATACACTATTTATATATTGAAATTTATTGAGGAAGTAATGCTATGCGTAACTTAAATACTAAAAAACTTTCAGTTGATTTTAGATTAGGAACTACACCAATTGGGCCTATTATCCCTAGACGTTATACTCTAACTCATTCTGATATAACTGCAGAACTTTTTTTAACTATAAGTAGAGATTATGCTTATGATAAGTTTACTAAAATGAGAGACGAAGTTTTGGGTGAATGGCTTAATGCTGATGAAATATATCTATTTCATATCTCATTAATGATAGATGGAGAATTTGGAACGAATACAAGAAATACTGTATTTAGGCGAGAATTACCCCTTGCGCTAGAAGCAATTAGATATGGTGACAGAAAATTATTTGCTCTAAATCCCATTTTAGACATTTGTCCAATTATAGTGAGTTTTAATTCAGTAGATCCTAATTATAATTCTGTAGAACATTGGGGGACTTTTTCAGATTATGATATCACAAAATCTTAATAAACTGAAAATGCCAGTATGTCTATTATAGACATACTGGCATTTTTTCAAAGTTCTCTATGCAATTTTCTTCTTACTCCTGATAATGTATAGTCTTTTATTAACTTTCCATCCTTAAACACGACTTCTAAAAGGTTATCTTGTAACTTTTCCTGCTCATCAATTGTTAATTTATCCCTGTATAAAATGTCTTCGCCTTGTTTATTAAGACTTCTTCAACTGCCTTAATTGGTATCGGCAAATACCCTAAATCGTGTAATGCTTCAATATGCTTTGTATCTGCAGCTTTATCGCCCATTGTTTTATAAAAATCTGTTAATAAAAGTGGATTAATCTCAGCTACGCACCCTATTATTAACCTTAACTTGTAATGATTCAATTACATCTAATGCTTTATCATGTAGTTCATCATCAAAGCTAGCACATAGACTTGCATCAACTGAAATATTGGCATTAGTATACTGTGATTGAAATATTACTACATTACTTATTACACACATATTTGTAACTACTCCAACCATCTCTATTTCATCTATATTCTCTCCAAGTTCTTTAGCAATTTTAAGCATAACTTTTGGTGATATTCCAAAACTTCCTTTATTATAATGAAGAGTGTTTTTTACCTTCACAAATTCCTTAAGCTTTCCAAAAAGTTCATGTCCTTTTGTACCTTCAATGCAATGAATTACAGGGAGATTTTTTCCTTCCCTAGTTTCTAAATAATTATCATGATGAGTGTCATAAGTAAATAAAACCTTATGCCTTTCATGTAAATATTTATTTACCTTATTATAGATTCCATCTTCTAAAGTTTCAGCTTTTTTAAATCCTAAGGCTCCATCCACAAAGTCTTTTTGATAATCAATTACTACTAATAATTTTTTCATAATACCCCTCCTAAATCTCAAAAATAGTATTTTCACAGTGAGTAACTGAAAGATAAATTTCTTTTGCTCCCGTCTCTTTAAGTTTCTCTGCTGTTAGCATAAATGTACCACCCTTTGAATATAAGACTAGCTGTTAATATTTTTTCATATGTTATTTGCTTACCATATCTCTTTGCTACACCTGCATCTGGGAAAACCAAATATACTTCTTTACTATTATTATTTTATTCATTTATTGTGAAAATTACTATATCATTGGAAACACTTGGTCTTTTGTAAATTTCAACATTTTACTTATTTAAATATTCATTATTAGGAAAATGCTTATAATCAATGAATTCTCAAAATATATTAAAACTGGAGGTGGGTATATTGAAAATCAAAATATTCAGTGGAGATAACTTTCGTAAACTTGAAGATGAGGTGAATGATTTTATAAAAGACAAATATGTTCTTAATATTCAGCACTCCTCTGTAGTGACAAAAAGAACTTTTTTAATAGTTACTATTTTATATGATGATACTTTTAACTGTAGCTATGTTAAACTGCCACTTTAATATAAATGATAAAATACGTATCAAATCATCTTATTTCGACATATATTGTACTATATGCTATTTGATTATTACTATGTTAATTTGTTTAATCTTAGTTAATAAATTTAGATTAAGTTGGAGGAATAAAGATGAAGGTTGTTATTCTATGTGGGGGCAAGAGCACCCGAATGCATGAATTGACAAGAGATATTCCTAAGCCACTTGTGGAAATAGGAGGAAAGCCTATACTTTGGCACATAATGAAATTATATAAACATTATGGCTTTGATGATTTCGTCCTATTATTAGGATATAAAGGAGAAAAAATAAAAGAATATTTTTTAAACTATAGATGGAAAAATCATAATTTTATACTTGATTCTGATCCAAATAATATTCAGATTCTTGAAGAGGCTGAAAAATGGAAGATAACTTTTGTAGATACAGGCCTTGATACAATGACTGGTGGCAGGATTAAACTTGCTCAAAGATATATTGGAAATGAAACTTTTATGTTGACTTATGGAGATGGTCTTTCAGATATAAATTTAAATAAGCTTTTAGAATTTCATAAAAATACAGGTGCCATTGCTACAGTTACTGGAATCTATAAAAAAAGCCAGTATGGAACATTAACAGTAAATGGAGGTATTGCAAAATCTTTTTACGAAAAAAATCAAACTGGTGACTTAATTAATGGTGGTTTTTTCGTGATGAATCCTGAAGTGTTTGATTATTTAAGCAATAGTCCAAGTTGTATATTAGAGCAAGAGCCATTA
This sequence comes from Clostridium sp. YIM B02551, assembly GCF_022324735.1. Classification (NCBI taxonomy): domain Bacteria; kingdom Bacillati; phylum Bacillota; class Clostridia; order Eubacteriales; family Clostridiaceae; genus Clostridium; species Clostridium sp. YIM B02551. The sequence continues at coordinate 184,566 of NZ_JAKGTF010000001.1, read as the reverse complement.
AGAAATTTAGTAAATGATCAAGAACTTGCTGTTTATATTCATCAAGGATTTTGGACTGCAATGGATACTGCTAAAGATATTTCAACAGTAAATGAAATGTGGAGCCAAGGAAACCACTTATGGAAGGTATGGTGAGAAACATGAAATCATTTTGGAAAGGAAGAAATGTTTTTATCACTGGTTGTACTGGTCTATTAGGAAGTTATATATCAAAAAACTTAGTTAATTTAGGCGCAAATGTAACTGGACTAGTAAGAGATATAGTTCCTAAATCAAATCTCTACAGTGGTAATTATATTCAGAAAATTAATATAGTTAATGGTTCTCTTGAAGACTATGCGCTAATAGAGAGAACATTAGGTGAATATGAAATAGATACAGTATTTCACTTAGCTGCTCAAGCTATTGTTGGTGTTGCTAATAAGAATCCCTTATCAACCTTTAATTCAAACATTTTAGGAACTTGCAATATATTAGAAAGTTCAAGACGAAGTCCTCTAGTAAAAAGGATTATAATTGCCTCCAGTGACAAAGCCTATGGAGATCAGTTAACTCTTCCCTATGATGAAAATATGCCACTTCAAGGTACTCATCCTTACGATGTTTCTAAAAGTTGTGCTGACTTAATAGCTCAGTCTTACTTTCACACTTATAATCTTCCAGTAGCTATTACAAGATGTGGTAACTTATATGGCGGAGGGGATTTAAACTTCAATAGAATCATTCCTCAAACTATTCAAAGTATACTAAACAATGAAGCTCCAGTAATACGTAGTGATGGAACTTTTATTAGAGACTATTTTTATGTAGAAGATGCAGCTGAAGCTTATTTGCTTTTAGCTGAAAATTTAGAGGAATTAAATTTAGCTGGTGAAGCTTTTAATTTTAGCAACGAAATACAACTTACGGTTTTAGAATTGGTAAATAAAATTCTAAAAACTATGAATAGCAATTTAAAACCAATTATTTTAAATGAAGGCACTAACGAAATAAAACACCAATATCTATCATCAAAAAAAGCTAGAGAAGTTTTAAACTGGCAACCACATTATAGCATTGATGATGGGTTAAATAAAACTATAGATTGGTATAAGGATTTTTTTAAAAATCAATAATATGCATATTTAACATTAGGATGGAGTTGATATAGTTGAACAACTCATTTTGTACTATTTTATCTAAAGAGCGATTATACCAATCTATCGCTCTATTTTTCTCGCTTTATGAAGTTATGGATGATTTTTGTGTATTTGTATTATGTGTTGATGACGAAACCTACAAGCTTTTAACTAAAATCAACTTAAAGAAGATTAAATTAATTCAAATTGCAGACTTAAATGATAAATCCTTATATTCATTAAGAAATGAGCGTAAGCTAAATGAATTCTGCTGGACATTAAAACCTATATTTATAGAAAGTTTACTATGTAAATTCTCATCTATAAAACGAATAACATTTATAGATTCAGATTTATTTTTCTTCAGTAGCCCTATAGAAATATTTAGAAATCAACCTAAACCTTCTATTTTACTCTCTAAATCTGAAGTTTACGTACCATCATTTTCACCTGAGTTCAATAATCAAATACAGAAATTAATAGGTAACTACAATTCTGGTTTTATAAGTTTTAAAAATAATAACATCTCCTTGCTCTGCTTGAAATGGTGGAAAATGAAATGTCTCGAAAAATGTAGTGATACTATTGAAAACAATAGTTTTGGGGATCAAAAATATTTAGATTTAATCCCTACTTACTTTCAGAGCGTTTCTGATATAAAAACTCCTGGAGTAAACATCGGACATTGGAATTATGCTAAATACAACTTTCAAATAATTGATGAGAAATGTTTTATTGACAATTCAAAACTGATCTGCTATCACTTTAGCGGCTTTAGGATTATGAGTAAGAATGATATTATCCAATTATATGAACTTAGAAGTATTAATTCTCCATTTATATATTCAATTTATAAAAATACTATAAAAAAAATTATTGCAGACATTCAAGAGATAGCCCCTTATTTTAATGGGTTCTCTAATGAAGAAGATATGACTACTAGTATCCTTAAAATAAACCCCTAGAGAGGAAGTGAATACCTGTGAAAGCTAGTATAATTATTACTTCATTTAATTCAAGTGAAAGATTGTACTATAACTTATTGGCACTTAACAATCAAATTTATCCCCACGATGACTTTGAGGTAATTGTAGTAAACAATGGTTCATATGATGATACAGAAAATATGCTCTCAAACTTCGTTTCTAATTTTCCTCTCAAAAAAATACGACTTGATGTAAATAGAGGTATTGCACGAGGTAGAAATAAAGGAATTGAACAGGCTTCAGGAGATATATTGATTTTTCACGACAGTGATATGATAGCTTCAAAAGACTTCGTAAAAAAACACGTAGAAGCACATGATAGAGAAAATGTTGTAGTTTGTGGTGTACCTTGGTTAAGAATTTATAGCTATTATTATAGAGATTTTCTACCTTATCAGCTTAAGGACTTTTTTAAGAGAGCTGATAAATATAATTTACCTATAGATTATTGGCAAAACGAAAAATACCAACTAATTACACAAGACCAAATCATTGATGAAACTTTTCTAAATTATGCTTTCGACTTAGAAATGGATTTTATAACTGATTTAAAAGAAACAATTACAATCTATGGTCAAGAGCTTAATGGATATAATATACCTTGGAGATTTTTTATAACAAATAATGCTTCAGTTGATAGAAAACAAGTTATTACTTTAGGATTGTTTGATGAGAATATTATTAAATATGGATTTGAAGATTATGATCTTGGTATTAGGCTTTATAAAGCAGGCAATAAATTTAAACTTGCTTATGATATTATAAGTGTGCATCAAGAACATTTAAAAAATGCTTCTAACGATTCTGCTATAGTAAATATTAGTTATTTATGTTCAAAATATAACAATATTTATTTTCTTGATATGATACTAATATGCTTAAGTTTAGTAATTCCCATGGATAATCATGAAATTAACAATGTTATCTCGGAAATTAATCAGCTGAATATTTTGGGAAAATACAAGGATTTATTAAATACTTTTCTAAAAATACTTCAAGTCGCTGTTGATATTTGTGTTAGGAACAATACAAGTACTAAACTTCTTATGTTCCCTGAATTGGAAAAGAATTTTGAAAAAACTAAAGCTCAATTAATAAAACTACAAAAATTACACGGAATGTCACATTTCCCATATATGTTTTTTGGACTAACTAAAAGCATTTTCAATTTAACAATATAACTAAACCTAGCAATAAGGAGTGATATTATGCCTAAGTTTCATTTTACTTCAGTAGTTTCTAAATATCATTTATTCAAATTAATAGCACTTTATAGCTCTTTAAAGACTCGATGTTCTGATTTTGAACTTTTTATATTATGCATGGATCATGAAACTTTCGAGGTGCTATCAAAAATAGGTTTTGAAAAAGTGACCTTATTTAAAATAGAACAATTGGAAGATGATAAATTGTTAAAAGCCAAAAGCAATCGAAGTTTTCATGAATATTGTTGGACTGGCAAACCTTTAATACTTCATCATGTGTTAACTAATTATACAGATGCTGATTATTATGCCCACTTGGATGCTGACCTATATTTTTATGAAGATCCTATGCTAATTTTTAACGAAAACCCTTCAGCATCAATATTTTTAACAGATCATAGAAATTCAAAAGACTTTGCGTTTACCTATCCACTTACTGGAAGGTTTAATACTGGCTTTGTTGGTTGTAGAAATGACCCTATTGGAGTAAGCGCTATAAAGTTTTGGAAAGAGCAATGTATTGAGAATTGTTCGTCTACTATAGACTTAGTTAACAAAACTTTCGGAGATCAAAGATATACTGAGTCATGGCCACAAATATTTCCCAATATTCACATTGTAAATTCTTATGGCGTTAATGCTGCCATTTGGAATATTCAAGATTATACAGTAACTTCACAAAACGGTCAGGCGTATTTAAATAATGATAAATTGGTATTCTTCCACTTTTCTGGATTAACTATAATTAGTCCAAAGGAAGTTAATTTATGCTGGTATTACCACATTTATAATCCTATTATATTAAACTTGATATATTTACCCTATGTTTATGTTTTAGACGAAGCTATAAAACAAGTAACTCAGAATTTTCCATGGTTTAACTTTGGCTTTATTGGTGAAGAAGGCGTTCCTGCTACACATCGTTTTATATTAAATTGAACATGAACTTTTTAATAATAATTGTATACACTTATAATATTTACGAATAAATTAGTATTGGGAATGTATTTTTTTACAAGCCGCCAAAATAAATAGCCATAAGTCTATATTATCTAGACTTATGGCTTAAATATTACACTAAATTAATGGACTATTAATTTGTGTTGTAAATAGATAATCATGAGTATGACCATCATTACAAGTTGTTCTCCCATAGATAACATGAATATGCTTATTAGTATTTGGGATAGGGATATCTGGACCTGTAGTTCCTCCTATCTCATGATGGTGATCAAAAAAATCTGTGTTAGTAGCGTATGGATGAACATGTCTTCCTCCTCCAATGGGTATAACTTCACCTGTAACACCTGCAACCCGATGATTGTGTCTCTCACTTCCTTGTTCAGCTAATTTAGTACTTTCTTCAAATTCGTGTACATGAGTTTGGACTGTGTCTGGACATTCATTTTGACATTCATGCCTCTCATTATCATATCCCATTATATTTCTCCTTTGTAAAAATATATTAGAAACGCTTAAACAAGTCTCTAATACATTATATTTATGTAAATACAAATAGTTCTCATTATTCTTTCAAAAATTTTATAATTCACTTTATTAATATAAAATCATATTAATATAATAAATTAATTTACTTGATGTGATTAAATGAAGAAAAGTAATGATCCCTATAATCCTAACCCATACTCAAATGGAACAATCCCTCCCTGTAGTGCTTTTTTAGGAAATGCAGAACCTATAATAAAAAATGGTCATGTTATTTTTCGTAACTTTAATAGATTATTTTGTTTCATAAGCACTTCAACTGATATTACCTCGGATAATATTAATGATATAGCAACAAATATTCAAATAAGTATCCCAACATATATTATTGGGTTATATATAAATAAAGTGCAATTAGGTATAATAGAATATGACAAAAATGCTAAAATTCATTCAGATGAGAAAACTGATAAATTTATACATAAGATGATAGAAAAATCTCCAGAAGTTAAAGTTGACTATAAGCCTTACTTAACAGCTACTGTTTCAAATCAAAATGCCATTTTACCACTCTTCACCAATGTAATTAATATACAGCCATTAAATTATTATATTCTATTTATCCTAAATAGAATGGAAGCTAATCCTGGCTTATATTTTGCAAATAATGATTTTGTTACAGATGATTCAATAAATTTCATGCTTGCGTCTCTTTATTTTGAAACTTTATAGAATTTATTTTAAAAAAACGCTCCTCAAAGATTTTTTCTTTGAGGAGCTTAACTTATACATTATATTCTATATGACCAATTTAATAGATTAAATGTTCGCTTTTTCTAACGCCTTCTATAAACTACGTTTGACAAATCACTATATACAATTGTTGTTCCTACTTTTCTATATGCTCTTAATTTGTAATAATAGGTTTTTCCTAGAGTTAATCCTGAATCAGTATAATTTAAGTATGCTGTGCTTGCTATTAATGAATAAGTAGGATGATCCGGAGTTGCCCTATATATCATATATCCATTTGCTCCACTTACTCCACTCCATGCTATTTTAAAACTTCTATAATTTATTGAAGTTAATGATAAATTTAATGGTGTTGAAAGAATGGGCTTTGCACTTACCACTGCTGAAAAATCACTGTAGACTTTTGCTGTTCCTACAAGTTTATAGGCTCTAACTTTATAGTAATATGTACTATTTGTTAAGAGACCAGTATTATTATAACTTAAAGCAGTTGTTGAGGTTAAATAAGAATATGTTCCTACACTTGATGAAGATCTATATATCTCATATCCACTTGCACCATTTACTGCTCCCCAGCTGATATTTATGGTGTCATAAGAAATGGACTTTGTACTTAACGATAATGGTACATTTAATATTGTTACAGTTATTGTACACGTTCCTTTATAATTACCATCAGCAGTTGTAGCTGTAATAATTGCCGTTCCATTGCCCACAGGATATACTTTTCCAAAAGAATCAACTTTAGCCACTAATGAATTACTGGAAGTCCATGATACATTTTTATTTGTGGCATCTATTGGGCTTATTATTGGTGTCAGCGTAAGTGTCTCCCCTGCTTTTAAACTTCCACTAGTTTTATCCAACGTTATTCCAGTAACCGGTCTTGATACTATTAAGGAATATTTTTGCGATGTGCTATATCCTGAATATGAGTATACATGGATATAATAAGTTCCTGTATTCGTTGCATTATAATTTATTACTTCATTTGCAGTTCCTGATCCAGTTGAATATCCTACTAATGATCCATTGGCATCATATAATTCTAAATCATAATCTTGTGGCAAGTTAGCCATACTTATGCGAATATTTCCAACTGTATCAACATTGAATTTATAATAATCTTCATCACTACTTGTTGAAATATATGAATTATATGTAGTTCCCATATTTATTGGATAAGCTGTAGCTATTGAGTCGTTTGGTTCATAAGGATCGTCTACAGTTACAGTTCCTATTCCTATTGCACTAAAAGCACTATTAATTGCACTTATCTCGCTGCTATTTCCTCCATACAAATCTGTTGCTGCTTGTATTAAAGAATTTTTCTCCTGGGCAAAATCTGTGTCTGCATTCATATAATTTGTTATAGCCCTATAATAAATCCTTGCAGTTTTCTCCATTCCTATACTTTGAGCTATAAGATATGCTGCCTTATTAGGGATACCTGAATTCGTATGAACTCCACCCCAATCTCCTGCTTCTGTATCTGAATAACTTTTATAATTGCTCATATTATCAGGTTGTCCATATTTAGTTGGATTTGATAAACTTCTTAACGCATCTCCTGGAATATTAGGCGTATAAATATCATCCCCAACAACCCAATCAGCTGAATTAAATGTCCATGTTCCACCTGCAGCAACATTATATTTATCATAGGTTGAGATTAATACTCCAAATGTATCGGCTAATGATTCATTTAGTGCTCCTGATTGATTATGATAAGATAAATTTGCAGTATTACTTATGACTCCATGAGTCATTTCATGTCCAACTACATCCAAATCTCCACTTAGGTATGTGAAGGTTGTTCCATCACCGTCTCCATACACCATTTCATAACCATCCCAGAAGGCATTGTTATATTGAGTTCCATAGTGAGTATACGACTCAATTGCCATTCCTTTATTATCTAAACTATTTCTGTTAAATAAATTTTTGTAAAAATCAATAACTTTACTTGCATTATATTCTGCACTCACTGATGCCTTGTAAGTTTCTGTCCCAAAATAATTAGTTGTATTGGAAACTAAAGTTCCAGTAGTTGTACCATTATTTAATGAATAAGTACTTATCTCACTAGTTGATGATTTTGTTATATCTTTCATTTGATATGAAGTACCTGATTGATATAAATTTAAACTTTTATTCTTTCCTTGAACATCAATTCCTGAGCCAGTTACAGGGCCATCATACCTAATATTATTATCTGATTGTATAACTTGTCCTGAATTTGCTTCTATATATACATCATAATTTCCTATAGTTGGTTCCTTATAAGAAATATTCACTCTATAAACTTCATAATTTTTATCATCCTTAGTAATTATTAATTTTTCAGCACTAGGCGTATTTCTCAAGCTCTTAAATTTATATTGCTTTTTAGCTACTTCTATAGCATCCCCTTCTGAAACTTTCTTACTTCCAAGAGTAGTTATTGTTTTGTTTTTTTGCAACTTTCCATTAATACTTGAAATGACACCATCTTTATCAAAGTGAACATTAATTATACTGTTATTCACTTTAACCCCATTAATTATTTGAGCAAATTTTACATATGTATCTCCATTTTTATCTTTGTTAATATCAGCAATTTTTAAGTCGTTTGAAGTACTATCAATTCCAAGTAAAGCCTTATTGTCCTCCAAAAACTTTAATGCCGATTTTTCTCCCGGAACTTGTTTATCAGAAAGCTTTCCAGAAAGAAATACTTGTCCATTCTTTCTATTCAACCTAATACTTCCTTCTTTTCCATTAGCTAATTTGAAACTTGTTTGTACTTCTCCTAAATTGGTTGTTGTAGTTACTTCCTTAGCTGATATAGAAATTGGAACTGAACAAATTACCGTTATACTTAATAAAAAAGAGAGTATTTTCTTTTTCATAATAAGCACCTCATCTTTTGTAAATTATATAATTCTATATAATTTATCGTATAAAATTTTTTCCTTCTTCATAAGATTTCAGAATTATTTACTCAGATTCTTCATGGAAATTCCTTCTATCCACCCTATATTTAAGGGGTAATTATTCTATTTGGTTCTTTAATTACATGTTGATAAACCCAATAAATATCCTGCCTCAAATTGCTTTTCAATTTTTGTAATTTTACACTTATATGATATATACTTTAATAAGTGGATTATCTTATTCTTTAAAATCCCTATTAGGAGGTACTTAGAATGAATGTAGAAAACATTGCTCCATGGGAGTTATTACAAAAGAAAATGACCTGGGAACAGTTAAAATACATACATAATAAAAAAATATTGGATTTTGGAAGTGGAAATGGCATGACTGCTAGCCACTTTGCAATAGACAATGAAGTTATCGCAATTGAACCAGATAAAGAGATACTAAAGAGTCGATTTAGGGAAAATGATTATACTCAAATAAACGGAGACATGAAGGAACTTAAACATTTTGAAGATGAATCATTTGATGTAATATTATGCCACAATGTTTTTGAATATTTAGTTGAAAGAAAAGAAATTATAAGAGAATTTTCGAGAATACTAAAGAAGAATGGCTATCTTTCTATCTTAAAACATAATAGAGCTGGAAGGATTATGCAGATGGTAGTGTTGTTGAATAATTTTGAACATGCTAATGAATTACTAGCTGGTGAAAATGGACATGCACAACAATTTGGTGAAATTAACTACTATAATTATTCAGAAATATTTAAATGGTCTGATAAATTCGAACTTGAAAAAATCTTTGGAATAAGAACCTTCTGGGACTTGCAACAAAACCAAGAAAATCACAAAGATAAGTCATGGCAGAAGCAGATGTTGAAAATAGAATTGAAGGTATGTGAGTTAAAAGAATATAGATCTATATCATCATTTCATCATGTTATATTACGGAAAAAATAATGAAGGTTATTATTAGTGTTTAGTACTCTCTCTTCATAAAATATTGATTATAGTAACTCAAAAAATCCTCTAAGATGATTACCAACTTAGGGGATTTTTTTAAAATTACTTTAATAGTCCTTCTTTTTTAAGATACTCCTTTGCAACTTCTTCTGCAGATATCCCTTTTACATTAACTTCATAATTCATTTCACGCATCTCTTCATCTGATATTTTTCCAGCTAATTTATTTAAAGGTTCTTTTAGTTCTGGATATTTTTCAAGTGTTTTATCTAGCATAAGGGGAGCTCCTTGATATGGTGGAAAAAATTGTTTATCATCCTCAAGTACCTTTAAATTATATTCTGCAAGTTCACTATCTGTAGAATAAGCATCTAACAAATTTATATCTCCTGACTTTATAGCAGTATATCTTAATTTTGGTTCCATAGTTTTTATGCTTTGAATACTTAAGTTATATAACTTTTTAATTCCTTTATATCCATCATCTCTATCTGTAAATTCTAGTGTGAAACCTGCATTAAGTTTATTTTCTATTCCATTTAAATCCGACACTTTATTTAGATTATATTGCTTCGCTAATTCTGGAGATACTGCAATCGCATAGGTATTGTTATACTTCATGGGTTTTAATAGTGACATCTTAAATTTATCTTCCATACCTATACGAGCCTGTTCATATACATCATCAGGATTATGACTTTTTGCATTTTCCTTTAAAAAAGTTTCAAGCGCAGTCCCTGTAAACTCTGGATAAATATCAATGTCACCTGATTCAAGAGCATTAAATAAAAAACTAGTTTTGCCCATTCCAGGTTTTAAATTTACATGTATACTAGTTTCATCTTCAATCATTAGCTTATACATATTGATTAATATCTCTGGTTCTGAGCCAAGCTTTCCTGCAATAGTAATTTCTTTATCTTTAGTACCTATGTGCGGGAACACAACCATTGAAACAGTAACTATAAAACCTAGAGATAACACAAATATTGACTTCTTTAGTGAAGATTTCTCTAAAAATCTAAGTAATACATCAAATATAATAGCAAGTAATGCTGCTGGAATTGCTCCAATTAATATTAAACTATTATTATTTCTATCAATCCCTAGAAGAATTAAGTCTCCAAGCCCCCCTGCCCCAATTAATGCAGCAAGAGTTGCTGTCCCGATAATAAGTACCATGGAAGTTCTAATTCCCGCCATTATTACTGGCATTGCAAGAGGAAGCTCCACCTTATATAATCGCTTTACTCTATTCATTCCCATTGCTTCAGATGCTTCAATCAGTATCGAATCAATTTCTTTAATTCCTGTATAGGTGTTTCTTAATATTGGTAGTATTGCATAAATTACTAACGCAATAACTGCGGGAACTTGTCCGATTCCTACCAGTGGGATTAATATTCCTAGTAGTGCGAGGGATGGAATTGTTTGAAAAACAGCTGTAATTTGTATAATAGGCTCTGCTATTCTTCTATGACTTGTTAATATTATACCTAATGGTACTGCAATTATAACCGCTATAAATATTGAGATAAGTGAAATCTGCATATGCTGTAGTAATGCATTTAATAATTCTTCATGTCTTTCACTTAAGGTAGCTATTAGTGTATTCATTAAACTTCACCACCTTTATCAAGCTTTGAAGATATAAATTCAATTAAGTGATCTCTTGTTACCATTCCTATATTTTCACCTAAGTGCTCTACCAAAACAGATTTTTCTTCACCAAATAACTTTAATAACTCTTCTATTGATATTGCAGAATCAACTCTAAACATATGGTCTTTTGGTATACTTGGGCTAAACAACTGTGCTTCAAATAGATCCTTTACTTTATAATTTGAATTTAATACAGATGTTTTATATACGTTCCCTGATTCAAAGAAGTTTCTCACAAAATCATTCTTTGGATGTTCAATTATCTCATTAGGTGTATCACATTGAATGATTTCTCCATTATTCATTACACAAATTCTATCACCTAAAGCTAAAGCCTCTTGCATATCATGTGTTACAAATACAATAGTCTTCTTGATTTTCTTTTGAAGTTTTGCTATATCTTGTTGTAACTTTTGACGACTTATAGGATCTAAGGCACTAAATGGTTCATCCATTAAAATTATACTTGGATCAGCTGCTAGTGCACGAACTACCCCTACTCTTTGCTGTTCTCCACCTGAAAGCTCAGAAGGTTTACGATATCGATATTTTTCTGGTTCTAGGGAAACACTCTCTAAAAGTTCAGTAACTCTATCATGTATCTTTTTCTTATCCCATTTTTTTAATTCTGGAACTGTTGCAATATTTTCTTCAATTGTCATATGAGGAAATAATCCAATCTGTTGAAGTACATAACCTATATTCCATCTAAGTTCATGAATATTGTATTCACTAATCTTTTTATTATTTATATAGATTGTCCCATCGCTTAATTCAACTAATCTATTAATCATCTTAAGTGTTGTTGTCTTTCCACATCCACTTGGTCCTATTAGCACAAAAAATTCACCTTCATTAATGGTTAAATTCAAGGAATTAACGGCTTTATTTCCATTTGGATAACGCTTTGAAACATTATCAAATCTAATCATGTAATTTTCTCCTTACATTTTAATATCCAATCCTAATTAATTAATATTAATATATAATAATTCTTATTAGTTAATATTTAATCATACTATTAATATTATTGCAAATCTTTTACATATTATATCTTGAGAAACTTGACTACTGTATGTCATATTTTATATAGATATTCTTCCCTAATAAAAAATAGTATCTTGTGCCACAAATCTTATGGACAAAATACTATTTAAAATAATCTAGTGTTTATTAATCTTAAAGTTCTATTTCTTCCCCAGGTTTTACAATTAATGCACCAGATGGTTTAAATTTTTCAGCGATATTGATATCGAATAACTCACCTGGTTTCATATGAATTGGTATGTTATGCTTTGATCCTATTATCTCAGCACACTTTTGAGCTTCATTAACATCCATGTTGTAATAACCATCCATAGGAAGTAATGTATAATCAATTGCTTCCTTCGATAAGTTTGTTGACATATATTCAGTTTCGGAGGTATCTCCTGCAGCATAAATTTTTAATTCATCGACCTTTATTACATAGCCAACACATTCATTTATATTATGATTTTTGTTATAAGCTGGTACTGCCTGAATATTTACATTATCAATCTGCTCACTTTTATATTGTCCATTTACTAACATATTTTCAGCTCTTCTTATTTCACAAGAATTTTTAAGGGTAACTAAATCAATCTTATTATGATCTCCATGTTCATGTGTAACTAATATGATATCTGCAGGAACGTCGTATCCTTCCCCTGCAAATGGATCTACATAAATAATCTTGCCATCATTACTTTCAATACGAAAACTCCCATGACCTTGATATAACAATTTTGTCATTACCATCACCATCCAATTAATTAAGTATAGTTACCTATCGATTTCTACTACTATTTTATACCAAGAAATCATTACTACATATATATTTTTTGTTAAATATATTTTTCTAAGCTTCCTTGCTCATAAAAATCACTGTAGTAATTGCTATAACTCCTATAGCTATTAGTATTAATAATGGGTTGATTATACTTAAAATATGCAATACAAAACTATCTTTTAAAATCATTTTAATAGCTGTATATATTAGTAATGCAGCACAAATATAAATAATTATTGGATATTTGCTCATTAATTTTGAAACTATTTCACTCCCTAAAAAAATAATCGGAACGCATATAAGTATGGCGAGTACTACTAATATCATCTGCTGACCAGTTATCTCTCCCACATCATTTATGATAACTGATGTTATAGCTAATACATTATCAAGACTCATACTTATATCAGATATTATTATTGATATAAGCGCTTTTGAAAACCCATCAGAACTTTCCTTTGTTATAACAGTCTTTTCGTCATTTGTTTTCATCATATTGACTGTAATATAAATTAGTATAATTCCACCTATCAGATGTACATGTAGCCATTTAAATTTAAAAATATATCCAATTACACTTATAAAAAATATTCTTAGTAATAGAGCCATGCATACGCCTATCATATTTGCTAACTTTGCTTTCTTTGGAGGAAGATTTTTTACTGATAGTGAAATCACTGCTACATTATCACCTGAGAGTACTAAATTGATCAAAACTATTTCTACTATTTGAGAAATAAGCTGTGATGATATGCTCATATTAACCTCTTTAATAAATTAATTACTTTACTAGTATATTTCAAATATTTGAACTTAATATAAATTACGTTCAAATCAAGTAAAATTTTTTCTTAAGAAAAAAAAAGAAAAGGCTTAACACCTTTTCTTTCTATTTTTATTATCTAACCTATATCATTTTTAATAGTCTGTTACTGTTTGTCTTGTACTTCCAGCTTTTGCTGCTGCCCCTGTATTATTTACTACATGAGTAATTTCTCCATTACCTGTTAAATATACAGAACAAGCATGATGCACTTTTACTCCAGAAGTAGTTGGAACTTCAATACCAGTATTTGCTGAAACTACTGCATCCCTAAAGTATGAGTATATTCCAGAGCCATAAAGCTGGTGTGTTGTAACATTATCAGCTACTTTGTATGAGGCATATCCATTTACTGTTCCATTATGACTCATCCAGGAAGCTTGGTTTGGAACATCATAAGGCATTTCACTTTGATAGAAGTATACTCTTCCACCATTACCATTCCATAAAGTTTGATATTCATGGAAATGCTCTACGAATAATCCATATATGGTAACATCATTACCATTAACTACAACACCATTTTTAGTTGTGTTTATTGTCCAACCTACTCCGTCTACACCATGGTCAGCACGCCATACCCAGAAATTATCTCCAATAACGTTATTGCTGTTTATTTTTAAGCTTACATCAGCTTTACCAACTGCTGCTCCACCAACTCTAAAGAATAAATCACTAAGAGATGTTGGATTAGTCGAATGGTTTTGTGTGCTTCCTGTAGGTCCAACTTCTAATAATGTTGCTGAATTATTCTTACCTGCATCAAAAAGTAAACCAGATATATTTACTCCATCAACATCTGCCACAGTCATAGCTGCTGTTCCATTGTCTGGAACTAAAGTTGCAAGACCTAATCCAAGTATTACTGTATTAGGATTATTAACTTTAATGGAATCACTTAAATGATATACCCCTGGTGTAAATATTAGGTTTTTCCCTTGATTAAGTGCTGCATTAATACTTGCAGCTGTATCTCTATCTGATCTTGCAATATAGAACTGATCTATTGACATAGATGTTCCTTGACCCATTCCATTAGCCCAGCTAATTCCCTGAGAATTACTCTTTAAAGCTGGTACAAATACTGAATACTTGCCATTGCTATCTATTGTTAAGAAAGGTTTTTCTCTAACAACAGGAGTTTGGTTAACAACTGTATTTGGTACTGATGGGAAAGAACTATCATTAGTTGGTGCACCATTGTTACCTACAAATACCATGTTCCAGTTTCCACCATTCCAAGAACCCATTTGGCTATTTCTAGTTAAGAATTGTTGTTGTGAGCCAGATGAGATTGTACCATCTACCTTTGAATCAGATATAAATCCACCACTTGACCAAGCACCATCATAGTTAGTTCCATATGGATCCCATAAAGATAAGCCACCTTTTATATGAACACGTCTCATTGGTGCTGCTTGTGATACTGCCCAAGTTAATGTTCCTGCTGTGGTTAAGTTATTTGATACATACGTTGGGCTAACTGATAGATTCTCAACTGATCTCCAGAAGTTACAAGTTGCATTACCATTCATCCAATCCGCTTCACAACGTACTGCCCCTGTAATGCTAACATCATCTGGCATTTGCCCTAGTCCGTAAACTGAGGTATAGAAGCCTACATTAACATTTGCATTATATGAACCTGGTTTAAATAATAGAGCGTATCTCTCTGAACCAAATTGGTTACTTTGCATTTGGTTAAATATTGTATCAACTGTACTTTGAATACTCGCACTTGACATAGATGGATCAAATATTTTTACATTAGGTCCAAAGTCTACATTACTACTGCTTCCAATTGTAATATAAGAAGTTGCTATATCAGAATCTGTCATACCAGATTTATATGCGATAGCTTTAACTGTTGTTGTTTGTGATACAGTAAAAGCACCTGAATAAATAGTACCATTAGTAGCTGATGGATTAGTTCCATCTGTAGTATATCTAATGGTTGAACCAGAAGTACTATCAGAAATTGTTACACTCTGTGCTGAAGTGTAGCTACCATTTGAAGGTGTTATTGCTGGAGTACTTACTTTATTTGCTACTGAAGCAGTTCCATATACTTCAAATCCCCATAAAGAATATCCATATTGGGTTGTTCTAGCTGTTCCATACATTCTCACATATCTTCCAGTTACAGAAGCTGAGAAAGTTAGTGTCTCTGTCCCCCCAGTTCCACCTGTTTTTGTATAAGCATCTACCCAATTAGAGTTGTCATTGGACACTTGAATTTTGTAATCCTTTGCTGCTGCTGTTTCCCAAATTAACTTGGCTCCAGTAATATTATAAGTTGAGCCTAAATCTACAGAAATCCATTGTGGATCACTAAAGGCAGACTCCCAACGAGTTCCAGCATTATTACTATCAAATGCTAATGATGCAGTATTACCTCCTATAATTGAAGATGCTGTAGCTATTTTATTTAATGCAATATTTGAACTTTGTGTAACTGCTGTCCCATAAACTTCAAAATCCCACAAAGAATATCCATATTGGGTTGTTCTAGCTGTTACATACATTCTCACATATCTTCCAGTTACAGAAGTTGAGAATGTTAGTGTCTCTGTCCCCCCAGTTCCACCTGTTTTTGTATAAGCATCTACCCAACTAGAATTGTCATTTGATACTTGTATTTTATAGTCTTTTGCCGCTGCAGTTTCCCAGTTAAGCTTAACTCCAGTAACATTATAGCTTGTCCCCAAATCCACAGAAATCCATTGAGGATCGCTCCAGTCAGATTCCCATCTAGTATTGGAGTTACCATCGAAAGCCAAAGAAGCTGTGCTTCCTGCAATATTTGAAGATGAGGTTGCAGTTTTATTTAACGCAATATTAACTGGTTCTGCTTTTGTAATTAATGTAGCACCCATAAATAAACTAGTAAAAACTGATAGAGATAGAATTGTTGATAAAAGTTTTTTACCCTTCTTGAACATTTTACTTACCTCCTAAAATCATTTTACCTTTAGAAATATTCCATATTACCCTACATATTTAGTCAATCCTCCCTTCACTAGAAAATCTTTATTTAGCAGAGTACTATAACTATGTATTGGTACTATTAAATTAAGCTATGACTATTAAAGGTAGAACAGCCTCTGTAAACGTTTAACAAAGACATGCATTAAATAACCTACACAAATAAAATTATATAATTTTTCTCTCAATCTGAAATAAAATAAGAATTGTAACACTGACTATAAAGTATAACTTTTGCAATTACTAAAATCATACCCATATTCAAAAGAAATGTTTAATAAGAAAATCTTAGAATTTATAGTTGTGGGGATTTAAGTAAAATCGACTTTAATACAAACATTATTAATTTCAATAATACGTATATATAAATCTATTTTACATATTTAGTATATGTTTATATTTTATGTCAATGAATTTACGATTTCAATAGAAATTTAATGATTATTCAAATATTTATTTTTTAAATCCACACTATTTATTAAGAATAATTTATTTATATTGTTAATCTTTATAATATAATTCATAAAAATGCGCCATACTATAATCGAGAAATTTATGTTATAAGGGAGGAACTTATATAATGAAAACTAAACTATTTTTATCATCACTACTTGTAGTATGTACTCTTTTTACTGCATGTGCTAAGAAAAACGATCAAACAACACAACCAGCTGATCCAGCAAAGCAAAACACAGGAAATACAGATGCTGGAACCTCTGCTTCAGTTGTAGATAATGCTGATGCTTTTGAAAAAGCAATAAGTTCAAAAGGTACATGGATTGTTGCTATAACAAAAGATCTTACTGTTAACAAAGATCTTGTAGTTGAAGGTGAATTTAAAAATGGTAAGAAGGATGATAAAGGAAATGATCAAATTCAACGTAAAATAGCACTTTATTCTCAAGATGAAAATCGTAATATAACTGCAAGATTTACATTAACTGCACCAAAAATGACTTTTAGAAGTCCACAAGGTAGTCTTCAACATGGAACCTTCAAAGGAGATTTATATGTTGATGTAAAGGGCTTCCAATTAATAGATGCTAAAGTTGATGGAAATGTATACTTTACTTCTGAGGAAAATAAATCAACATTTAAAATGGATGATAAGAGTTCTATAACTGGTAAACAAGAAGTTAAGAAATAAAGAAAAAAACTAACTAACAGAAGCCTTGCCTTCTGTTAGTTGGTTTTTTATGCTTATCCTAAGTAAATCTTCCATGCTCTGGCTTTGCTAGCTCTTCAAAGTTATCCTTAAGATACTTCAAATGGGATCTTAATTCTTCCCCTTCTAATGGATTTCCATGACTAAATACTGCTAGATTAGGTTTTAAATTTGTTATGGCTTCAATAGCATGTTTTGCATCTTCCCAGTTGGTTGTAAGGTATGCTGGTGGCCCGCTAATTTGTTCTCTTTGAGTTAAAACAGATAAAAGTGATTCTTGCTTTGTAGTACATAATGCATCTCCTACAATAATTGTTCCATCACTTTCTCTGTATAGTGAAATATGTCCTGGAGTATGACCTTTAGTTAAAATCCACTTCCATCCAGGCATATAGGGAATTGTTCCATCCTCAGGAAGCTTATGTATAAACCCGCCTAAATCTAATGCTTCATTTGGAAAGTATTTAGACATCTTCGCTACCATTCCATCATCAACTGTAGAATCTCCTCTTGGGTAATCCTTTTTACCTGTTAAATAAGGTATTTCAAGTGGATGAACGTAAACTGGAATATTATAAGTCTTAATAAGCTGAATAACTGAACCTACATGATCAAAATGTCCGTGAGTCAATATAATTGCTTTAGGATAACTTTTCTCTCCATAAAGCTTTTCTATTGTATCTATTATAAAATCTCCTGAAGTCTTAAGACCTGCATCCACTAATACAAATTCATTAGGTTTTTCACTTAAATTTGCAACAATACAGGAGTTCACTACTGTAAATCTTAAAAGTATAATGTCATCAGTCAGTTGCTCATAAGTCTGCATTATATCCGATATTTTTTCTAGCATTTGCTCAATCATAAAGTTTCCTCCAATTCATTTTATCTTATATATATTTTGCATAAATTTTCACTACATTATTCTCTATCAAAATAAGGCAAAACCCTGCTAAAATGTGCATTTTATGATATAATAATGCTATAGAATAAAGATAGGAGATTGAGATATATGAAGGCAAAATTAGGTGAACAAATTAGATTTAATAAACCACATACAATCCCCCTTGCTAAAGGTGGAACTGCAAAAATTGTACCTGGAGATATTGCAAGAGTTATGAAAAAAGTTGACGAAAATACTGCTGAAATTATGTATCTAACTGGTGAAGCAAAAGGATTAAGTCAAAAAATTCTCCTTCAGGTAGATACAAATATAGACGCAGATTCTATTGTTAAGAAAATAATGAGTGATTTAAATAAATAGAAGTTATCTTGGAGGTTTCAATGAATAATTATGATATTTATACAGTTGAAGATGTTTTCAATATGTTAGACGCAAAACTTCAAGACCAAAGAGAAAGATGGGAAAGTTTTTATTCTCAAAGGAATTTTAAAGCTCCATTTATTAATCATCCTGATTTACCAGACGAAAATCTTAAAGATTTCTTTTCAAAATTTGAAATGGTTCCAAATACAGTTCTTGAACTGGGCTGTGGTGAAGGCAGAAATGCTATCTTTATGGCAAAGCAAGGCTCCAATGTTACTGGTGTTGATTTATCAGAATCTGCTATAAAAAATGCTCAAATTCAAGCAACTAAAAATAATGTTACGGTTAATTTTCAGTGTAAATCAATCTTTGAATTTAAAAATATGAATTTTGATTTTATTTATGATAGTGGATGTTTCCACCATCTTCCACCTCATAGAAGAATTACATACTTAGAACTTTTAAGAAGTTCTCTAAAACCAGGAAGTTATTTTGGATTAGCTTGTTTTTCTACTGAGGTAGACTCTGAAGAATACACTGACTGGGACTATTATGAACGTCATATTACTGGAACTGGATTTTCAAAAGAAATGCTAGAAAAAATATTTAGCGATGACTTTGAAATAATTGATATTAGGAAATATAGGGATGGTGTTCCAGATACCTTACAAGGTCTAAGCTTCTTATGGACTGCCTTATTTAAGAGAAAGTAAGAAACGACTTAAAAGCCTTTAAAAAGCTGCTTTTAAGTCGTTTCTATTTATTTTATTCCTTTTGCTTTCACTTCATCCATTATTCTCATTATCTCAATTGAATCCCGCCAACTCATTATTTCACTTTGAAGCTTGCCCTTATTTATACAGTCTACAACTTCATTTATTTGATATTCAAAGCCATTTATATCAAAAGGCATATATATCTTTTCTTCTTTACCATTAACAGATAGAATTGCAGTATCTGAACTAGAAAATCTCTCAACACATATTCTTCCCTCTGCCCCTATAATATTAGCTTCTCTTTTTGAATTAACATTTATTGCACCATAAAGTTGTGCTTGCTTTCCTTCTTCATATGTTAAATTAATTGAGACACATTCATCTACTCCAGTGGATCCAATATAAAGATTACTTCCTATACTTATTGGTTTATTTCCGAAAATAAAGGAACTGTAGGATATAGTATAAATTCCTACATCGAGAAGTGCTCCTCCGCCAAGTTCCTTATTATATAATCTTCCTAATGGATCGAAGTCAGCTTTAAAACCAAAATCAGCTTGAAGTAAACGAACCTCTCCTATTCTGCCATCATCAATCCATTCTTTTACTTTTTTATTTATAGGTAAAAACCTTGTTTTCATGGCTTCCATAAAGAATACTTTATTTTCTTCTGCTGTTTTTATTACTTCCCTTACCTCATCTTCATTAATAGTCACAGGTTTTTCACAAAGTACAGCTTTTTTATTTTTTAAACACATTATTGATATGTCTTTATGAAATGGATGTGGAACTGCCACATATATTACATCTACATCATCATCCTTAACTATATCCTCGTAACTTCCGTAGCATCTATTAATAGCCACATTATATTTGTCACCAAAAGCAATAGATTTTTCCTTTGATCTTGAAGCAACAGAAACAAGTTCAACATTATCCATCTTAGTTACAGCTTGTGCAAATTTATTTGCGATTTCACCAAGGCCTATTATTCCCCATGTTATTTTCTTCATTGAGTTTCCTCCTAATTAAAAGGTTTTCGAATTTACAATAATTATATCACAGCTTATAAAAAATACATTACCACAATAAGTAAAATTATAATTGTTCCATAGAATATTCCTATTGTTAATGATACACAAGCTTTAGCCCATTCTATAATATTCCACTTTATTTTTTGGGACTTCATAGAAAAATCTATATCATCTTCATTTTTATTTCTTACCTCTTCATAATATTTTCTAAAATAAGTTTCTTGGCTTAAAAAATATGAATCTAATATCCAAAACATCAAGACTGGGAAATAAGTTAAAATAATGTATTTATTATTTGAATCCTTTGCAGCTAGAGCAAACATTGCCGCAACCAAAGTAATAGCCCACCCCTTTAAAAGGAATGAGTTATTTGCCATTCTTGATATTATCCCTTGAATTAACTCTAAATGTTTTATTTTATTCTCCATAAACCCACCTATAAATTAATCCTTTTTAAGTAATGATTTCATTTCATATAATGTATCTAATGAATTACCGCTAACATATTTTCCCTTCCATATATATAAATCATCTTCACTTAGTTCAATTAATTCATCCATTTCTAAATAATATTTAATGGGCAAATTAGAATTAAATACATATATATCAGGAGGTTTATTTCGATGAAAATTAGGATTTCTTTTTCTTATTAATTTAGTCATTGCTATTTCATAATATATCCAAGGTGACCCTGTACTACTGATTACTTCAGAAACATTTAATGAATTAGGAGTATTAAGAAAAATTAAGCATTCAGTATTATCTATCATCTTTGATAAAGCTATTGAAAGCATCATATGAACATGACTTGTAGATTTATTTCTTTTAAAATAGTTATAATGTTCTTTATCTTCTTCCAAACAGAAACCATCATCAATTATTTTTAAAAGTTCTTCTGAGTATCCCCATACACAGGAATCAACAAAGACCTTTAGTTTAAAATTTTCATTAAGCCACCCTGCTAGTGCTACAGCTTTTTTTTCGTCTTTATAAGCATAAGAAATAAACACATCGGCCTCAATTAAAGGAAACCAGTTAGATTGAATTTTTGTACCATTTATAAATCCATCCTTTATCATAAAACTTTCTAATCCTTTTCTAATTAAAGCTTTATTTTTATCTAACAATTTTGTACCTAAATCATAATAATAATCAAGTTTATTACTTAGTATCAAATTAAATGCTGCATACATATTTATCACCCATCAATTTGTTATATAACTTAAATATATTATGATTTTTCAGATAAATTACCTTTTAATATTTATAGACTTTAGATAAAAACATAGCAAAAAACCCCTTTAAATAGTTGCCTATTTAAAGGGGTAAAATTTACATCAATTAGATAGCTGTAATATTTTCTGCTTGAGGACCTTTTTGTCCTTCTACTACGTCATAAGAAACTTTTTGTCCTTCTTGAAGTGACTTATAACCTTCTGCAACTATTTGAGAAAAATGAGCAAATACATCTTTACCATCTTCTCCTGTAATAAAACCAAATCCTTTTTCTCCGTTAAACCATTTAACTGTTCCTGTCATTTTTGTTCCCTCCGAAATTTTATTATTTCTTAAATTCTTTGTAATAACTCACCAACAAAATTTCGATATTATCATACCCATTTGAAGTACTAATTGAAATATATCTGTGTTACATTATTTACTATTAATTTAAGCTTCTATATTATAATATAACAGTTTGTTTTATAAAGCAAGTTATTTCACTTTTCAAATATATCTTTTCCAATGTACTAGTAATTATACATAGATTTATTGATTAATTAATTTTTAAAGATTTCAACTACATTAAATCCGCTATTTTTAATTTCTTCTTCTAAAACATGACCATCAAGATGCATACAATAAACTTTATTTCTAAATTCCTTAGGTATTATTTCAATTAACTTATTAATATATAAATGTCCATTACCTTCATAGTTAAGTCCACTAGTATCTTGATATACTTTTTGAATTTCTCCTCTCTTGAGTTTATCAATAATTTTATTTTCGATATCATTTGAATCGCCACTGTAATAAAACGTTTCTCCATTTATACTCATAATAAATCCAAAAGAAGGAAGTTTGCTAGAATGTGTTGTTTTTATAAATTCAATTTCTACCTTACCAAACTCCTTAACATCTATTATGATTTTCTTAGAGTCATTTATATAATACATCTTTTCTTCAACACCTAAACCAGCTAAAATTCCACTAAGAAAAGCTTTATCTGGGAAATAAACTATTGGCTTATGTTTCAAAATGTAGTTTGAATAAAATATTGTATCCCCTAAGCTTCCAACATGATCTGGATGAGTATGAGTAATAATAAAATACAAGTTTTCAATTCCTTGAAGTAGGTTTAATTCTTGTAATCTATGAAATACTGTTCCTCCGCAATCTATAAGAATTAAGCTATTATCTTTTTTTATAAAAGCGCTATTATTACCTAACCTAGTATTAAAAGCACTTCCTACTCCTATAAAATTAAGCATTTTCCCCTCCTTTATCCATACATTCTATAATTTTAAAATCTACAATCCAATTATTTAAATTCTCATTTTCGATAATTTCTCTGTTCAAATTTATCCAACTTTTACATTTATCTAAAATAATTGCATCGCTAGTTATTACGTTAGGTAAAACTTCTAAGGTTTTATCAACATCATTTATATTTTGAACATTAACTTTAAAATTATAAACTTTTAATAACTCTAGTATTCTTTCCTTTAACCTACCAGAATTTGATACTGGAGCATCTAAATAAAAATTTGCTTCAGCTATTTTATTCTTACTTATAATATTTCCAACTAGATTAATAGCAACATCTGTTTTATCTATTAACCTATATGTTCCCCTAAGTCCAGCTAAATCTCTAATAGTGCCATCTAAACATCTTAGTACTAAAGATTCAGATAATAACACTTCCAGAGTAATAATTGTATTAAAACCATCAATATGTACTGTTGAACCTTCTAAGCTTCCTAATACTTCTTTGTCTTTTCTAATCTTAACTGATTTTTCAGATGATATTGCTCTTACTAAAGCCAATCTCTGTCTTTCAGATAGTAAATAGTGATTACCAATAAATGTAGATGCTCCCTTAATGTTATAACCATGATTTAAGAGATAATATAAATCCTTAGCTGCTTTATGTAGTTTTTCTATAGATTCATATCCAAATTCCTCGTTATCTTTAGGTGAAAAACCCCGTCTAACAATATTATTCATATTATACCTCTTATTAAATACTTCTAGTTATTTTTATCTTTTCTAAGAAATTATATCACTAAATATATTTTTCCAATTACAATATGAATATTACTTCTTATCGAATAAAATATAATAAAAAAGATCCAAACTATTAGGATTAATATATTTTAAAAACTAACTTCCTAACACTTAAGATCTATATAACTACTTTCTTAACTATTTATATATTCAGCTAATAATTTTTTCCCGTATTCATCATCCGGTATTATTTCAAGTTCTTCATATGACCATCTAATTTCACGTTCTAAAAGTCCAATTTCATTATTTATTTCATAACCAAATTTAACTTTGAATTTACCGTCACTGCTTAAGTTGTAGTTTAATGTACTCCAAGTGGTTTCGCCAGCATTTTTAAATTCATTCCATAGATTTCTATTAATCTCTCTAAGCTCTCTTAAAAGAAGTTTAAAGGTATCTTTGTTAATACCAAATTTATCAGGTATAGTTCCAGAATAATTAATTTTATTACAATCATCTGTATAAAAATAAAAACTGGCGGAACTAACAGTTTCTAACACTTCAGCATACATAACTACCTTATCCCATTCTACAGGTATAATTTCACCAAGCTTTTCAGCTATTTCACTGTAATATTTGTTTAAGTTATTTTCGTTAATCATAGTTTCTCCTTCGGAAAATTCAGCAAATTTATTATTTAGATTATACCATATTTCTATCTGATTATTTCTCACTTACTATATGATTTATGAATTCCTCTGGTAATTCCATATCATATTTATCTACATAGTAAATTACATCTGAACGCCATTCATAGTCACCATCAGTCATTAAGCTAAGCTCTAATGTTTTATTATTAGGATTTATTAAATCCATTCCTACTGCGGGTGCTTGTGCTATAACTTTAGATTTTCTCATATATTCTAGAATTTTTTCTTTATCCTTAATTGGTCTATTGATTAACTCTTTTATTGATGGATATTTATCATCCCCATAAACTTCTCTTATTTGCCCTATCATAATCATTTTAGATTACCTCCCAATTTACTTATATATATAATTCTAACTCATTCTTATCTATTATTTTTAACTTTATTTTAATTCATAAAAAATATTTTTTCAACACTATTGACCGAATCGGTTTATGGCGTTATAATCAAGTAAACCGATTCGGTTTATAAGAATTTGTGAGGTGGTGTTTTTGGATAAATTTAAAAATTTACCTAAGGAAAAACAAGATGTAATTATAAATGCAGCACTTAAAACTTTCGGAACTAATGGATATAAAAAAACCTCTGTTAGTGATATTGCTTCTGCTGCTGGAATTTCTAAGGCCATGGTATTTCACTACTTTGGAACAAAAAAAGCATTATATCTATACTTATTGGAACTATGTGGAACAATTATTACTAATGAAGTTATCAATAGATTTGATACTACAGTTACTGATTTTTTCGAGAGAATCAAAATGGCAACTGAAATTGAACTTTCTGCTATGAAACAATACCCTCCTATTTCTACATTCCTAACAAGTATGTATTTTGAAGAGGATGATGAAGTAAAAGATGTCATTAAAGCTGGTATTGCTCAAGGTGAAGGCTTTAGAGAAAAAATAGCCTTTGATGGAATGGATGTTTCAAAGTTTAAGGACACTATTGATCTTAAAATTGTTATGAAAATGCTCTATTGGATGACTGATGGATTTATGAATCAGTTTTCAGGTAAAACAGATGTAGATTTTGAAGTCATATGTAACGAGTTCTATGATTGTATGGAAATGCTTAAAAAGAACTTTTATAAAGAAGAATACCTGTAAAAGCTATCTATTAACTACATATTAGAAATTTATATAAAAAAGGATTTATACGATTAAATTTTAGGAGGTTTCAATTATGAATGTTATTGAAATTAAGAATCTTACAAAACAATATGGTAAGTCCAGAGGTATTATTGATGTTAATTTAAACGTAGAGGAAGGAGAAATTTTTGGTTTTATTGGTCCAAATGGAGCTGGAAAATCTACTACTATTAGAACGCTTTTAGGACTTATATATCCAACTAGCGGTAGCGCAACAATATTCGGAAAGAATTGTATTGAAAACCCTGAAGTAAGACAATCACTAGGTTATCTTCCATCAGAAGTATTCTATTACGATAATATGAGAGTTTTAGATTTATTAAAATATTCTGCAAGCTTTTATAAAAAGGATTGTACAAAAAGAATACAAGAGCTTGCAGAAATTATGGATTTAGATTTAAAAAAGAAAATAGATGATCTTTCCTTTGGTAACAAAAAGAAAGTTGGTATAGTACAAGGTCTTCTACATGAACCAAAGCTAATCATATTAGATGAACCTACTAGTGGACTTGACCCACTAATGCAACAAAGATTTTTTGAACTTATTAAAGAAGAAAATAAGAAAGGTGCAACTGTATTCTTCTCTTCTCATATTCTAGGTGAAGTTCAGAAGATGTGTAGCCGTGTTGCTTTCATAAAAGAAGGTAAAATCATTAAGCTTGAAAAGATTAGCACTCTTCAAGAAAATAACTATAAGAAAATCAGCATTGAAGGTAAATCTAATATCAAAAAAGAAGATTTTAATATTAAAGGTGTAAATAACCTTAAGATTGAAAAAGACTCTGCTAGTTTCATCTTTAGAGGAAATATCAACTCTATCACTAAAAAATTAGCTGAAATAGATCTTAACAATATATCTATTGAAGAGCCGGATTTAGAAGAAATATTTATGCACTATTATTCAAAGGAGGATTAGTAAGATGAATATGTTTCTACATGAACTAAAGACTCTGAGAAAAACAACAACTATATGGATTATTGTTTTAGTTGCTCTACTTGCTCTATATCTTTCAATATATCCTGGAATGGCAAATGATGCTGAAGATTTTAAAAAATTATTAGGAGGTTACCCAGCATCCGTTAGAGCTATGCTTGGAATTAATTTAGATACAATAACTTCCATCCTAGGATTTTACTCAATGATATTTTCCTTTATTGTAGTTTTTGGTGCTATTCAAGCTATGAATCTTGGACTTTCAATACTTTCTAGAGAATCTAGAGAGAGAACAGCTGATTTCTTATTAGTAAAGCCAGTATCTCGTACATCTATTGTAACTGCAAAACTTTCAGCTGCTTTTACCATTATTATTATTACTAATATTATCTTCTTAACTGTATCTTTCATCATGGCAAATACGGTTAAGACAGCAGATTTTGATGTAAAGACATTTTTCTTGATTAACCTTACCTTATTTTTTATTCAAGCTATATTCCTTGCAATAGGTATGGTTTCTTCAGTATTCTTTAATAAGCTTAAAAATATATTACCTCTTTCACTCGGTGTAGTTTTTGGCTTATACATGCTAGGAACACTTATTGCTACTGGAAAGGATGTTGATACTGCACGTTACTTCTCTCCTTTTAAGTATTTTGATATACCTTATATTATTAAAAATATAAGCTATGAATCTTCATATATGATTACTGGAGTTGCAATCGTAATTATTTCTATTATTGTAAGTTATATCGTTTATAACAAAAAAGATATCCATGCAGTATAAGCTTAATACCCTTGGATTTAATTAAAAGGAGGTCTAATTATGAATATTTTTATAAGAGAATTAAAGGCTAATAGAAAAGCCCTTATAATATGGAGCATTTGTATGATTTTATTAGTTGTAAGTGGTATGGCAAAGTATACAGCTTATTCTGAAGGTGGTTCTGCTAATGAAGTTTTTAATAAAATGCCCTTCACCTTGAAAGCATTACTTGGAATTGGTTCCTTTGATGTTACTAGTATTGGTGGTTTCTTTGCATTCTTATTTCTCTATATTGAGCTAACAGTTGCAATTCACGCAGTACTTTTAGGTAACGGTATTATAGCAAAGGAAGAAAGAGATAAAACCACAGAATTTTTAATTGTAAAACCTGTATCTAGATCTACTATAATTACTTCAAAGCTTCTAGCTGCATTAGTAAATCTAGTAATAGTAAATTTAATTACCTTAGTTTCTTCAATAGTAATGGTAGGTCAATACAATAAAGGCGACTCAATTAATGGTGAAATATTAACATTCTTCATTGCAATGTTTATTGTTCAATTGCTTTTCCTTTCACTTGGTGCCTTATTATCTGCATTTATGAAGAAGGCTAAGGTATCAGGGTCAATTGCAACTGGAATACTACTATTATCCTTTGTAATATCAAAGATTACTGATGTAACAGATCGCATGAATTTTTTAAACGTACTTTCCCCTTTTAAGTATTTTAGTTATGTAGATATAGTAAATGGTAACGGACTAAATTTCATAGTAGTTGCTGTAACACTATTAATGATTATTGTATTTTCTGTATTTACTTATTTCTTCTACAATAAAAGAGACTTGGCTATTTAATGAAAAGAGTCCTACATTCAAAAATGTAGGACTCTTTTTATACTATCTCAAAAATTAAATTATTTATTTTTCATCATATCCAAAACAATATCCTTAAAAATAGGAGCACCTGTATTTCCTCCTACTAAATTCTCTCCTTCTTCATTTTTACCATTAATATCAGGAACAAAGATTACCATAGTATAATACTTCTTTCCTATATTAAAATAACCACTAAACCATCCATGAGTCGTTCCTTGAGCACCTGTTGCTGAACCTGTTTTACCTCCTATATCTATATTCGGTATAAAGGCATTAGTCCCAGTACCTTTTTTAACTACCTCTCTCATATTTTCTTTTATTTCATCTGCTGAAGTTTTTGAAATAATTCTTGTTTTAGTACTCATATAGTTTTTCACAGGCTTATCATTAATATCTAATATAGACTTAACTATGCTAGGCTTAACATAAACTCCTCCATTTACAATAGTATTTATTGCACCTGCCATTTGTACTGGAGTAACTGTCATAGCCTGCCCTATACCTATGTTACTAAGTCCTGCTTCTTCTTTTGGCTTAGTTCCTGAAATTTCTTTTGTTAATCCCAAATTCTTACTATACAAACCTTCAGACTCAGCTAATTTCATTAAATTGTCATAGCCTACTTTTTGAGCCACCTGAAAGAAGGTGTCATTACAGGATACTAACAAAGCATCTCTAACAGATAAAGTTCCATGAGAATATGGCTTACCATTTTTTTGGCATATTTCACCTTTACACACGAACTTATCACTTAATGAAACATCCTTATCCTCTAATGCTGCCTGTTCCACAAGTAGTTTAAAAGTTGAAGCTGGTTCAAAACCTACTCCTTCTGCCCCAATTAATAGATTGGGCTGTGATTCATCTTTTTGGACTAGAGCTTTAATATCTCCGCTTTCACTGTCCATTAAAACTACACCAACATTCTTTAAGTTAGAATACTCACTTCTATTTAAGATATCTTTTATTCTACTATTTAAATCTAAATCTAAAGTTAACTGAATATTTTTATTATCCTTATTAACTTCATATCCTTCCTCTTTGTAGACTCCTGACTTATCTAAAGAAAATTTGACTTGTGGTGATTTATTATTTTTAATATAACTTTGCAATGTAGCTTCTAGTGAATCTTCTTCATACTTATCCTTAGTATTTACCTTACTTAATAAGTCTGTAATAGACCAGGAATTCTTGCTATCAGACTCATCATAAGTATAAGCATATATACCCTTTATATTAGTCATATTTTTTACTTTGTTATAAGTATCTTCATTAACTACAAAATAGCTCTTTCCAGCCTTTTTTAATATCTCATCATAGCTAAAATTATCTACTTGGGTTTTCATAATAAAGTTAAACGCTAATAGATTTTGCATATTATCATCACAGTTATTTAAACTAAATGGTTTAGAATCAATAACAACTACATACTTCTTTGTATAGGTCATTAAATCCTTTCCCTTAGAATCTAGCATCATATAGTTATTTTGAGAAATGTTCTCCACTTGATAATTAACCATAGAAACACTTGCTCTATCTGGATTATATTTATTTACTACAATATATGTTCTCACTGATAAAAGAATAAAAAGTATACAAAACCCTATCCCCATATACTTACTTCTTTTTGCATGTATGGAATTTACCATAAAAAAACACCTCCCCGGTTAAATTCTTGACTCTAGGGAGATGTTTTATACACTATTTTAATATTTGTTTTATTTTAGATACCATAATATCTATAGCTACTTTATTTTGTCCACCTTCTGGTATTATAATATCAGCATGTCTCTTTGTTGGTTCTGTAAATTGTAGATGCATTGGTCTAACTACAGATAAATATTGCTCTATAACGGATTCTAAGGTTCTTCCTCTTTCGTTAATATCTCTAACTATTCTTCTTATTATTCTAACATCAGCATCAGTATCCACATATATCTTTATGTCAAGAAGATCTCTTATTCTTTCATCTTCAAGAACTAATATACCTTCAACTATTATGATTTCCTTTGGTTCTAATACAATTGTTTCTTTTTTTCTATTATGTATTGAGAAATCATATATTGGCATCTCTATTCTATTGCCAGCTAATAAAGCCTTTAAATGTTCAACTAACAAATCATTATCAAAAGCCATTGGATGATCGTAATTAGTTTTAACTCTTTCTTCCATAGCTAAATGACTTTGATCCTTATAATATGAATCCTCTTGAATCATTCCTATACAGTCTTCATTAAAATTCTCATATATTGCTTTCGCAATTGAACTTTTTCCGGATCCTGTGCCCCCAGTTATTCCAATAAGAATTGGTTTCTTCATGTTTTTCCTCCTTATTTTCCCTTTATAAGCATATCTTTTTCTTTTAATGGAGCATCTACTGTAACTGTAAATACCATTCCAGCCTTATTAGCTACATCAATTTTTGCTCCTTTTTCATCTTTCATATCCATTAGCTCAATTGTGTAGTTTTCTCTATCAGGAGTTAAAACTTCAACCTTATCGCCTTCAAATACTCTATTCTTCTGTTCTATTACAGCTATCTTTGTAGCTTCATCATAGCTTTTAACTACTCCAACTATATCAAAATCTCTAATGTAAGAAGAATCGTCATATACTTGTTTATTGGGTTCATTAAAATAAAAACCTGTATGGTAGCTTCTATGAGAAACTTTTAATAAATTATCTACCCAAACTTGTTTTAATTGATAATTTTCTGGATCAGCCATATAAGCATCAATTGCAGCTCTATAGGATTTTACTATTGCAGCAACATAATATGCACTTTTCATTCTTCCTTCTATCTTAAATGAGTATATTCCACTCTCCATAAGTTCTGGAATATGTTCTATCATGCATAAATCTTTTGAATTCATTATATAAGTTCCCTTTTCGTCTTCAACTATAGGGAAGTATTCTCCAGGTCTTTTTTCCTCTACAAGATAATATTTATATCTGCAAGGTTGCGCACACGCTCCCCTGTTGGAATCTCTACCAGTCATATAGTTAGATAATAGGCATCTTCCTGAGTAACTCATACACATAGAACCATGAACAAATGCTTCAAGTTCACAATCTTCTGGAAGCTTTTCTCTTATATCTTTAATTTCAACCATAGAAAGTTCTCTTGCTAGAACAATTCTTTTTACTCCTTGTTCGTGCCAGAACTTAGCTGATCTCCAGTTAACGTTATTAGCTTGAGTACTTAAATGTATTT
This sequence comes from Clostridium sp. YIM B02551, assembly GCF_022324735.1. NCBI lineage: Bacteria > Bacillati > Bacillota > Clostridia > Eubacteriales > Clostridiaceae > Clostridium > Clostridium sp. YIM B02551. The sequence continues at coordinate 152,836 of NZ_JAKGTF010000001.1, read as the reverse complement.
CTAAATTAGGAACTACATCTCTTGCTGTCACAATAATTGATGGATCTGATACAATGACTGCATCTACTCCTAATGAATAAATATCCTTTAAATAGTCTTCAAGTCCAACTAAATCTCCATTATGAGGGAAAACATTTAGTGTTACATATAACTTTCTTCCTCTAGAATGAGCATATTCTACTCCTTCTTTAATTTGTTCATTTGTAAAATTGTCCGCAAAAGCTCTTAAATTAAGCTTGCTTCCACCTATATATACAGCATCTGCGCCATAGTCTATAGCTATTTTAAGCTTTTCTAAACTACCTGCTGGTGCTAATAGTTCTGGTTTTTTCATTACTTTTTACCTCCTCTTTGTTAACGCAATTCCATCGCCCATTGGTATTACAGAGGTTATTAAGTCCTTATCTTTTGAAACTAATTCTAAGTAAGTTTTCATTCTCTTAACAATAGTGATTTTTCTTCTTTTAACTAGTTCATCTGAAGCAACCATTCCTCTAAATAATACATTATCTGCTATGATTATACCATCTGTTTTAAGCAATCTCAAACAGTGTGGTAAGAAATGATTATAGTGGCCTTTTCCTGCATCCATGAAAATCATATCATAAGGTTCTGTTAATTTTTCAAGAATTTCTAAACAATCCCCCTGTAATATTTCTATTGATGATTCTAAGGAAAACTTTTCTATATTCTTCTTAGCCATAGCTATCATTTCGTCACTTCTCTCAATAGTCGTAATATAAGCCTCCTTATTTGAAGCTTCATACATAAGTATTGATGAATATCCTATAGCTGTACCTAATTCTAATATTCTCTTTGGTTTTTGAAAACTCACCATAAATTCTAAAAACTTTGCAGTTTCTTTTTGAACAATCGGAACATGGTTTTCATGTGCAAAATCCTCAAGTTCTTTTAAGTATCCTTCCTTTTCCGGAATAAGATCTCTTATATATTTTTCCATATAATCATAAGTGACTCCACTCATTATACTTCCTCCAAATTATAAGGGAACTCATGGTTCAGAATTTCCTATTAGAAACCCTAAATATAGGGCTTCATAATAGAAGCCCTATTATCCATGAGTTATTTTTTACTTCTTGAAATTTGTTTCTTTCTTTCACCACTGTCTAGAACTCTTTTTCTCATTCTAATGCTTACAGGGGTAACTTCTACTAACTCATCACCATTAATAAATTCTAATGATTGTTCAAGTGACATAGCTCTTGGTGTAGAAAGTTTTAATGCATCATCAGAACCAGATGATCTTGTATTTGATAAATGTTTCTTCTTACATACATTTACGTCTAAATCGTCTGCTCTTGAAGATTCTCCAACTATCATACCTTCATATACTTCTGTACCAGCACCTATAAATAAAGTACCTCTTTCTTGTGCATTATATAATCCATAAGTTAAAGCATCTCCTGATTCAAATGCAACTATTGAACCTCTGCTTCTTCCTGGTATTTCACCCTTGTATGGTTCGTATCCATGGAATACGTGGTTCATTATTCCGTTACCCTTTGTATCAGTTAGGAATTCATTTCTAAATCCTATAAGTCCTCTTGCTGGAATATTAAATTCAAGTCTAGTATATCCATTTTGTGCAGAAGTCATATTAACCATTTCTGCTTTTCTAGGTCCTAACTTTTCCATTACAGGTCCCATAAATTCTTCTGGAACATCTATAGTTAAGTATTCTATTGGTTCAAGCTTCTTACCATGTTCTTCTTTAAATATAACATTTGGTTTAGAAACTTGTAATTCATAACCTTCTCTTCTCATAGTTTCTATTAATATAGCTAAGTGAAGTTCTCCTCTACCTGATACTTCAAAACAATCTGGAGAAATCTCAACTACTTTTAAACTTACGTTTGTTTCAAGTTCTTTATATAATCTATCTCTTAAGTGTCTTGAAGTTATAAACTCTCCTTCTCTTCCTGCAAATGGTGAATCATTAACCATGAAGTTCATGTTTAATGTAGGTTCGTCTATATCAACAAATGGTAGTGCTTCTGGATTAGCTGAATCTGCAATTGTTTCACCGATATTAGCATCACCAATACCTGAAACTGCTATAATATCACCAATTGAAGCAGTTTCTGCATCAACTCTTTTTAACCCTTCATATGTATATATGTTAGAAGCTTTAAAGTTTGTGATTTTTCCATCTTGTTTAACAATTGATAAGTTTTGATTCTTCTTGATAGTTCCACGTACAATCTTACCAATAGCTATTTTACCTACATATTCACTTGTATCTAATGTAGTTATAAGCATTTGTAATGGCTCGTCTGCATGTCCCTTAGGTGGCTCAACTCTCTCAACTATTGTTTTAAATAAAGGTTCCATATTATCTGATTCATCTTCAACTTCTAGCTTAGCTATTCCGTCTCTTGCAGATGCATAAACAATTGGGAAGTCTAATTGCTCGTCCTCAGCTCCAAGTTCTAAGAATAGATCAAATACTTCATCAATAACTTCTTCAGGTCTTGCATTAGGCTTGTCAATTTTGTTTATTACAACAATTGGTTTTAATCCTAATTCAAGAGCTTTTCTTAAAACGAACTTAGTTTGTGGCATTGGACCTTCATAAGAATCTACAACAAGTAGAACAGAGTCAACCATTTTAAGTACACGTTCAACTTCTCCACCAAAATCAGCATGTCCTGGGGTATCGATAATGTTTATTTTAATTCCATTATGTATAACAGCAGTATTTTTAGAAAGGATTGTTATTCCTCTTTCTTTTTCTAAGTCGTTAGAGTCCATTACTCTTTCTTCGACTTTTTCATTAGATCTAAATATATTGCTTTGCTTAAGTAGTGCGTCTACCAATGTTGTCTTACCGTGGTCAACATGGGCAATAATAGCAATATTTCTTATATCTTCTCTTACAGTTAAATTCATTTTTATTCCTCCAAGCAAAATTTGCAAAATAAAATTGGATACTTACGTATCCAATCTTCAGTCTATATTACATTCTAATATTAGAGAGTAAAAAAGTCAAATCTTATTCTTGAGATGGTGCAATAATATTTACTCCTATTGCGTCATTTAAGATTTTTAAAATATCATCCCACATCTGAGCGAATGAGGCTTCAGCAGAAATATAACTTGAAACTTGTGGGTTTAACATTATAGAAGTCCCAAGATTTTGCATTTTTTCCTCTGTTTCTTTTGATATTTTTCCTGTTTGGACTTGTTCACTATAAGCTTCAAATTGAATTCTTCTAAAATCTTCAACCATTTTCTTTGCTTCTGGATTTTCATTTATTTTATTTGTTGCTTCTCTATAAGCTACAACTTGAGGATCTTTTCTTAACTCATCAGCTAAAGCGTGAACTTTATCATAAATATTTTGCATTGTCTTTCCCCCTAATTAAATTTCCATAATTATTGGTAGTATCATAGGCTTTCTCTTAGTTCTTTCATAAAGGAAACTTCTTAATTGATCCTTCATGTTTGACTTTAAGGTTGCCCAATCTGTAATTTTTCTTTCCTCACAATCTTTTAACACATTTTTAACAATATCTCTTGCTTCATCCATCAATCCTTCAGATTCTCTTACATATACAAAACCTCTAGAAATAATGTCTGGACCAGCAATAACTGTACCTGATTCTTTCTCTATTGTTACAACAACGGTTAAAATACCATCTTGTGATAAATGCTTTCTATCTCTTAATACTATGTTTCCTACATCTCCAACTCCAAGTCCATCAACAAAGACTTGACCTGAAACAACAGTACCATTTTTTCTTATTCCATCTCTAGTTACTTCTATTACTTCCCCATTTTCAGGAATATAAGCATTTTTATCAGGTAATCCTAGCTTAATAGCTAAATCACAATGCTGTTTTAAATGTCTATATTCACCGTGCACTGGCATAAAGTATTTTGGTTTAACTAATGTATGCATTAATTTAAGTTCTTCCTGGAACGCATGACCAGATACATGGACATCAGCTAAAGCCTCATAAATTACATTTGCACCTTTTTTAAATAAAGAGTTTATAACTTTAGACACTAACTTTTCATTTCCTGGAATAGGTGATGCTGAAATAATTACAGTATCCCCTTCTAATATATTTATTTTCTTATGGTCAGAACTAGCCATTCTTGCTAAAGCTGACATTGGTTCCCCTTGGCTACCAGTTGTGATTATTACAATCTTATCTTGTGGATATTTATTAATAGAATCTACTCCTATTAATGTATCCTTTCCAGCATCTATATAGCCTAATTCCATTGCAACTTGAAGAACGTTCTCCATACTTCTTCCTGAAACAGCAACTTTTCTTCCATAAATCTGTGCCGCAGTAATTATCTGTTGCATTCTGTGAACATTAGATGCAAAGGTTGCAACTATAATTCTTCCTTTTGCTTTACCAAATAGATTTATAAAACTTTCCCCTACAGTTCTCTCTGACATAGAATATCCAGGTCTTTCAACATTTGTTGATTCTGCTAGCATAAGCAGAACACCTTTTCTTCCTAGTTCAGCTAGTCTTGTAAAGTCAGTTTGCTCTCCATCAATTGGAGTATAATCAATCTTAAAATCTCCTGTATGAAGCACCGCACCTATAGGCGTATGGATTGCAATTGCTGAAGCATCTGCAATAGAGTGAGTTTGCTTAATAAATTCTACTGAAACTGAGTTAAGCTTTATTACATCTCTAGATTTAACTCTTATAAGTTCAGTAGTACTAAGTAACCCATGCTCCTTTAATTTTGTTTCAACCAATCCAATTGTTAGTTTTGTGCCATATACAGGCACGTTTAATTGCTTTAGGACATATGGTAATGCCCCTATATGGTCCTCATGACCATGTGTTAAAAATATACCTCTAACTTTATCTTTGTTCTTTATAAGATATGACACATCAGGTATAACTATATCAATTCCGAACATATCTTCATCTGGAAATTTCAATCCACAATCTATTACAACAATATCATCTTTAAACTCTATTGCAGTAATATTCTTACCGATTTCATTAATTCCTCCCAGAGGAATTACTTTAACTTTTGCTTTTTCTCTTTTCATATTTCCCCTCCTTTTATATTTGAAATACTAAAGATGTCTTCTCCTTTGTTAAGAGGATACCTTTACTATTATTTTTTACAATCATTGCAAATTCCATAGAATTTTACTGAATGATCTAATATTTTAAAGTTGTATGTTTCTTCAATTTTATTTTCAATGACTTCTAAAAGGTCATCTTCTACTTCTAAGACCTTTCCACACACGTTACATACTAGATGATGATGTCTATGAGTTTCTCCCTCATGAGCAAGTTCATATCTAGCGCATCCATCATCTAAATCTAGTTTATATATTATGCCAAGTTCTTCCAAAAGTAAAATAGTTCTATACACCGTAGCTAAACCAATCTCAGGACATCCTCTTTTTACCTCATCATATATCTCTTCGGTAGTCAGATGTTTACCTTCATTTTCAATTATGGTATTTACAATAGCTCTTCTTTGTGGTGTTAGCTTATACCCTTTTTTCTTTAAATCTTCTTTTAACTCATTAATCTCTTTTTCACTTAAATATGGCATAAATTTACCCTCTCTTTTTACTTATTCCTGGAATACAGCTTCGTATGCCTCTGCAACCATTTGGAATTCTTCTTCATCTTCAATTGTTGCAAGAACATCATTTCCTTCTTCATCTTTAATAATTTTTAATGCTATAGCTTCTTCTTCACTATCCGCTGAATCTGAAGGTACAACTATAACATACTCATTATCTTCAATATCAAGCTTTGTTAACACATCAAATTCTGTCTCCACTCCCTCTTCGTCTAATAATGTAATTTTGTCAACATTGTTCTCCATAAATACACTCCTTCTCTTAATTTATTCACATATATAAAATTGGAAGCCACTATTTAGAATTTCTATCTAAATATCCTTGCAAAATTAAGGCTGCCGCTATTTTATCCACTATTTCTTTTCTTCTTCCTCTTGACAAATCTGCTTCTAACATAGCTCTATGAGCTGCCATAGTTGTCAGTCTCTCGTCCCAGTATTCAATCTTAGGATTAAAAGAGGCTTCAAGCTTCTCACAGAACTTATAAGTTCTTTCAGCTGCTTCTCCAAGCGTACCATTCATATTTTTAGGTAAACCAACTACTATAATTTCAGCAGAATACTCATCATATATCTTTTTAATTTCTGCTATATCATAATTATAGTTTTTTCTTTTAATAGTTGTTATACCTTGAGCAGTAAACCCTAATGGATCACTTACTGCTACACCTACAGTTTTCGTTCCAACATCTAAACCTAGTATGCGCATTTTTTCTCCTTATAATTAAAGAATAATTACGGTAATTTTGTTTTAAATGAATATTAATCTTAAAATTAATATTCATTTAAAATACCCAATATTAAGAATAAAGAGTACCCCACAGGCACTCTTTACTCTACTCCTAAATAGGATTTTATTACTTCCTCTAGAATTTCATCTCTTTCTAGTTTCCTAACAAGAGCTCTAGCTCCGTTGTAGTTAGTAATATATGTTGGATCACCAGAAATTAAATACCCTACTAATTGATTTACTGGATTATATCCTTTTTCAATAAGTGCATCATAGATTTCTGTTAAAATTGCCTTAGTTAAATCTTTTCTATCTTTACTTCTATCAAACATCATTGTATTTTGTAAATTGTCCTTCATATTTCGCTGCTACTTAAGCAACTTCACCATCCCTTCGCACAATATTACACTAACACATATATAAATATTCCCATCATTTAATTAAATTATAACTGAATTAATGATAAATGTATACTATTTTACTAAATTTTCAACTACTTGGTATACTTTATCAATTGCTTCTGTTAATTTAGCTGGGTCTTTTCCACCTGCTTGAGCCATGTCTGGTCTTCCACCACCACCGCCTCCAGCAACTGTTGCAACTTCCTTAATTATCTTTCCACAGTGAATTCCTTTTTCTATAGAATTCTTTGTAGCCATTGCTACAAAATTAACCTTATCACCATGAGTACTTCCTAGTACAACTACTCCTAAGGAAATCTTATTTCTTATTTTATCAGCTAAATCTCTTAAAGCATTACCATCTACTTCGGATAAACCATAAGCTATTACACTTACTCCATTTATATCTTTAACTGCCTTTAATATATCTTCTTCTGCTCCTGATGCTAACTTAGCTTTAAGTTCTTGAACTTCTTTTTCTTTTTCTTTAAGTTCGTGGGATAATGTGTTTATCTTAGTTGTAATATCTTTTTCATTACACTTTAATATACTTGCTGTTTCTCTTAATAAATTATTTTTATCTTCAACAAATTTTAATGCATTAAAACCAGTTAAAGCTTCTATTCTTCTAACACCTGCAGCAACTCCTGCTTCTGATAAAATCTTAAATAGACCTATCTCTCCAGAATTTCTCACGTGAGTTCCACCACATAATTCTTTTGAGAATTCACCTATTGATACAACTCTAACCTCATTCCCATATTTATCATCGAATAGAGCCATTGCTCCAGATTCTTTAGCTTCTTTTATAGTCATTAGGTTTGTATTAACTTCAAATACTTCCATTATCTTTTCGTTTACTATAGCTTCAACTTTTTCAATTTCTTCTTTAGTTAATCCTTGGAAGTGTGTAAAGTCAAATCTTAATCTTTCACTATCAACATAAGATCCTGATTGAGAAACATGTTCTCCTAAAGTTTCTCTTAGAGCTTCATGAAGCATATGAGTAGCTGTATGGTTCTTACAAATGTCATTTCTTCTTCTAGCATCTACTTTAAGAGTTAGCTTATCATTTAATGATAATTCCCCTTCATTTACTTTAATATAATGAATAGTTTTTCCACCAACATTCTTTTTAGTGTCATATACTATCCCAGTAAATTTATCATTAAAGATTGCTCCTTTATCTCCTACTTGACCACCCATCTCTGCATAGAAAGGAGTAATTTCAGTTACTAAATATCCTTTTTCTCCTGCTAATATAGAGTTTCTAAATTCACTATCGTCTGCTAAAACAACTGCCTTAGCTTCTAATTCAAGCGTACTATATCCATTAAATTCGGTTTCTATTGAAGCATCTATCTTGTTTATAGGCTTTTCATCTGACCCCATATAAGTGCTTTCTCCTCTTGCTTCCCTAGCAGAAACCCTTTGATGCTCCATAGCTTTATTAAAGCCTTCTAAATCAACTAAAAGATTTTTTTCTTCTAATATTTCTAAAGTCAATTCTAGTGGGAACCCAAAAGTGTCATATAATTTGAAAGCTTTCTCCCCTAATAAAGTCTTTTCATTTTTTGCTTCCATCTCATCTATATATGTTTTTAATATTTCCATTCCAGAGTCAATTGTTTCATTAAATCTTTCTTCTTCTAATAAAATTATTTTCTTAATATAATCCTTTTTCTCAACTAGTTGAGGATATGCTGGACCATAATTTTCAATTACAGTATCAACGATATCTATTAAGAATATATCCTTTGCTCCTAGAAGCCTTCCATGTCTAGCTGCTCTTCTAAGAAGTCTTCTAAGAACGTATCCTCTTCCTTCATTTGAAGGCAAAACTCCATCAGAAATTAGCATTGTAACGCTTTTAACGTGGTCTGTGATTATTCTTATTGAAGTATCTTTATTTTTATCTTCATCATACTTTGAATTAGTTACTTCACATACCTTGTTTAAAATGCTTCTTACAGTATCTATTTCAAATATATTATTTACACCTTGCATAATAGTTGCTATTCTTTCTAGACCCATTCCTGTATCTATATTAGGATTAGCAAGTTTATTATAGTTTCCTTCTTCATCCTTATCGAATTGAGTAAATACTAGATTCCAAAACTCAACTATCCTATCTTCATCTGCTGCAGCTAGGAATTCTTCCACTGTATTTACCTTTTCTCCATTTCCTCTATCAAAATGAATTTCAGTACAAGGACCGCATGGGCCTACCCCTATTTCCCAGAAGTTATCATCTTTTCCCAATCTAAAGATTCTTGATGGATCTACATCTGTTTTTGATGTCCAAATATCAAAAGCTTCATCATCTTCTAAATATATAGTAACGTATAATTTATCTTTAGGTATTTCTAATGTTTTAGTAATAAATTCCCATGCCCAAGGAATGATTTCTTCTTTAAAATAATCTCCAAAAGAGAAATTTCCAAGCATCTCAAAGAAAGTACCATGTCTTGATGTTTTTCCTACGTTCTCAATGTCACCAGTTCTTATACATTTCTGACATGTTGTTACTCTTTTTCTTGGTGGTTCTTGAAGTCCAGTAAAATATGGCTTTAATGGTGCCATACCAGCATTTATTAATAATAAACTTTTGTCATTCTTAGGAACTAGTGGAAAACTTTCTAATCTTAAATGATCTTTACTTTCAAAAAAGCTTAAATATGCTTCTCTTAACTCATTTGCACCCATTTTTTTCATATCTCTTACCTCCGTAAATACATTGTTCAATTTAAAAAAATAAAAAAAGGCTTCATCCCTAAAGAAAGGGACGAAAGCCTATACTTCCGCGGTACCACCCTAATTATGCTATTAATAAGCATCACTTAACAAAATAAGCTCCAAGACAGCTTCAAATTGATTTGTAAGAAGTTCACACCTACTCCACTTCCTCTCTGAATACAAGCTTCAACTCTACTAATTCTCTTCATCACTCAATATAAATTTCTACTAGAATTATAGGTTAAGAAGAATATTTTGTCAATATATAAGCAATTAAAATATATAGTAGTTAATATCCTCATATATCACTTTAATAATTACTCCTATTGGAATAGCTAAAACCATTCCAACTATTCCGCCTATTTTCTCACCAATTAGTAATAATATTATTATTCCTAAAGGATGCATATTAACTGAATCCCCAGTAATTTTGGGCGAAATTATATCCCCCTCAATCTGTTGTATAAACATATATAAAAAAGCTGTTTCTATAGCTTTTGTAGGAGATGAAATTAAAGCTATGAATAAAGCTGGTATCCATCCAAGTAAGGGCCCAAAGTATGGAATTATATTTGCTATTCCATTTATCAGAGAAAGCCATAATGGGAATTTAACTTTTAAAATCATCAAGCCAATGAAGGTAAATACAATTACAATCAATGATAATATTATCTGAGAAAAAATATATCTACCTAAAACATTATCTATATCTTTACTTATTATTTTTATAACAGTTCTTTTTTCTGTAGGTAATATAAGCAGTGACTTATTTAGCAACTTCTCACCGTCAGCTAAAAAATAGTAGCTTACAACAGGTATTACCGCCATTGAGATTGCATTTTCCCATAACCTTACTATCATGTCAAAAAAACTTGATGAAAGATTAATTAACCAAATATTTATTTTTTCTTGCATATGTATAATGATTATATCAAGTGTTTCATTGTTGATGCTTTTTATTTTTTTCATTATCGACAGAATAAAGCCTGATATACTACTAATGATACCTTCTACATCTATACTTTCCTTCATTAAGGATGGAATAAGAAGCGCAAAACTTCCTACTATTAGACCAATTGTAAATAGAATTAATAGTGCTGATAAAAATCTTGGATTTATATTTACTCTTTCAATGATTTTATTTTTTAATGGTTTTAATGAATATGCTATTATAAATGATATTAAAATTACGCTTAAGGTCTCTCGTATAATCTCAACCTTTCTATAAATAACTACAAATAAAGCTATTGCTATAAAGGTTATAAGCCATTTAAACCACTTACTTTTGATTAATTTATTCATGGCTATCTACCATCTTATGTGGTAATGATTTAAAATATATATTTTCTTTTTCTAAAGAAAGTACCTGTTTATCTCCTAATATTGCTCTATCCATTAACAGCACTCTCTTTCCTCTTAAGATTTTATCAAATATTCCTGAACTTATAATAACCCCTTTAATTGCAAAATCAAGTTCATCGACAACAATATCCTCAACAACCCCAATCATTAATCCTTCTTTATCTATTACATCCATATCCTTAAGTTCAGAAAATGGAATTCCTTTTTCTTCAGAGATTTTTGAGATTATTACTTTGTCTTTGACTGTTATAATATCTTTTATATCTACAAATGTCTTTTTTGAGAAAAAATTAGTTGAGTTCATTCTAAAGCCCGTAATTTTACTATTATAAAAATCGATTAATATATCAACAACTATTCCTATCTTTTTGCTATTTGCTTTGAAAACACTAAGTCCAATAAAATCTTTATTTCTTTTCAACAAATAATCCTCCTGTTTTTTTTATAGTGTTTCCTAATTTCTAATTAATATTAATTCTTAATATAGCAAAAAGAGATGGTTGAATAACCATCTCTAAATAAATCTATCTTTATATTATACTAACCCTTCTATTACTCCGCCACCTACTACAATGTCTCCACTATAGAATACTACAGACTGACCTTTAGTAATCGCTCTTTGCTTTTCCTCAAAGCTTACCTTAACTTTATCTTCTCCATATGGAGAAATGATAGCTTTAGCAGGTTTACCTGAGTATCTTACCTTTGCTTCTACTTCTAAAGGTCCATTTAGCTTATCAATAGATATAAAATTAACTTCTTTTGCAATTAAATCAGTCTTAAATATATCTTCTTCTGGTCCTAAAACTACTTCATTCGTCATTGGATTTATATCAGTAACAAATACAGGTCTTCCTAATGCTATCCCTAAGCCTTTCCTTTGACCTATTGTATAGTATACAATCCCCTTATGTCTTCCTAATATATTCCCTTCCTTATCAATGAAGTTTCCTTCTTTAACTTGCCCTGGCTTTGCAATTGTTATATATCTTCCATGATTATTATCTGGAATAAAGCAAATTTCTTCACTATCCTTTTTATTATGAACTGCAAGCCCTATTTCTTTAGCAATTTCTCTTATTCTATCTTTTGTATATTCACCACAGGGCATAAGTGTATGTGAAAGTTGTTCTTGAGTCAAATTATATAAAGCATAGGTTTGATCTTTTCTACTATCATCACTTCTTATAAGCTGGAATCTTCCATCTCTTTCTTCGATTTTAGCATAATGACCAGTTGCAACATAATCTGCTCCAATACCTTGAGCTTTTCTTAATAACTCATCAAACTTTAAATGCTTATTGCATGCTATACAAGGATTAGGAGTCTTCCCTTCAAGATACTCATCTACAAAGTAGTCTATAACTTTCTCCTTAAAAGAATCTCTAAAATTAAGCACATAAAAAGGAATGCCTATTTTATCAGCTACTCTTCTAGCATCATCAACTGCTGAAAGGGAACAGCATCCCCCTTCTCTTTCTTCATATTCCTTATCTTCCTGCCATATTTGCATAGTTACTCCTACAACGTCGTAACCAGCCTCTTTTAGAAGATATGCAGCGACAGAAGAATCTACTCCGCCACTCATACCAATAACAACTTTTTTATTCATTAAATTTCACCCGTTATATATTATTCCCCGTGAACTTGATCATGAATATCATCATGTTCTTCATAATCCCAAGGTTCTAAACCTGCATTTATTCTGTAGTCATTTATAGCCTTATGTATAGCTTCTTCAGCTAATACAGAACAGTGCATTTTTACTGGTGGAAGTCCATCTAAAGCTTCAGCAACTGCTTTATTTGTAAGTTCCCATGCTTCTTCTAAGTTTTTTCCAACAATTAATTCAGTTGCCATGGAAGAAGATGCAATTGCAGATCCGCATCCAAAAGTCTTAAACTTAGCATCCTTTATAACATTATCCTCTATCTTAAGATATATTTTCATTATATCTCCACATTTTGCATTTCCAACTTCACCAACTCCATTGGCGTCTTCAATTTCACCTACATTTCTTGGGTTTCTAAAATGGTCCATAACTTTATCACTATATATCATATTATTTTTCTCCCTTCTTTAAAAAGTCTTCCCATAATGGAGACATATTTCTTAATCTTTCTATTATTGGAGGTAAAACCTCTAAAACATAATCAACTTCTTCTTCTGTATTATTATCTCCAAGAGATAATCTTAATGATCCGTGTGCCTTTTCATGAGGAAGTCCAATTGATAAAAGTACATGTGATGGGTCTAATGATCCTGAAGTACATGCACTACCTGAAGAAGCACATACTCCTTCAAAGTCTAGTGAAAGTAATATTGATTCACCTTCAATAAATTCAAAGCCAACATTTACATTACCAGGAAGTCTCTTATCCCCTCTTGGTCCATTAAGCTTTGTATAAGGAATTTTTAATAATCCATCTATTAATTTATCTCTTAAAGCTACAAGCTTTTTATTGTGCTCTTCTAGGTTTTCATAAGCTAATTCTATTGCTTTTCCAAGACCAACTGCACCAGCAATATTTTCTGTACCAGCTCTTCTACCTCTTTCTTGACCACCACCGTGAATTAAGTTCTCGATTTTAACACCTTTTCTTATATAAAGTGCTCCAACACCCTTAGGACCGTAGAATTTATGACCTGCAAGAGATAATAAATCTATCTTCATGTCTTTTACATCAATTACTTGATTTCCTATTGCTTGAACTGCATCAGTGTGGAATAATACCTTTTTCTCACGGCATATTTCACCGATTTCTTTTATTGGTTGAATTGTTCCAATTTCATTATTTGCAAACATAACAGAAACTAATATTGTAGTATCTTTAATGGCATCCTTTAGTTCATCTATGTTTATGAATCCTTCTTCATTAACATCTAAATAAGTAATTTCATAACCTAACTTTTCAAGCCATTCGCATGTATGTAGTACAGCGTGATGCTCTATCTTTGTAGTTATAATATGATTTCCTTTGTTTCTATGAGCAAAAGCAACTCCTTTTATTGCCCAGTTATCTGCTTCAGATCCGCCTCCAGTAAAATAAACCTCTGCTGAATCAGCATTTAAAACTTTTGCAATTCTGTCTCTTGCTTTGTCTACTGCTCTTTTTGTGTCTCTTGAAATTGCATAGAATGATGATGGGTTACCGAAACTTTCAGTAAAAAATGGCATCATTTCTTCTAAAACTTCTGGTTTAACATAAGTTGTTGCGGAATAATCCATATAAACTGTTTTATTCATTGCTCTCTCTCCTATTCTTTTATCTTTATTTGAGAATTTTTAGTATTCATACTTTTATAATCATTTACTATATCTTGTAGTGTTACTGATTCCATTACTTCATCTAGTGATTCTTTTATTTTCTTCCATAACAATCTAGTGGCACAACAATCTAAATTGTCACAAGTTGCACCTTCGATACATTCAGCTATTTCTACAGGTCCTTCTAAGACATCCATAATATCTAATACCTTAATGTCTTTCGGATCTCTATTTAGTACATACCCACCTTGAGCCCCTCTAATACTTTTAATTAGTTTAGCCTTTCTTAGCGGTGAAAATAACTGTTCTAAATAATATTCTGAAATATTTTGTCTTTGAGATATAGCCTTAATTGACACTGGCTGAGAGCCATAATTAATTGCTAAATCCACCATTGCCTTAACTCCATATCTACCTTTAGTAGATAATTTCAAATTGATCACTCCTTAAAGCCGACTAAATCGATAAACTTTACTTTATTTATAATAGCAAAGCAGACCTTTATTGTCAACAATAAATAAGTGAGTTAAAATAATCCTCTAAAACCAAGAGGCGAGAGATATTTTCACAAACATCTTTCGCCTCTTTTAACCTAACTATTCAATTTTTCTTTAATTTTTTCTAGTAATAAATCTATTTCAATTGAATCTAAATCCTCTATTGAATCTAATAAATTTATTATTTTATATTTAACTAAACTTTCTTCCTTCTCTTGTCCAGGTTTAAATGTCTCTCCATGCTTCATAATAAATGAATTAAATCCTTTATCTCTTAATAATTTATTAAAGCTTTCTTGAGATTCTTTTTCTCCATGAACTAAAAGTATTGCTTTTGGTTTCTCCTTAAAGCTTTCTAACCAGTTCATAAGTCCATTTCTATCAGCATGTCCTGAAAGCCCTTCTAAGTTATAAATTTTAGCATTTACAGCTATCTCTTCCCCAAAAATTTTAACCTTTTCTGCACCATCTACTATGGCTCTTCCTAATGTCCCTTCTGCTTGATATCCCACAAATACCACTGAGGATTCATTTCTCCATAGGTTATGCTTCAAATGATGTTTAATTCTACCAGCTTCACACATACCACTAGCAGATATTATAACAGCACCTTTTTTAATTTTATTAACTTCTAAGGATTCTTCAGTTGACTTTGAAAAAATCAATCCCTCAAATTCAAAAGGATTATCTCCTTTTTCTAATAACACCTGTGTATCATCATCAAAATCTTTTGAATGATAATCAAATATTTCTGTAGCTTCAATGGCAAGCGGACTATCTACATATACTTTTACATTTCTAAGTTCTTTATTTTCTACATAACTATTTAATGCATATAATACTTCTTGCGTTCTTCCAACAGCAAAGGAAGGTATTATTACATTTCCTCCTCTTTTGAAGGTCTCATCAATAATATTTACTAATTGTTTTAAGTCATTCTTAAATACTCCATGAAGCTTATTCCCATATGTACTTTCAATAATCACATAATCAGCATTTTCAATAATAGTTGGATCCTTAAGAATTGGCATATCTTTATTTCCTAAATCCCCGGAATATACTAATTTAGTCTCTTTCCCATCTTCATCAATTAACATTTCTATAATTGCAGAACCCAATAAATGTCCAGCATCTCTAAATCTGAATTTAAACCCATCAAACAACTCAATCCATTTGTCATAAGGATATCCTTCAAATAAATACATAGAAAGCTTGGCCATTTTAGCTGTATATAAAGGTTCTAAGGATGCTTGTCCTTTTCTCATTCTTTTTCTATTTACCCATTCAGTCTCCATTTCCTGAATATGTCCACTGTCCTCAAGCATAACTTCACATAAATCTCTTGTAGCTTCAGTTGCTATTATTCTTCCTTTAAAGCCTTGCTTATATAATAGCGGTATCCTTCCGCTATGGTCTATATGAGCGTGAGATAGAATTAAATAATCTATATCTTTTGGAATGAAGTTAAAAGTATTATTATCCTTTTCCTTCTCATCCTTGCCTTGATACATTCCACAATCAAGTAAAATTCTTTTATCTTTAACCTTAAGTAAATGAGATGAACCTGTAACACAACCTGCTGCGCCATAAAAATCTAATTTCATAATGATTCCTCCCTTATGCAAGAATTTTGATATTGTATATAATTATTATATCAGAATTTTCTGATAAATTCCACTTAAGTCCTTACGCTACCATATGTTCTGCTTCATAGATTAAGAATCTAAAATAATGAAGTTTGAACATATTCATCTGGTTTATACACTTTCAAATCCCTCATATGCGAAACCATATCATATTCACCACATAATCTTTTAGTTAAGTTCCATAATTCCTTTGCACTTTTACTCATACACACATAATTCTCTCCATACGCTTTAATATATCTCTGTTTCAAATCTTTAAAATTACCATCTAATTTATTATAGAAATATACTCTTTGAGCATCTCTTAAGGTTACACCAAACATAGGTATAATAAACTTTGCTCCAGCTCTATTTGAGGCCTCTATTATATCTCTTACATTATCCTCTGAATCATTAATATATGGTAAAATAGGCATCATTAATACACCTGTATAAATTCCTTCCATGGATAATTTCTTTAAAGCATCTAACCGTTCTAATGGTGATGGTGCCTTAGGTTCAATAATTCTTGCAAGCTTTTCATCTACAGTTGTAATTGTAATTCCTACTGTAGCTTGAGTATTTTTATTTATTCCTTTCAAGGCATCTATATCCTTTAATATCAAAGGGCTCTTTGTAATAACTGTCACAGGAAATTTATAATATTCAATTATCTTTAAAGCTTCTCCAGTTAAGTTATATTTCTTTTCAAGAGGGATATAAGGATCACTCATTGCTCCAGTTCCTATAGTTCCAACTAACTTCTTTGATGAGAGTTCTTTCTTTAATAATTCTAGAACGTTAGATTTTATAATAACCTCATCATCAAAATTTTCAACATGATAACATTGACTTCTAGAATCACAATAGATACATCCATGTTGACACCCTCTATAAATATTCATATTATAAACATTCCCGAACCAATTTTCAGGACTTCCTACTTTAGTTAATAAACTTTTAGCCCTTATTTCTTTTATTTTCATAAATTCACCTTTTTATAATATTTTCTTGGAATATATATATTTTACTTATATAATAAATTGTAATTATAATTTTATATATTTATTAAAGGAGACACAATAATGAAAAATGAAATTTCATACAAAAGATCCATAATAACTTGCCTAATAGGAACTTTGATTTTTATAGGTTTTATGAAGTTTACCTTAAAAGCTACTTACTCTAATCTAGAGATAGCTTTAACAGGTATATTATTTTTTGTAGTAATGTTAGCTAGTCAAATAGTAACACTAAAATTACAAGCTAAAAAGAAAGCAAATGCTAATAAACAAGTAATAAAGCCAAAAGCTAAAAAAAGAAAATAATAGATTATATAGATAATCCCCTTATGACTACAATAAATCATAAGGGGATATACTTTATACTATTCTACTTCAATTTTCTCTTTTAACTCTACTATTTCATTGTTATTTCCATTTTCCTTGCTAGAACAGCAATCTTTCTTTTTATTTCCACCCATCATCATGAACATCATTGATATCATCATTATTGGACATATAAATGGAACTATCCTTGAAATTAGCAAAGAAGCATCCGGACTAATCCTTGATATTATTGGTAATAATCCTATAATGATTATAGGTAGTCCACAACATAGAACCATATGGAGCATGTGTTTTAATGGACTATGGTTATGATTATGTTTCATATTTTTATCCCTCCCAATTTATTCTCTACATTAAGCA
Source organism: Clostridium sp. YIM B02551 (assembly GCF_022324735.1). Taxonomy (NCBI): domain Bacteria; kingdom Bacillati; phylum Bacillota; class Clostridia; order Eubacteriales; family Clostridiaceae; genus Clostridium; species Clostridium sp. YIM B02551. The sequence continues at coordinate 134,907 of NZ_JAKGTF010000001.1, read as the reverse complement.
ATTACATTTTAACTTTTTTATATAAAGAACTTATGAAGAATTTATAAGTTACATTTTTTCTCCACATTTCCTTCATATTTAATTTTTATAATAAATTATAATAAAAATTTGAGGTGATACTTTTGGTTGATAATTTTAAAATATTAGTTGTAGATGATGAACAGAATATTCTAGACGTAGTAAAAGCTTATTTGCAAAAAGAAAATTTTGAAGTATTTACTGCAATTGATGGTGAAGAAGCTCTTAATTTATTTAATAGTGAAATCTTTCATCTTATTATTTTAGACTTAATGCTTCCCAAAATCACTGGTGAAGAAGTATGTAATAAAATAAGAGCAACTTCTAATGTTCCCATAATCATGCTTACTGCAAAGGTAGATGAGGACGAGAAAATTGAAGGAATATCTATTGGTGCAGACGATTATATTACCAAACCCTTTAGTGTACGTGAGTTAGTTGTTAGGGTAAGAGCTCTACTTAGAAGATCCTATAGAGACGACCTACCTATGGCTGATGTTTTAAACTTTGCCAATGGGGATTTAGAAGTTGATATAAAAAAATTGTTAGTTAGAAAGCAAGGGTTGCCTATAACATTAACTACTAATGAATTTAAAGTTTTACTAACTTTACTCTCCCATCCTAATCAAATATTTTCAAGAGAACAATTAGTTCAAAAAGCTTTTGGTGTAGATTATGAAGGGTATGATAGAACAATAGATACTTATATCAAAAACATTCGTCAAAAAATAGAATTAAATCAAAAAGATCCAAGATACATAATTACTGTTTACGGAATGGGATATAAATTCTCCCCAAATTCTAGTGAGGTGAAATAATGAAAATATCCTTAATGAAAAAGCTTTCTATTGCTATAGTAATAGCAATTTTAGGTTCAATTGTATTAACAAGCTTTATATCTAATTATTTTGTTAGTAGAAAATTTCAAGAGTATCTAATTGATGAGCATAAAACTAAAGAAAATGAAGCGATAAAAATGATAGAAGGCTTATATACAGATCAAAATACTATTAAAAACAAAGGTGAACTTCAACGATATGCTGAGCTTCAAACGATGTTTATTGAAGTAAAAGACTTGAATGATAATATTTTATACTCTTCAGGAAGTAACTACTTAAAAGGCAATGGCAGAATGAAGAATATGATGGGCTCTATGATGAATAATTTCTCTGGGATGAATTTAAATGATTATACAGAAAATAAATATCCCTTAACTGTAAATAGCAAAAATGTTGGAAGTATAACAATAGGTTACTTCGGAACTTCATTTATTACTTCTGGTTCTGTGGACTTTATAAGTGCTTTAAATCATTCATTTTTATTATCTGGCTTTATTGCATTAATCTTTGCCCTAATAATAAGTGTGATAATTTCTAAAGGAATTTCTAAACCTATAAAAAATATAACTGATATTGCTAATAACATGAGAGAAGGTAATTTGGATATACGTTCTCAAAACAACACTAATACTAAAGAAATAAATGACCTTTCCAATTCAATAAATTATTTAGCTGAAACCTTAAGTCATCAAGAGATGCTCAGAAAAAGACTTACATCTGATATTTCACACGAACTTAGAACTCCCCTTACCACTCTAAAGACTCATATTGAAGCATTTATTGATGGAATATGGGAACCAACTCCAGAAAGATTTAATGCTTTCTATAATGAAATAGAACGACTAACTAAATTAGTTGATAACCTCCGTAACTTATCAAAATATGAGCAAGAAAATCTTAAATTAAATATAAACAGAGTTAATTTATCAAAAGAACTTGAAAAAATAATTGATTCTTTTACTCCAATGTATAATAAAGAAAACTACGCATTAGTTAGTACCATGTCACCAGATATTTTTGCATATGTAGATAGTGATAAGTTTACACAAATCATGACCAACTTGCTTTCAAACTCCTTTAGATACCTAAAAAAGGACGGCCTAGTTAGGGTTACTCTTGATAAAGTTAATGATAATATTATTATTCAAATTATAGATAATGGTATAGGAATATCCGAAAAAGATCTGCCCCATATATTTGAACGGTTTTATAGAAGTGATATTTCAAGAGCTAAAAATACTGGTGGTTCTGGAATAGGACTTACAATCACAAAAGCATTAGTTGAAGCTCATGGAGGGAAAGTTTCTGTAGAAAGTAAGGCAGGAAACAGAACTACTTTTACGCTTGTTTTTCCTAGCGAGTAAATTTTAAATAATTGTGAACACGCACTTTCTTCACATATTCTTTATATCTTTTGAGTATTATAAATCTGTAAGACAATTAATCATTCCCCTTTAATGATTAGTTATTTTAGTTTTACCCTTATGAATATTTACGTTTAAAAAATAAGCTTGGGACTTCCACCCAAGCTTATTTTCTATTTATACAATTTATACTTTTAATTTTTTATTTCCTTTTGCCATGCCCATTTATTACATTTTGGGCATTTTAATAATCTATGAGGGCTTATTAAATCTTTAAATGTAGAAATGGAAAATTTATATCCACAGTGTTTGCAAATATACGAATGTGTATGAGCATGCCATATAACAAGTGGCAACACGATTATACACCCGCCTATAATATAACCAATAAACATTAATATATGAAATATTGATTGCATAACAAAAACTCCTTTAAAGAGATTTGATTTTTATAATTTCATAGTGTGAAATATTTTATCATCGTCTACTTAATCTATTATATAACATATGTCCATGCAACTTCAAATATTTGTAAAATGATATATAATCTTATTTTCTATTCATATTTTCTACACATTCCTATTGTATACTTAAAGGTACAGCTATTCTGATATTTATGGAGGTATTTAAAACTTGAATAACATTACTTTTATCTTAGCCTTTTCAGCTGGATTATTATCTTTTTTATCTCCTTGTGTTCTCCCACTTGTTCCAGCGTATATAAGCTACTTAACAAGCTCCACTATTAAAGAATCCAATTATATAAGCTCTAAAGTATCTTCGTTTTATAATGCTTTAGGATTCGTTTTAGGTTTTTCGCTTATATTTATTATTATGGGTGCTTCTGCCACTTCAATTGGCAATATTTTAATTCAAAATAGTAATATCTTTAGGAAAATAGGTGGTCTAATAATAATAACTTTTGGGCTTCATACTATAGGAATAATTAAAATTAAAATTCTTTATTCCGAAAAACGCTATTTAAATATAGACAATATAAGTAAAAAGTTTGGTTCTATTATTATGGGAATGTCCTTTGCTTTTGGATGGACACCATGTATTGGCCCAATTTTATCATCTATACTAATATATTCTGGCAGTGAAAGCACACTCTCTAAGGGTATTTTACTTTTAATATCTTATTCAAGTGGATTAGCTATTCCATTCTTACTTACATCTATGGCGTTAGATAAATTTATTAAATACAAAAATAAAATATTAAAATTAATGCCCATTATTACGTTTATAAGTGGCGTACTACTCATAGTAATTGGGGTTTTGATGTTTACAAATAAGTTTAATATACTTAACAAATATTCAAGCTTTATTAATCTCTAAATACTATATTTATTATAGGGTTTTTATAGGAAATTTAATTTATTCTTTATATATAAGTTATTAGTTAAACTTAAAACCCTGTAACTTGGTAATAATTTAATATATATTTTCAAATTAAGTCGTCCAAAGGAGTATGTCATGAAAAAAGTTTTTTTCTATTTAGCTATTATCTTAATTTTTAGTATTAGCATATATACTGTTACGAATTACAATAAAAATAAAAACACTAATATAGAGTCTCCTAATAACTCATCTTCTGTACAAAATAGTAATACTTCTAAAATACTTTCTAAAGATAAAGCCTTGGATTTTAAATTAAAAGATATGAGTGGCAAAGAAGTATCCTTAAGTGATTTTAAAGGAAAGAATGTACTTATTAACTTTTGGGCAACTTGGTGCCCTCCTTGTAAAGCTGAAATGCCTGATATTGAAAGACTTTATGAAGAAAATAAAAATTCAGATTTAGTTATTTTAGCTGTAAATTTAGGTGAAGATAAAGAAACTGTAAAATCTTTTATGGATAAAAATAATTATAAATTTCAAGTATTACTAGATTCTAATCAAGATGTAGCTGTTAAATATGACATTTCCTCCATTCCAACCTCCTTTTTTGTAAATAAAGATGGGGTTATAGTTCAAAAAAGGGTTGGAGAAATGAACCTTGAGGAAATGAGAAATTATGTAGCTTCAATTAAAGAATAATTATCTTCCTCTATAATCTAAAAATTTCACTTCATTCTTCACATCACAATGAGGAATTTTAAAGATTTCTCTATAATCTTAAAATTTCAAGCCATTCTTCTGGATAAAGCTTCCCAGGGTCAAACCTCTTAAGTAGTAAAGTTTTATCCTTCACAACGGGGAAATTTTAAGATTATAGATAGATATCTTCATATTTACTACACAACTTTTTTATATACTTATTACAGTATTATATAAGTTTTATAAAGATAGTTCTGTAGAGCTTAGTAATTAGGAGGATTTTATGAGTATTAGACGTGAGAAAATTGAGGTATATGAAATGACCTGTTCATCTTGTGAGAATAGAGTTGAGAAAGCTGTTATGAAATTAGATGGGGTTACCTATGTAAAAGCAAATTATAGTAAACAGTTTGCTGAGATTAACTATGATGATGAACTGTGCAATCTGAGTAAAATAAAAGCTGCAATTAAAAAGGCAGGGTATAGTACAGAAAGTTCAAATGATTATAAATTTATAGGGATACTTATTATAGTAGCAGCCATAATATTACTTGGCTTTAGAACTAGTGGTTTTGATATGGAAGCTAAGCTTGCTAATGCTTCATATGCAGTACTTTTCGTGGTTGGTATTCTTACTTCTATTCACTGCGTTGGTATGTGCGGAGGTATAATGCTATCACAAAGCTTACTCAAGGAAAATAAAAGTAAGCTTCAAGCCACTATTCCCGCACTTTTATATAATGGAGGAAGAGTTGTTTCCTATACTATCCTAGGAGGAATAATAGGAGCTCTTGGCTCAGTTTTTTCTCTTTCCATTACTACTAAAGCAATAATGCAAATAGTAGCTGGTGTCTTTATGATAATGATGGGTTTTAATATGGCTGGCTTCAGTATTTTTAGAAGATTTAATATCAAATTACCTAGTGTAGCTTGTAAAGTTAAAAATAAATCTGGTTCTCCATTTATAGTTGGACTTTTAAACGGACTTATGCCTTGTGGTCCACTTCAAACCATGCAGCTATTTGCACTAGGTACTGGAAGTGCCTTTAAAGGTGCCCTATCAATGTTTGTTTTTTCTTTAGGAACTGTACCTCTTATGCTCACTTTTGGAGCTTTGTCAGGACTTTTAAGCAAGGGATATACTAAAAAGATACTTAAGCTTAGTGGAGTCTTAATTATAGTACTTGGTCTTATTATGGGAAATAGAGGTTTCACTTTAGCAGGTATTAATCTTAATCCACTAACTGCACTTAACAAAGACTCAAATACTCTTTTAGCTAGTTCTGGTAGTACTAATTCAAACGTAGCTAAAGCTACTTTACAGGATGGAGTTCAAGTTATAAAAATGACTGCTGACAATAATGGTTATACTCCAAATGCCTTTTATGTTCAAAAAGATATCCCTGTTAAATGGGTCATTGATGGAAAGCAAATCAACTCATGTAATAACCAAGTTGTAGCTCAGGCTCTAAATGTTGAGAAGAAATTAAAAAGTGGAGAAAATGTAATAGAGTTTACCCCTGGAGATAAAGATATAAACTTTAGCTGTTGGATGGGGATGATACGAGGTGTTATAAAAGTTGTTGATAAATTAGATACAGTTGATACTTCAAAATCAGATCCTTCTATTCCTCCTGCAAGTACTGGTCCTAGCTGTTGCGCAGGTCCTGTAGCTGATGGTTCATCTGGCCCTAGAAAACAATTTGACTTTAATGGTACTGAAATTACAAATGTTCCAACTGAAAACATAGTAAAAAAAGCCACTGTAGTTGGAGATTATCAAACTGCTACATTTACTGGTAAAGAAAAGAGTCTTGAACCACTAATTATTGTGACAGGTAATACCTCAAAAACAAAAATCTCCTTTGACTTAAGTGCTTTTAATAATGCTGATGGTGAATATGAAATTTTAAATGCACAAACTGGAGATAAAGTTAGCTCCTTTACTGGCAAAAAAGGAAAAAATGAAATTGAGTTTATTTCTAAAGAAGTTGGACCTTTTGCAATTGTAAAAGATAATATTATCTTAGGTGTAATTGAAGTTACTGATGATTTAAAGGCAGCGGATACTGATCAAATAAGAAATAAATATTTCTAAAAATTAAGCAAGCAGAAACTAGTCTAGTTTCTGCTTGCTTTTATGTTCTATTTACACTCCATATACCTAAACATACTAAAAAAAGTGCAATTACATTCTTAACCTCAAATATATTTTCGCCTAAAAATATTGATGAAAATAATGCTCCAAAAACTGGAGTTAAAAAATTGTAGATAGATACCTTACCCACCTTGTTATATTTTAATAATAAGTTCCATAAAGAAAATGCTATTGAGGATAATAAAGCTAGATAAAGTAATAATGATGAAGATGGTAATGTAAAGTGATAAACTCTTCCTCCAAAAGTAGCTCCTAATAATATTAGCATAAGTCCTCCAATAAAAAGACTATAGCCAGTTACTATTATCACATCCATCTCTTTAGTGAGCTTTTTAGCATAAATAGCTGCTACCGAAGATACAAATGCTGATATAACAATAAATCCTTCTCCCATAAATTTAAAAGAAAAATCTATTAAATTCGAACTAAAGTTAACAATCATCACTCCTATAAAGCCCACTAGGCAACCTATTACCTTTCCTTTGCTTAATTTATCATCTTTATAAATATAGTGAGCTAATATGACACTAAAAAACGTACCAGTTGCATTAAGTATTGCACTTTTAACTCCAGTAGTATTTGCAACTCCCACATAGAAAAATATGTACTGTAACATAGTTTGAAGTATTGAAAGTATAATCAAACCCTTAATATGCTCTTTTGAGAGCTTGAACACTTTTTTCCCAAACATTCCTGAGAATATAAGTAAAATCACACCCGAAATGGTAAACCTATATCCTGCAAAAACATATTTTGAGGCAATGTCATTTGTAGCTATATTAAAAAGTATGTATCCATTTTTTACTCCTGGATAAGCACTTCCCCACAATATACAACATATAGCTGCTACGCATCCTACAAATTTCCAATCTGTATAATTTCTTTTATTTTTCAAATCTATTCAAGTCCTTTCATTATATAAGTCAATATACAAACTATATCATAAAATCAAGAATTATGGTGACACAATACTGTCACATTTTTCACTTAAAATTATATTGCTATATAAAATACTTTTGTAGTTTTTATTACGCAAATAATTAACAAAGGAGGTAACCAATGCAAGTAAATCAAGTGTCACAATTAAACCAATTACAAGGACTTATGGATTTAGGCAATTCTGATTCAAGCGTCAGTAATTCCAATTCATCATTTCAAAATTTACTTGAGGAAATGCTATTAGAGAATACATACAACAACCAAGCAAAACAAAATAATACTACTGGTACTTCGCTAGAAAACACTAGCACTAGTCAAGCAAACAGCTCAACTAGTGGTGTTAATAATTTAGCAATTGATCCTCAGAAACTTATGTTAATGATGTTATCAATGCAGAATTCTAACTCTAGTGATGATAGCTATGGGGATAGCAGTGATGATTCAGGAATGTCTGGCTCTAATGATAGTTCTATGCAATTGATGGAAAGCTTACTTCAAACTGCATTGCAAAATCAACAAACCAGTTCAAGTAGTGAAACAAATGATTCTCTAGCACTTAACGAATCAAAAGTTCTTTAGGAAAATCTATAATTTTTTTAGGAAATTTATAATGTTATCCTCAACCTTAATATATTATAAATTCCTAAAGAGTAAAAAAGGTGTTGTAAAAAGCATATTTTATTAGCTCTTTACAACACTTTTTTATAAATCTTTGTTAAATGATATGATAAATTTAGTTCCTTTACCCTCTTCACTTTGAGCTTCTATAGTCGCCATATGAAGATCAAGTATATTTTTTACAATGGTAAGTCCTAAGCCACTTCCCTCAATTTCGTGCCTACTTTTATCGCCTCTATATAATCTTTCAAATATAAATGGTAAATCCTCATTCTTAATTCCAACGCCATTATCCTGAATTTCTACTACAATATTTTTGCTATCTGAATACATATCAATAGCTATATGTCCATCTTCCTTAGTAAACTTAATTGCATTTGATATTATATTTATAAATACCTGTTTAAGTTTGTCCTTATCACCTGTTAATATATATTTTTGATCTCTATTTATGTAATAATTAAATGTAATATTTTTATTTACTGCAGCCATATAAAAATCTTCATAAACACTTTTTACTATGTCATCTAAATCTATCTTTTCAAAATTACACTTAATACTTTCTGACTCAAATTCCTTTAAAATATTTAAATTATTTAGTAGTCTTCCAAATCTCACTACTTCATCATTTAAATAATTAAGTCTTTCGGTAGATACAGGAAAGACCCCATCAATCATCGCTTCTAAATTATTTTGCAATACATTAAGGGGAGTTCTTATTTCATGTGATATATCCGATACTAATCTCCTTCTAAGCATGTCTTGATTCTTTAACTTTTCAGCTAGAATATTAACACTTTCTCTAAGATTCTCTAATTCCTCAATATTGCTCTTTACACCTGAAACTTTATCAAATTTACCCTTTGATAATCTAACAGACATATTTGCAACTTGTTTTATTGGGTTAGAAAATTGTTTTGAAAAATAAAGACTAATTACTATAATAATTACTAATGTTAGAATTCCACTAGAAATCATACTTTTGTTTATGGAATCTTTAAAATTTAAATCCTCTTCTGATAATAATATGGATGAGTATTGTCCTATATCTACATAACCAACAACTTTATTCTGAACTTTAATTTCAAATCTATTTGTTGTGTATACTCCGCTATTTTGCGTTGGCATTGAACTTAAATGTATATTGTTTTTTATATCATTTGCATTCATACCCCATATGGTCTTTTTATTATTATCAAGTAAGGTTAAGCAATAATTACCCATATAGGCTTCATGCATTAATTCAATCCCAGAGTTTTCATCCCACTTACCATCTCTTTTATATATCTCTTCAAAATAGGATACAATTCTCTCGTACCTCTTATTTTGAGTATCTACCATATAGTCATTAAATTTTTTATTTATAGTAATATTTACAAAAGTTATAATAAGTAAAATTGCTATTATTGAACAAATAACAAATAAAATACTTAATCTTTTTCTTATACTCTGCACTAATTTTCACCACCAAATTTATAACCTACTTTCATCACCGTGACGATATACCTAGGTTTTTTAGTATCTTCTTCTATCTTCTTACGTATATTTTTTATGTGAACGTCAATGGTTCTATCATAACCATCAAAATCTTCTCCACCTATTTTATCAATTAATTGTTCTCTTGTTAAAACTTTTCCTTTGTTTATTGCTAATGAATATAATATATCGAACTCATTAGGAGTGAAAGATACCTCTTCTCCTTTTATCTTTACAGATCTTTTTTCATAATCAATGCTTAAATTGCCATCATCAAAACATAAACTTGTGGATTCTTCGTTTGCTGAAGAAAGCCTTCTAAAAAGTGCATTTACTCTTGCTGTTAGTTCTCTAGGGCTAAAAGGCTTAACTAAATATTCATCTGCCCCTATATTTAACCCCTCAATTTTTTGATTCAATTCTCCCTTAGCTGTAAGCATAAATATATATACTTGAGATTCTTCTCTTATTTTCTTACATATTTCTTCTCCACTTATATCAGGAAGCATTAAATCTAATATTATAAGTTTAAAGTCTATGGTTTTAAATAACTCAAGTCCCTTAATCCCACTAGTCACGCAATAAACCCTATAGCCATCCTTCTCCAAATATGCTTTTAACACTTCTGATACTTTTTCTTCATCCTCTATAATTAAAATATTATTCATTTAATTTCCACCTCAAAATTTCTAGGAATAATATTTATTATACCAATAACATTTAAAGATATTGTGAAGATTTCAAATAATATTACATCTTATACTAAAATAAGTCACTAGGGTATTTATGTATACCTTAGTGACTTAAACTAATTATTCTTTCTTTATACCATCCCAATATCTTTTAATACTTCCTTCAAATTTGTTTTCACCAGCTTCATAATACTTTGCATCTTTCAAACTGTCAGGTAAGTATTGCTGCTCTATATAATGATTAGGGTAGCTATGAGGATACTTATACTCTATTCCTCTTCCTAAGGATGACGCTCCTGCATAATGAGCATCTTTTAAATGAATAGGTACATCCCCTACTTCTACATTATCTAAATCCTCTAGTGCTCTTCCAATGGCCATAACCGCTGAATTAGATTTTGGTGCAGTTGCAAGTAAAATTGTAGCTTCTGCTAAAGGAATTCTTGCTTCTGGAAAACCAAGCATTTGAGCACTATCTACACAAGCCTTAACTATAGAGATACCTTGTGGATAAGCTAACCCAATATCTTCTGCTGCAATAACCATTAATCTTCTACATATAGAGATTAAATCCCCAGCCTTAACTAATCTAGCTAGATAATGAATTGCTGCATCAGGATCACTTCCACGAATAGATTTTTGAAATGCACTTAAAATATCATAGTGAGAATCTCCATTAATATCATAATTTAATATTTTCTTTTGAACAGAGTCAGCTGCTACTTCCCTATCAATTAGTATTCTTCCTTCACTATCTGGATTGGTTGAATAAAGAGCTACTTCCAATCCATTAATAGCTTTTCTTACATCTCCATTTGAAGAATCTCCTAAAAATTCATAAGCTTCATCTGTAATTTCTATTTTAACTCCATGGTAATCTTCTTCGGCAAGTACTCTAGCTCTTTTTAATGCTTCAATAATATAACCTTTATCTAGAGGCTTGAATTCAAAAATTGTACTTCTGCTTAATATCGCCTTGAAGATATAATGAAATGGATTCTCTGTAGTAGATGCAATTAATGTTATTCTTCCATCCTCTATAAACTCTAATAAAGACTGTTGTTGTTTCTTATTAAAGTTTTGAATCTCATCTAGATATAATACTACCCCAGACGTACCCATTAAAGTATCTAAGTCTGCTACTATTTCTTGAATATCCTTTAATGAGGCATTTGTAGCATTTAACTTATAAAATCTTTTATTGGAAGTTTCAGCTATGATATTTGCTACAGTAGTTTTCCCTACTCCAGGTGGTCCATAAAATATCATATTAGAAATTCTATTACTTTTAATTATCCTACTTAAAACCTTACCTTCACCAAGTATGTGCTTTTGTCCAAAGACTTCATCAATTTTTCTAGGTCTAACCTTGTCAGCTAAAGGTTTATACATCAAAACTCCTCATTTCTTTATCTAGTTAAGTAAATTATAAAACAAATCTTTTATTTTCGGCAACTAAAGAAATGCTAAATAATAGTTCCACTATAATCATAATTGCTGCTAATATATATGGTGGAAAATTATTACCTATAATTAATGCAAGAATAGGGATTATTATAGAAAAAATCATATAACTTTTTGATTTATATAACCAGCTATAAGGAAGCAAATGTGCGCCAAATATCATTGCGATTACCATTAGCATTTTCTCAGGAACTGTTGGGTAAACCCACATTGCAATAAGTAAATATAATATTTGATTCAATGAAAATAAAACACCTAAATTGGTTAGTGGATTATCTTTATTTTGAAAGTCTACTTTAATAATCTTTGAAATAAAAAATGCTAAGGGTAAAAGTGGTGCTGTACAACAAAAGGTTAATAAATTTTTCGTTAAAATTGGTAAGCTAGATAAATGGACAAACAATACAGCACCCCAAATAACAACAGATGCAATGATAAAATGTAATCCCTTTTTCTGCTTAGTGCTACAATCTTTTCTTAACTCTTCTAAATTCATTATGTATCCCCCTTATATTATTTAAACCATTCTTTCTTTAACAATCTATATTCTACTCTATCTAAAAGCTGAGAATTTAATAAAACATGCTGTTTAGATTCTCCTTCCTTAATCATCCCTAATTTTTTCATCACTTTTTCAGAACCTACATTTTCTGTTACGCATCCAGTTTCAATTTTAATTATATCTTCTTGACTAAAGGCATAATTTATAACTTCTCTAGCTGCTTCTGTTACAAAACCTTTTCCCCAAAACTTTGGCAATATAAAATACCCTAAGTTTACTACCTTCCCCTCTGCAGAATCTATAATTACTGTATATCCTATCTCTCCAATATACTCATTAGTAGCTTTAATTATTATCCCAAAGAAAAACTTAGTTCTTTTTTCCATTTTTGATTCCTTAATTGCTTCATACAGATTTTCTTTGGATTTATCTAATGTGTTAGTTCTAATTTCAGGTAAATAATACATTGCTTCATCATTAGAAATTAGGCTATGAAGTGAATTAATATCCTCTTCTATATGGTCTCTTATTATTAACCTCTCTGTTTCTAGCTTTATCATAATATTTTTATTCCTTTACTCTTTAACATGATATCTCGCAAAAAATGGAGTTAAGTAAGTTATTAGAACTATCCATAAAATATATACAATTAGATATACTTGAAATGGAACTTTTAAAAAATTATTGTTTTTAAAAATAAAAGGAATACTAAATATTGGAGCTGATATACAAACGCTAAGTAATAATCTTGTTGCAATATTAACATAGTGAACGCTTTTGCAACCCTCACATACTATAGGTTTATAACCACTCCAGGACCAAACTGATTTTACAATATCTTTTCGTGGAAATTCCTTGGAACATTTTTCACATTTTTGTACTACCAAATAGACCTCTCCTTTATTATTAAATAGTTTTTGTTTAAATCTATTTTCTTGCTATAAAAAAGAACCTAGGAAATCTAAAAATGACATTTCCATTCCTTTGACTTGGATATTCCTCAACTACTCTATCATAAATATCCTTCTCAAAAGCTTCTTTCTTATCTCCTGAGAGTTCGTCTAAGTATGGTCTTAATCCAGTTGCCCTATACCACTTTATTATCTCCTTATGAGATTTCAAGTTGTGAAAGTATATAGTTTCCCAAAGTGAAAATTCAGAAGAGATTTCTGATAATAAATCAAAATATTCTCCTTGCATTAAATTGTAGAAAATTCTATGATTTTCAAATTCGTCTTTCCACTTTTTATTTGCTGATACCTCTTCAATTATGTTATGAATTGGCTCTTTATAATTCATTGGTGTTTGTACTGCTAATACACCGCCTTTTTTAAGCAACCCAAAAAGACTTCTTAAAAGTTCATTATGATTAGGAATCCATTGTATGCATGCATTAGAAAACACAATATCAAAATCATCGCCAAGGTTTGATAAACCTTTACTTGCATCACATATTTTAAAATCTATTTCTGGATAATCTTTTTTTGCTGCCTCTATCATATTTGTGGAACTATCAATTCCTAAAATATATGAATCAGGAAATCTTTCTTTTAAAACTTTAGTACTATTTCCTGGACCACAGCCTATATCAATAATTTTCTTTGGATTATCAATTATAATTCTATTAGCTAAATCAATTGCTGGTTGTGTTCTTTCATTTTTAAACATTAAATACTGATTTGAATTCCAATCCCCCATAATGTCGCCCCCAATTTTATCCTTCTTATTTACTACTTTCTTTTACCGTGCTCATTTCTTTATATCTACTTTCAGCTGCATTAATTGCTTCTATTCCTGCTTTGCATAAGACATTTATTCCCTTTACCATAGTAACAATCATAAATGCATCTACCAATTCTTCCATTGTTAATCCTGCCTCAATTGCTGCAACAGCATGAGCTTTAGCACCCGTTACTTCATCATCTAAACTATCTAATATTGTAAAAATTAATTCTCTAGTCTTTTTAGGTAGATGTCCCTCTTCCACTGATTCACGCATAATTAAATATCCTTCTAATCCCTTAGGAGAATATTTAGATAATACATCAGCAAATGGTGGGTTCCACTTTAATTCCTCTTTATAATAATTAAGCATGTTATCATGACTCTTCATATCATTTTTTTCAATAAATTCTATTACCATTTTATGTAGAAATGGTTGGATTAAAGGATACGTTAATTCTTCTGGTATATCACTAAATAATTTAATTTCCTCTATCTCAAATTCAGGGAGTTTATCAATTTCGTCAATTTTAGCATAAAATAATTCCCCAAAGGATTCAGTATAATCACTTGCTTCATCTCGCTCTACTGAATATATGCATACAGGTGTTATCTCAAACTTTTTCGCACCAGTTTCTTCATATAATTCTCTTGAAGCAGTATTAATAATATCTTCATTTTCTTCTCTATGTCCTCCTGGTATCTCCAAAGTGCATCTATCTTTATGTTTTACATAAATCCAATTTCCTTTAAATCTTGCCATTATTACAGCAAATTTCAACTTACTATCTTCAATGCTATTTAAATCATAAAAATTAACTTTTATCATTTTTTACCCCAATTCATTCCTAAAAATTTTCTTAGATTATTTTACTAATATCTAATTTCTTGGCATTATTAATAATCACTAACTTATCTTTATAGTTATTAAGCATATTTTCAAATTCATATCTTTTATCTTCAAAGTCTCTTGTCCACATATACATTTTACGTAACATATTCAAATCAGACTTGTAGTGACATTTTTCTATTTTTAATTGTTGCTTTATAAAACGTAATAAAATACGATATTTCCTTATCCAAAGTGGAGGATCTAAAAATATTATAGAATCTGCCATATCAAGTAGACAGTGACAGCTACTTCTATAAGTTCCCTCTATAATCCACTCTCCAGCTTTATCAATTTCTTTAATAAGTTCTACCTGTTTATCAGGTGTTCTTTTATACCTTTCTGTATCTGTTTCATGCCATACTATACAATCAACTTCATAATGAGGAATTTTCAATTCTCTTGATAGTTTTTTAGATAATGTTGTTTTGCCACTGGCTACAATTCCAATAACATAAATTTTACTCATACCCTCTCATCTTCCATTCTGAATTTGATATTGTCTTCACTTAATATTTCTATCATACGGTGCTGTCCCATCAAATGTATTCTTATATGTGCACATCCATGTCGGTGTAAATCCACTCCTATATGCAACGGATTGTGAAGCAATATTTGATGAAGCTGCTCCATAATAAGGTACTACCCCTCGTTCCATAATCATTATTGCAAGATTGCTTACTAAACTTGTTGCAAGTCCTTTATTTCTAAACCTTGGTAACACATCAATGCCTATTTGCCACATTAAGTTACTATCTGCTGATGCGCCAGCCATTGCTACAATTTCACTCCCACACATTGCATATAATGCAATTACATCTGGACGTGGATGATTTATGTCATATTGAAGTGCATTTTCGAAACCTAAAATGTTATATAATTCATGTATTTCCTTCCCTTCTTTTAAGCAAAACTCAAAACAATTAGGCAGCGGTAATTTTTTTAGCCTTTTGCAATCTGGAATATAATAAAGTGAATGCCCAAATATAAATGGAGCTACGAAGATATCCTCTCTTGTTTTATTTTCCAATAACGGTTTTATTTTTACTAATATATCTCTGTCTGCCGTGACAACAGTACTTTTACCCATTGTTGCAATTTCAAGAAAAGGAGATTGTCTATCAAACATTCTTCTCCCTTTATTTAATTTTGCTTCACTAAATACTATTCCACCTTTATCGAAATCTTCTGTATTGCAATTCATATCTATTGATAATTGTTTTCTTACTATTTCCAGTATCTTAGATTTATCTATACCTTCTTGCATCTAATTTTTCTCCCCACTCTTTCTTTGTTATTCCCATATCGTATGAATTCCAATATCCATTAGATGCTTTCCTAGACTTTTCTACTAGCTTTCCTTTTTTTAATCCTACTTTTTCATAACATTTTATTGCACCAATGTTAAAGTCAAATACACCCAGTGTTATTTTTTCATAACCGATTTCTTCAAAGCCAATTCTCAAAACTTCATTTAATACTTTTGCTCCAAATCCTTTTCCCCTAGCTTTTTCTTCTCCAATTAAAAACCTACATACTCTTCCTATCTTATTTACTTTATCTTTTTCTCTAAGCTCAACGGTTCCAATTACTACATCTTCGTCCCCAATTATTTTATATATAAATGTATTTGAGTGTTCCTTTTGCACTTCGTTAAAATAATGGTCTTCTATCTGTGCAATAGTTATTGGATAAACATAGGATGGACCTGCCCATTGTAGTAAAAAGTCAGCTGATTTATCTTTATTCCATTCCACTATTTTATAAAAATCTTCCTTATTCATTAATTCAAGCTTCATAATATTTCATCCCCGTCCCCAAATAATTCTAAAGCTTTTGAGGCTATTCTATTTCCAAATATCTTTGTTTTTTTAATCAAATCAGCATCTAAATCCTTTAAAGCCACAATCCCCATATGTATATAAGGTTGTCCTAAAGCCGAACCTCCTGAATATACTAGCATACCTTTAACCATCATATGATTAATTAGTGTAAGCAAGGCCGCATCTGACCCGCCTCCAAGGTAGTCTCCAGTTGCAAACACTGCTCCTATTTTCCCTTCTAAATTACAATTCCAAGATTCATCAAACCATTTTTTCATTTGCCAAGAAATATTAGCATAATAAGTAGGTGTTCCGAAAACAACTCCCTTACTTTCCTTAAGAAAGTCATAATCAATTTCATCTAAGTTCATTAACTTTACTTGAAAATCTTTATTTTCCTTTATTCCTTCACTTATTATTTCAGCTATTCTTTTTGTTCTTCCTGTTTTACTATGATAAACAATTGATATTTTCATATATAACCTCCTATTCACCTAATTTCTTTTTTAAATCGGATACATATATGCCCTGAATCTTATTTAAATTCATAAATATATATGACAATAATGCTATTATTGGATTTTTTATAAATATATTTTCCTTAAAAATTATCTTCGTTCCACCATTTTCAACTTCAAAGAAATAGCCTGTCCAAAAACCTGTAAACATTTTGTTTTCCATATTAAATTCATACTCTTTAAATTCCCTCTTCTTTGTTATTTTAAATTTAGTTGAGGTTCCTTTTTTATTGTATTCAATGAACTCCTTACCTTCATTAAATATTTCTATTCCTTCAATATCACTTCTCCACTTAAAATCTCTATTGTTAGTAACTACATCCCAAACTGATTTAACATCTGATTTCAAATATGCAATAATTTCACATTTACGTTCTCTCATAAATACGCCCCCATTATAAATAAATGTTATAATATTTCTAAATATTTTTTAGCACCTAAACAAAAGTTTTTATATCTCTGATTCCTTAAATCTTCTGGTTCCTCTCTCCATATATCTTTAATGTTTTCTCTTATTAAATATAATATTTCACAAAAATCATGAGTTAAATATTCACTTTCTTCTTGCAAGCCTGCATATTCAATAATCCTTTTGTCTAATATTTTATTCCATTCATCCTTTGAATTTATAACTTCAATATGGTTTATTTTATCTGTACATAATCCTTTTTCATTTATGCACTTGCAAGTTCTACAAATATCATCTTCGTTTACTGTTATTTGAACTATGGCCTGATGATTCTTAATTATTTCATTAGCTACAGAGTAAAAACTATGTTTATATATCTCATCCGGAACAAATTTTTCAATTCCTTTACCATACAACTTGATAATATCTAAGAAGTGATGTGGTTTTATTTTGATCATAATATACATCCCCTTATTTATAAAACACTTATTTAAATTATATATAAATTACTGCTTTAATTCAAATTTTTAACATAAACAACTAAATATTCCTTGTTAAATATTGAAATATGGTTTTCAATATTATATAATAAGTTAAATTATATGAATTGGGGTGTTCAATATGAAATTTATCAATTCTAAGCAATTATTAAAGTGTGCTTTAGCTGGTATAGTATGGTTTATTATTACCATTGGTATTGGCTTATTAATTATGAAATTTACAAAGTATAACTTTAAAGATATTCTTTTTATGGAGGGAATTCTATTAATTATAATAGGTGTATTATCCTCAATAGGTGGAAATTCAATGGGCTTATCTCTTCAATCTCTAGGACAAGTTAATTCTCAATATGCAAGTAATGTAAATCTTGAAGTAACAAGGAAAGAAAAAAACAATTATAATATTAAAACAACAATTAGCTTTGGAGTAAGCATGATCGCTTTGATTATTGGTGGAGCACTTTCAATTATCTTAAACTTCATTATTTAAATTTTAATTATAAAACAAACCCCAAAAGGCATTAACCTTTTGGGGTTTTATAATTAAATTAAACTAAATTAGATATAGAAATAGTAATACTATAGTAACTATTGCAAAGCCTGTTGTCTTCCAATACTTATAATATAATGCCTCCAAAACACCATATATTACAAAGACAATTAATGCAATAAATATTGGTGTATATAAAAAACTATGCAGTATATATGAACCTAAGGAAACTATGAAAAACATAATACCCACTAAAAGCATGCAGATAACTTTAACTCTCATTTTATCATTTGAAGTATTATTAGGTATTTCTCCGTGTTGTCTTCTTGATAATTCTATTCCATTTTTTTTAATTAAATATCCAGAATTTAAAATAATTTGCGCTGTTCCAAATGTTAAAAGTAATGCTCTAAATATTTCTTGCTTTAGACTCATAATTACCTTCCCCTTCGTATAAATTGCTAATTATATTATTTAGTCCCTCATATAGAGCTTTAATCTGGTTATCATCCATGCCTTTTAATGCCTTTTTAATTACTTCGTCAGCAATTAATTCAACTTCGTCTACTATCTTTACAGCCTTATCAGTTAAACATATCACATAGGTTCTTCTGTCTTTTTCTCCAATCACCTTATCTACATATTTCTTTTCATTTAAATTTAAAATTACATTGCCAGCTGTCGCTCTATCAGACTTTAATTCTTCTGCAATCTGTGCTTGTGTAAGTTCTTTTTTATTATAAAGAAGCTTGATTACAGCCCATTGTGATGTTGTAAGGTTGTACTTCTTTATATTTTCATCCATTTCTCTTTTAATAAATCTAGCACTTGCATTAAGTAAATAACCTAACATATTTTGTATCTCCATATAACCCTCCGTAAAATAGTAAGTATACTTATTATATTCACACTTACTATTTTACCTCTATTATCCATACTTGTAAATAAATTTTAATTATAAAGCAAACCCCAAAAGGCATTAACCTTTTGGGGTTTTATAATTGCAATTTAATTAACTAAATAAAGTTCTATCACTAAGGCCATCCTTAAGATGAACTTTTTCAAATAAACCAATTAACTTATCTGTATCTAAGGATGCTTTTTCTTCCCCTTCAACATCTATAACCACATTACCTTCGTGCATCATGATAAGTCTATTACCTGAAGAAATAGCATGACTTAAATTATGAGTAACCATTAATGTAGTAATTCCTTTTTCTTTAACTATATCTCTTGTTATCTCCATAATTTTTTCAGAGGTTTTAGGGTCTAATGCTGCAGTATGCTCATCTAATAATAATAGCTTTGGATTTGACATAACAGCCATTAATAGTGTTAACGCTTGTCTTTGGCCTCCTGACAAAAGCCCTACCTTGGTATGAAGTTTATCCTCAAGTCCTAAGTTTACTTTCTTAAGAAGTTCTTTGAAATATGCTTCTCTTTTTTTATCAATAGCAAAAGTTAATCCAAACTTTCTACCCTTATTATCTGCCATGGATAAATTTTCAAGAATTGTCATGTTAGGTGATACACCCATTGAAGGACTTTGATAAACCCTTCCAATAAGCTTTGACCTTTTATATTCAGGGAAATTAATCATTTCCTTATTATCAATTATAATAGAACCCGAATCTCCATCTAAACTTCCACCAACTAGGTTCAAAAGAGTACTCTTACCAGCGCCATTAGATCCTATTATAGCTACAAAATCTCCCTCATTTACTTCAAAGTTAAAGTTTTCGAATACACTGTGTTCATTTACTGTATTCTTATTAAAAATCTTACATAGATTCTTGACTGCTAACATTCAGAACGGCACCACCCTTCATTGATTTCTTCCTTTTAAAAATCAAGCCTTTATTGTTAATAGTTAATGCAATAATAACAATTAAAGCTGTAACTAACTTTAAATCATTTGGTGATAATCCTACCTGTAGTGCTATAGCAACCACAGATTTATAAACGATAGCTCCAAAGATAGCTAAGGTAGTTATCTTAATAAAACTCACCTTTTTAAGAACTGATACACCAATAATTACAGATGCTAACCCCATAACTACTGTACCCGTACCCATACCAACATCTGAGAACCCTTGATATTGAGCCGTTAATGCTCCTGCTAATGCTACCAAGGCATTAGAAATCATAAGGGCCAATATTTTTACATTGTCTGAATTTATTCCTAATGAAGTAACGACTTGCTCATTATCTCCAGTTGCAATTAATAAAAACCCTCTTTTAGTTTTTAAAAAAAGGTCAATTGCTAGTTTTGCTACAATTACAAAAATCAAGATGATTATAATTGGGGCAAAATTTAAATCTCCAATCATAAGCTCTTTTTCCTTAAAAATATTCTTGAAAGTAAAAAGTGGAATATTTGATTTTCCCATAATTCTTAAATTCATAGAATAGAGACTTATCATTATAAGTATACCTGAAAGTAAACTGTCTATTTTCAATTTAACGTGTAATATACCCGTGAAAAATCCTGCTACTGCTCCTGCTGCTAAGGCTATAAATACAGATAATATTGGATCCATTCCCCTTGATAAAAGTGCTGCACAAACTGCAGCACCTAAAGGGAATGACCCATCAACGGACATATCAGGGAAATCCAATATTTTGTATGTTATATAAACACCAATTGATACAAGGGAAAATAAAAATCCTTGTTCTAATACATTAAGTGCTAAAGACATTAATTAACGCCTCCAGTTACCTTTTCAGCATCCTTTAAAATATCATCTGGTATTGTTATTCCTAATTTCTTAGCAGCATCAGTATTTATTGTAACTTTTAAATCAGTCAAGTATCCAACCTCTATATCTTGTGGTTTTTTACCACCTAAAATATCCGCGGCTTTATAACCAGCTTGTTTACCTAATTCATAATAATCAATTCCAGCTGTAACTAGTCCACCTTTTTCTACTACTGCTGATTCTGCTCCAAATATAGGAACCTTCTTTTCTAGACATCTTTTTCCTACTAAATCATAAGATGAAGCAATAGTATTATCTGTTGGTGTATAAAGTACATCTATAGAACCTAAAATTGAGTTCAAACTTTGATCAATATCATTTACACTTGTTACCCCTGCTTCTTTAACAGTTAGTCCAACTTTTGCAGCTTCTTCCTTCAAGGTTTTTACTTGAACCATTGAATTAGCTTCTGAAGTGTTATATATAACTCCTACTGTTTTTGCATTTGGGAGTATCTTCTTTAAATATTTAATCTGGTCACCAATTGAAACATAATCTGATGTTCCTGTAACGTTTGTACCAGGTTTTTTAACATCTTTAACTAAACCAGCATCTACAGGGTCTGTAACTGCTGTAAAAACAACTGGAATATCCTTAGTCGAATTATACGCTGCTTGCGCTGTTGGTGTTGCAATAGCTAAGATTAAATCTTTTTTATCGCTTACAAATCCTTGTGCAATGGTATTGGCAGTTGAGATATCTCCTTGGGCATTCTGATAATCAACGGTTATATTTTTACCGTCTTCATACCCTTTTTCTTTAAGAGCATCTAAAAAACCCTTTCTAGCCGAATCCAATGCTGGATGTGCAACTATTTGTGTGATTCCAATTTTCTTTTTTGCTTGTTCTTTTTTGCCACAGGCAACTAGTGATGTAACTGCCAATAATGAGCATAAAATTAGAGCAATTTTCTTCTTTCCTACCATACTTCCATCTCCTTTTTAATTTTACAAATAAAATAAAGTTATAATTAATATTTATCAATAATTTACTACAATTTCTACTAAACAACACAACATAACTACCGATTTATTGATAATATATCATTTAAAATATATTATCATACTTCACACTTTTTGTAAATAAAATAATGCCCATAATTTCTTACATTATGGGCATTATTTCTTCCAAAACTTACATTCTATTATTCTTAATAAAATTTATATTACCTTGGTATTGCTCTATGTCCAAGTCCAATTACAACTTCATTTAAATGAAGCAATCCTATGCTCAAAAATATACAGACACTTAAATGTTCACCTGCAGTTGCTATACCAATTTTCCCACCAATATTTTGACTGCTAGCCTTTGCAGATACCTCCATTATAGCATCTCTACACGCTCCTATTACTGCCCCTTCATGCAAATGTTCATCTCGTATTAGTCCACATCTTTTTGAGGCAACTAAAGCTCTTTCTAATATTTTTTGTATTGAGCTGTTAATATTTCCTCCAATATCAACTGCGCAAACTTTTGCTCCTAACTTTTCAAATTCTTCTCTTAACTTACCTTCTTCATCTCTAGCTGAAATAGCCATTCTTGTAGCAAACTTTGCTACTTGTACACTATCCATATTAACCCTCTTTTCTTCTGATGTACTAATGTTAGTATAACAGAAATTATGATTTTAGATTAGTACTTTTGACTCTTTTTCTTTATTCTAATTCACAATTATTAAGTACACCTTTAGCAAATTGGATAATAATAAAAGAAACCAATATATTCCAAATTAAGAATGAACAATATATAGCATAGTGACCTAAAAAATTAAGAGTGCTTGATATTACTACTGCAGCAATTATTCCTGGTAAAATATATACAAAGATACTTACCATCATTAAAATTCCCTTTAGAGAGTTAGACGCTAAACTTCCAAATAATCTATAGTTCAATACACCTCCATAAATAAATACAAATCCAAATGATACGTAAACTGCTATACATAATACTATTTCAATAGGATTTGTAAGTAACAACACTCCTGCAAGTAGGAAACTCAATGTTCCATCAACTAGAAATTTAAAAGAAGATGCTAGTGTTGCCCAAAACACCTTGCTTTCTTGAGTATCCGGAATTAAAAATATATATGGTTTTGACATTTCAGTATGAATCTTTGTTCCAAAGGAGCTTATAGCTGAAAGATAAGCATAAAAATATAGTAATGGAGTTATTTCACCAACATGCATAAACTTCCCGAAAATAAACGCACATATAACCATAAACCCTGTATATAAATTTACAACCCCGAAACCAGTTTTTCTATATTCTAAAAGATGTCTATAGAAAATAGCCTTTCCATAGGAAGCGGTATATTCTGAACTTATTTTTCTTATCTTTCTTTTACCTTTTCTACCATATTGGAATTCCTTCGCATTTATTTGCTTAGTCTTTAACTTTAACGCATCTTCTTTAAGCTGAGCATCATCTAATACATCCTCATAATAATCAAGTTTTATATAATAAAGTATAGTTAATACAACTCCGATTAATAAGATATTTAGTGTCAGATATACGAAGAATATACTGTTAATACCTACTATGGATTCATATATCATACCTTTATACCATCCAACTAAAGGTATATAATTAATAATATCATTATTATATATTCCAACTACTATTTCTAATGCTTTAGATTTATCCGGTAGTATTTTTATTCCTGTGAATAAAACTATGGCAACTGCAATTCCCTTAAATAAATATGACAATATGTTTTTAAGGCTTGGATAAATAGAACAAAGACTATATAAGAAAATAGATATTACTGTTACTGTAATAAAAAATAATCCTATTGTAACTAATAGTCCTACTATTCCTGCACCAGTTATACCTAAATTAACTCTTAAATTAGGTATTTGATATAATAAGAACACCATGAAAAACAACGTAGAAGATATGCTTTTTACAAATTCATAAATCAACATATTTTGTGGTCTTATTGGAGCTGTAAATGCAAAATTTACATCACTCATGTAAAAATGTGATGACCTTTTATTTAGCCCGTTAATTAATGCTAGGAGTAAAATTCCAATTAGGCCTATTGTACCAAAAGCTACTATATATTTAGCTGATATATTACTTGGGATATTCCTACTCCCTCCTTTAGCTGAAACTACAAAAGTAAATATTAGAAATCCCACAATTATAATCATAGGTATTAGTTTTGAAGGTTTCTTCCTTAAATCTAAAATGAAGTTAATTAGAGATTTTCTTAATAAATATATTAATGCCTTCATTTAGTTTCCCTCCGTAAACTCAAAGAATATGTCTTCTAAACTTTCCTTCTCCAATTGGAATTCATTTTTAGATTTTGATAAAACAATCTCTCCATTCTTCATTAATATTATTCTATCCCATAACTCTTCAACACTATCTAGTAAGTGAGTGCTGACTATGATAGTCACACCTTGATTTTTTAATTCAAGCAAGTGTTTTTTTAGTTCTTTAATAGCTTTTGGATCTAATCCTATTAATGGCTCATCAAATAAAATTACTTTAGGATTTGTTAATAATGCACACATTATACTTACTTTTTGTTGCATCCCTTTAGATAACTCTTGTCCTAACTTTTTCCTCTTATCTGTCATATCAAATTTTTCTAATAACATCTCAGCATGTTCTTTATAATTTGATATACCATAAGCTTTAGCAATAAAATGCAAATGTTCATCTACAGTTAGTAATGGATACATTGAAGGAATTTCAGGTACGTAATTAAACAGTCTTTTTCCCTCTATAGTTTTATTATTTTTTCCGCATATGGTTATTTTTCCTTCGTATCTCAAAAGTCCTGCAATTGATTTAATTATTGTTGACTTTCCCGCTCCATTTGGTCCAACTAGAACTGCAATCTCACCTTCATCAACTTTAAAATCAATATTTTTAATTGCTATAAACTTACCGTATTTCTTTGTTATGTTGTTAATCTCAATCATCTTATACCTCCAAAAATACTATAACTTGTTATTAAAATACTCCTACTTATTTCCTATAATTTACATAGTGTCATTATATCACACTTGCTACTTTTTTAGTAAATATTTATAGTTTTTGCCATATTTAAATAGGGTATTTACAAATCCAAAGACAACTTGTATACTGATGTATATACACTTGAATTGTAGGAGGATTACTATGCAATCTAGAATAAAAAATATGATTTATGCAGCACTACTTATAGCAATATCTATTATAATTCCTTTATACTTTGGATTTTTAAAGGTTATAATTGGTCCATTCACGGCTACTATTGCTTCTCATGTTCCATTATTTATTGCAATGTTAATTAGTCCACCAGTTGCAATAGCAGTTGGATTCGGTTCTGCTATTGGTTTCTTTATAACTTCACCATTAGTCATAGCTGCAAGAGCCTTAATGCACACAGTTGTAGGTGGTGTCGGTGCATACTTAGTTAAGAAAAAGGTTCCATTCAAATATGTTATTTTAATTACCGCACCAATCCACGGCGCACTAGAAGCTATTGCTGTAATTCCATTTGGATTTACAGTATTTAAAGTACTAGTTGTTGTTGGTGTTGGTTCTGTTATTCATCACTGTGTTGATGGTGTAATTTCAATGGCTTTAGCTAAAGCACTTTCTAAAGGTTCAGTATTGAATTTAGATGGTAAAAAAGAAAATGTTGCATAATGTAAATTAATAAATTTACTAATACATATCAAAACAGAAGTATTAAAACTTCTGTTTTTTTATTTATTTATTCTCTTATGTTAATCCCGTATTTTTAGACATTTTGTTACTATTTTATTTTGTCCTATTGGTTAATTTACTTTATTTATGTTATAATCAACCTGTTATTACTTAGAAAAGGGGAACTAATGATGTTAGTATACGTAATTCTTGTAGCACTTCTATTATTTGATGCTTACAATGTTTATAAAGGAAAGAAAAGTAAAGACGATTTTTTAAAGCTTTCTTTAGCACCATTGCTTGAATTGTTAGCATTAATGGCGCTGTATGATCTAGGTTACATAAATCAAATTACTGCTGGTGTTTTAATTATTCCTATAGGAGCATATTATTTCTATCAATCAAGTAAAAAGAGAAGAGAAAAAAAATAAAATATTAAAGGTGCATGTTAATGATTTAAATATCATTAACATGCACCTACTTTTATATCTAATAAAAATTCCCCATTGCTCTAAACTTATTATAACGAGCTTCTAATAGTTCTTCTGTATTCATTGCTCTTAATATTTCAAGCTCAGGTAGTATTTTTCTTTTTAATCTCCAAGCCATTTTATCAGGATTAATATGTGCTCCTCCAATTGGCTCTCTTATAACTTTATCTATAATTCCAGAATCTAATAATTCTTGTGCTGTTATTCCCATTACTTCTGCAGCCTCTTTAGAACGGCTTGCATCTTTCCATAGAATTGATGCAAATCCTTCTGGTGTAAGTATAGAATAAATAGCATTTTCAAGCATGAATACTCTATCTCCAACACCTAATGCTAATGCTCCACCACTTCCACCTTCTCCTATAATTATAGAAATTATAGGTACTTTTATATCAAACATTTCTTGTAGATTTTGAGCAATCGCATATCCTTGGCCTCTTTCTTCTGCACCTATACCTGGATAAGCTCCAGGAGTATCTATTAAGCAGATGATAGGTCTCTTAAACTTTTCTGCCTGCTTCATTAATCTAAGAGCTTTTTTGTACCCCTCTGGATTAGGCATACCAAAGTTTCTTTCAATGTTTTCCTTGGCATTATTTCCTTTTACTATTCCAATAATGGTTACATTTATGCCTTCAATTTCACCGATTCCTCCAACTACTGATTTATCATCTGCAAAGGCTCTGTCTCCATGAAATTCTATAAAACTATCACATATGTTGTTTATATAATATAAGGCATTGGGTCTATCTTGCTTTCTTGCAATCTCAACTCTTTCCCAAGCCGTTAGTTTTTTAATAGACTTTCTCTCCATTTACTTCACCTCATGCAGTTTCAGTATTTTTGAAAGGATTTCTTTAAGTTCTTTTCTATTGATAATACTATCAATAAATCCCTTTTCTAATAGAAACTCTGCTCTTTGAAAATTCTTAGGAAGTTCTTGATTAATTGTATTTTCAATTACCCTTCTTCCTGCAAAACCTATAAGTGTACCTGGTTCACTAAGGATAATATCTCCCTCCATAGCGAAGGAAGCAGTAACCCCTCCAGTTGTAGGATCAGTTAAAAATGCTATATAAAGTAAGCCTTTTAATGAATGTCTTTTAAGTGCTCCACTGATTTTTGCCATTTGCATAAGTGAGAATATTCCCTCTTGCATTCTTGCACCACCTGAAGTTGTAAAAATGATTAAGGGTAGAGCTTCATCTGTAGCTAATTCTATTAATCTAGTTATTTTTTCCCCAACTACAGTTCCCATACTTCCCATCATAAAATTAGAGTCCATAACCCCAATTGCAACCTTCTTACCATCTATTTTACAAGTTCCAGTTATAACGGCTTCTTTAATAGACGCTTTTTCTTCGGCTTTTACCAACTTTTCCTTGTACCCCTCAAAGTTTAGTGGATCTACACTAGTAATATCCCCAAAAAACTCTTCAAAGGTTCCTTCATCTGCCACTAAGTTAAGTCTATACTTTCCGTCTATTCTAAAGTGATAGTTGCATTTATTACATACTCCAAGATTTTTTTCAACATCTTCATTATAAAGTATTGCCCCACAATCTGGACACTTACACCACATACCATCAGGTATAGTTGGTCTTACTTCACTTGCTTTAATCTTTCCTTTTTCCTCTTTTTTAATTGGTACTGATGATACAGTGATATAGGTTCTCTTTTTAAGTAGCCCCTCTAGCATTATTCAATCACCAACTTTTCTTTTAAGAATGAAGTATCAAAATTTCCTTTAACAAAATCTTCATTTTCTAATATATCGAATTGAAAATCAATATTGTTATTTACTCCACCTATAGCAAATTCACCAAGAGCTCTTTTCATTCTCATGATAGCTTCTTCTCTTGTTTTACCATGAACGATTAGTTTTCCTATCATTGAATCATAACAATGAGGAATCTTATATCCTCCATATATAGCAGAATCTACTCTTACACCAAATCCACCTGGGAATATAATTTGTTCAATAGTACCAGGACATGGTCTAAACCCTTGGCTTGGGTCCTCAGCATTTATTCTACATTCAATAGCATGGCCTTTTATTACAATATCTTCTTGACTAAAATCTAATGGTATACCATAAGCTATTTTAATTTGTTCTTTTACTAAATCTATCCCAGTAACCATTTCTGTAATTGGATGCTCAACTTGAATCCTAGTGTTCATCTCCATAAAATAGAAATTCTTATCCTTATCTACTAAAAACTCAATCGTCCCTGCATTTTTATAATTTACAGCTTCAGCTGCCTTTACTGAAATTTCTCCCATTTTAGCTCTTAATTCTTCATCTAAAATTAATGATGGAGCTTCCTCAATAACTTTTTGGTTTTTTCTTTGAATTGAACAGTCTCTTTCTCCAAGATGAACTACTTTTCCGTGCTCATCAGCAAGAATTTGAAATTCTATATGTTTAGGTCCTTGTATATATTTTTCAATATATAGTCTGTCATCACCAAAACAAGTTAAAGCTTCAGCCTTTGCAGTATTATATCCATTTAAGAATTCGTCTTTATTAAAGGCTATTCTTATTCCTCTTCCACCACCACCGGCAGCAGCTTTTATCATAACTGGATATCCTATTTCTTCTGCAATTTCTAAAGCATGATTTTCATTTTCTATTATTCCTTCAAATCCTGGTGTTATAGGAACTCCTGCTTTTCTCATAGTTTCCCTTGCAACCGCTTTGTTTCCCATAAGCTCAATTGCTTCATAGTCTGGTCCTATAAACTTTATATTACATTCAGCACACATTTTCGCAAACTTTGCATTCTCTGAAAGAAATCCAAATCCAGGATGAATTGCTTCTGCACCTGTTAAAACGCAAGCGCTTAGAATATTTTGTATATTTAAATAACTATCTTTCGCAGCTGCTTTACCTATACAAACAGCTTCATCAGCTAATTGAGTGTGTAGTGCATCCTTATCTATTTCAGAATATACTGCTACAGATTTAATTCCCAACTCTCTACAAGCTCTAATGATTCTTACTGCTATTTCTCCTCTATTTGCTATTAGTATTTTCTTAAACATACTCTCACCTATCCTATTGCAAAGAGAATTTCTCCTTGACATGCTATTTTCCCATCTACTTTAGCAGTTCCTTTTCCTATTCCAATTGGGCCTTTAACTTTTATTATTTCAATTTCTAATTCTAATTTATCTCCAGGAACAACTTTTCTCTTATATCTTACCTTATCTATACCTGCTAAGAAAGCAGTTTTTCCTTTAAATTCTTCTTTGCTTAATATTGAAACTGCTCCCATTTGTGCTAAAGCTTCTATCATTAATACTCCAGGCATAACAGGTTCTTCTGGAAAATGTCCTTGGAAAAATTCTTCATTAGCTGTTAAATTTTTATAACCTTTAGCTCTAATTCCTGGTTCTAATTCCTCAACCCTATCTATTAATAGAAATGGATATCTATGTGGTATAATTTCTCTTATTTCTTTTACACCTAGCATCTTAATCCCTCCTAATTCTAAATAACGGTTGACCAAACTCAACCATACTTTCATTTTCAACTAATATCTCAAGAACTTCTCCACTTACTTCACTTTCAATTTCATTCATAAGTTTCATAGCTTCTATTATGCATAAAGTATCACCTTGTTTAACTCTCTTACCAACTTCAACATAAGATGCCTTATCAGGTGATGGAGACATATAAAATGTACCTACTATTGGAGATTTTACAATGTATCCCTCTAGTACTGGTGCACTTATTGTAGTTTCTTCTTTATTAACTATTGTAGTTTCTGAACTAGTAATATTAGCTACTGGAACTGGACTTGCAGCTGTTACTACTTCCTTTATTTCACTACTTCTTGTGGTTGATTTATCCATTTTTAAATAACAGTCATCTGTTTTAAATTCAAATAAAGCTAAATCAGATTCATTTATTAAATTAATAAGTTCTTTAACTTCTTCAATTTTCATATTGAGTTACTCCTAATCCCATTTTTTAATTAACAAGGTTGCATTATGTCCACCAAATCCTAGAGAATTGGTCAATGCATATTTTACATCTGCAGTTTTTCCTTTATTAGGTACATAGTCAAGGTCACATTCCTCGTCCTTAACCTTATATCCAATAGTTGGAGGAACAAAATTTTCTTCCATTGCTTTTATACAAACTATTGCTTCTACTGCTCCTGCTGCTCCAAGCAAATGTCCTGTCATAGACTTAGTTGAAGAAACAGGTATTTCGTAAGCTTTTTCACCAAATAATTTTCTTATAGCTAAAGTTTCAAATTTATCATTATATGGTGTAGATGTTCCATGAGCATTAATATATCCTACTTCTTCTGGCTTTATCCCAGCTTCATCTATAGCTAATTTCATTGCCTTCATTGCACCTTCTCCGTCAGGTGATGGTGAAGTAATATGATATGCATCACAATTTGATCCATAACCAACTATTTCTCCATAGATTTTAGCTCCTCTTTTTTGTGCATGTTCAAGGCTTTCAAGTATTAAAATACCTGCTCCTTCTCCCATAACAAATCCGCTTCTCTCTTTATCGAAAGGTATAGAAGCTCTATCCTTGTCATTTGTAGTGTTTAATGCCTTCATGTTAGTAAAACCGGAAACCCCTGATTTTGTTATAGGTGCTTCTGTTCCACCTGCTATCATTATATCAGTATAACCATGCTTTATATTTCTATAAGCTTCTCCGATAGAATTAGTACCTGATGCACAAGCTGTTACAACTGATGTACATATTGCTTTTGCACCAAATTTTATAGCAACATTTCCTGCAGCTATATTACCAATAGCCATTGGGATATATAGTGGTGAAACTCTTTTGTTTCCTTTTTCAAAAA
This sequence comes from Clostridium sp. YIM B02551, assembly GCF_022324735.1. NCBI lineage: Bacteria > Bacillati > Bacillota > Clostridia > Eubacteriales > Clostridiaceae > Clostridium > Clostridium sp. YIM B02551. The sequence continues at coordinate 103,711 of NZ_JAKGTF010000001.1, read as the reverse complement.
GCTTGAAGAATTCTGTTTCCATGGTATTGTAACCGCCAATACCTGACCCTATTATAACACCTAATCTATCTCTGTCAACTTTATCTAAATCAAGTTTAGCATCTTTAATAGCTTCATCAGCAGCTACAATTGCAAACTGAGAAAATCTGTCCATTCTTCTGCTTTCTTTCTTTTCCATTACTCCATCAGTAGTAAAATCATCTTTTACTTCTGCAGCAATCTTCACTTCAAAATCGCTTGTATCAAACGCCTTAATAAAATCTATTCCGTTAACTCCATTTTTACAATTGTTCCAAAAGTCTTGAGCATTATTTCCTATAGGAGTTACAGCACCCATCCCAGTTACAACTACTCTATTACTCATTATTTCCTCCTTACATCACCATTCCGCCATCTACATTTAACACTTGGCCTGTTATATATGAACTTTCATCTGATAATAAAAATGCTACAGCATTAGCTACATCTTCTGCCTGACCAAGTTTTTTTAATGGAAGTGTTTTAATCATTTCTTCCTTTATATTATCTTTTAAATCTTTTGTCATATCTGTTTCTATAAATCCTGGTGCTACAGCATTAACTGTTATTCCTCTTGCACCTATTTCTTTTGCTAAAGATTTTGTCATTCCAATTATTCCTGCTTTTGAAGCAGCATAATTTACTTGACCTGCATTTCCTGCAATACCTACAACTGAAGAAATATTAACTATTCTTCCAGCTCTTGCTTTTAATAGCACTGGTGTAATTGCTTTTGAACAGTTAAATGCTCCTTTTAGATTTGTTTCAATTACTGCATCAAAATCTTCTTCTTTCATTCTAAGAATCAATGTATCTCTTGTGATTCCAGCATTATTTACAAGTCCGTATACTTCTCCAAAAATATTCTTTGCTTCATTAATTAAAAATTCTGCATCAGCATATTTGGATACATCAGCCTTTACTTTTTCTGCTTTTCCACCAGCATTAACTATTTCTGAAACCACTTCTGCTGCTTCAACTTCATTACCTCTGTAGTTAACAATAACATTTGCTCCTAAAGCTCCAAGCTTTATAGCTATAGCCTTACCTATCCCTCTATTAGCACCGGTAACTATAATAGTTTTATCTTTAAGCATTTTAAATCTCCTTTAATCCCTCTAAAGTTTTTGATAAACTCTCTAAATTTTCTACGTTAAATGTAGTAACTTCTCTATTAATCTTTTTAACGAAACTAGTTAAGGCTTTTCCTGGACCTATTTCAACAAAAACATTAAATCCATCTTTCACCATATTATTTATCGTTTCTTCCCATCTTACAGAACTCATTAATTGTTTTCTTAGTACATCCCTAACATCTTCATTTTTTTCATAGGTAGTACCAGTTAAGTTCTTATAAACAGCTAAATCTGGTGTGTTTACTTCTATATTACTTAATTCACTTAACAGCTTATCTCCAGCACCTTTAAGCATAGAACTATGAAAAGGAGCTGACACTGGTAAAGGTAATGCTCTACCACCTTTTCCTTTTATTATTTCAGTAGCTAATTCTAATGCTTGCTTTTCACCTGATATAACTATTTGTCCGGGACAATTAAAGTTCGCTATCTCTACTACCCCAGCTTTTGATGCTTCTTTAACTACTTCATTTACAGTAGCCTCATCTAATTTTAGAACTGCAACCATTCCACCTACACCTACTGGGACTTCTTCTTGCATAAATCTTCCTCTTTTTTTAACCAAAGGAATAGCATCTTCTAACTTTATTGCGTTTCCATAAACTAAAGCAGAATATTCTCCAAGACTTAATCCTGCTGCACCTTCCGCTTTAATTCCCTCTTCTTCAATAGCTTTTAAAATAGCTAATGTTGTTGTTAAAATGGCTGGTTGAGTATTTTCAGTTTTGTTTAAATCCTCAATACTCCCATTAAAACAAAGTTCCTTAATATCAAATTCTACTAAATCATTTGCTTTGTTATAAACTTCCATTGCTGAAGGATATTTTTCTGCAATATCCTTACCCATTCCACTATACTGAGCTCCTTGCCCTGCGAATATAAATCCTATTTTTTTCATACTTATCCTCCTATTTAATAAGTCAGATATTAAATATTTTAAGTTCAACTATCGATTTATATATGCCAGAAAATCGCAATTTCCTGCGATCTTCTAACAAATACAAACTAAGTTTCAAAATTAAAATCTTATATCTGACTTTAAATAAGTTTTATTTTATTATTAAGCTATTTTCGCTGTTACATAATCTACAGCATCTTTAACACTTTTAATGTTTTCTGCATTTTCAAGTTGAATTCCAAACTCTTCTTCTAATTCTATTATTACTTGGAATAAGTCTAATGAATCAGCTCCTAAATCTTCAAATGTAGTTTCTAATTGAACCTTATCCTCTTCGATTGCTAGTTGCTCACTTATTATCGCTCTTATTTTTTCAAATACCATTTAAATATCCTCCTAATTTATGATCTTACCAATTTAATATTAAGGCTCCAGAGGTTAACCCAGCGCCGAAACCTACTAAAATAATTTTATCACCCTTCTGCAATAATCCCTTTTCATCCATTTCATTAAGTACTAATGGAATCGTTGCTGAAGATGTATTACCATATCTTTCTAAGTTCATATAGAACTTTTCTATTGGTTCATTTATTTTTCTTGCAACATAATCTATAATTCTCACATTTGCTTGATGAGGAACTATGTATTTAACCTCATCTAACGAAATATTAGTTTTTTCAAGTAATTTATTTATATTATCAACCATTGCTCCAGTTGCAAATTTAAATACTTCTCTTCCATTCATTATTAATTTCTTATGTTTTATATTATCTTCTTCAGTAAATGGAGACTTAACATCTAATGCACCACATGAAAGTGAACCTCCCTTACTTCCATTTGAGCTTGTTGCTCCAGCAATTATGCCTTCAGTCTCTGATTTTGTTATTATAGCTGCACCAGCACCATCACCAAATAGCACTGCTGTTGATCTATCCTCCCAATCTAGAAGTTTAGATAATACTTCTGACCCTATAACTAATGCATTCTTATACTCACCAGTTTTAATCATTGAACTTGCAACAATACATCCATAAACGAAACCAGAACAAGCTGCATTAAGATCAAAGCATGTAGCGTTTTCAGCTCCTAATTTGTCTTGAACTATACAACTTACTGATGGGAAAAACATATCTGGTGAAACAGTAGCTACTATTATTAAATCAATGTCTTCTGCCTTCAAACCACTTTTTTCCAATGCATTTTTTCCTGCTTTATATGCTAAATCTGAACAGTCCTCATTTTTTGAAATTCTTCTTTCTTTAATTCCTGTTCTTGTACTTATCCACTCATCTGATGTATCCATAATTTTGCTTAAATCTTCATTTGTTACGATATTTTCAGGTGCATAAGCTCCAACAGAAAGAAACTTACTATATATCATTTATTTCTCCTTTTTATAAGTCATTTTTTTCCTTGAAAAATTTTGATAACTTGCTTAAAGATGTTACTAGTATTTCCTCTTCTGAGGGTTCTAATCCCTCTACTATATCTTTAATCATATCTCCATGAAACTTTTCATGAAGTCTGTAGGCAAGCTTCCCTTTTTTAGTTAATTGAACCTGAACTACTCTTCTATCTGTTTCAATTCTATTTCTTTCTACATACCCTTTTTTAATAAGCTTATTAATCGCTGTAGTAAGAGTTCCCAATGTAATCTTTAAATCTGCTGCTACTTCTGACATATTTCTTGCTGTATACATACCAATTGCTTCAATCGTATGTATTTCAGTTACAGATAAGTCATTAAGCACGCCACTTTTTAAAGTTTTTTGTTCAATCACAAGAATATCATTAAATATTTTAACTAAGAGCTCATTTATTACCTGCTCTATACGATTCATCTAGTCTCTCTCCTTTACTAAGCTCAAGTAAGTTTATTAATTCTGGAGTTAAATACTTTGATTGTCAAATCATTTTATTTGATAATCAAAATATACTACAGAAATTTTCCATTGTCAATGTACTTTTTGTTAATTAAGAATAAAACTAACATATTATGTAATAGGATAGAACTTATTGCTTTCTTATCCTATTACACTCTTATTTATCTTAATAAGCTTTTACGATTTCACCAAAGTATAGCATATGATAATCATCATCTCCATAGAAGTTTTTAACTAAATCTTCTGTTAATGATTCTTTATCTAATAATTGCTTAAATAATATTTTGCATTCAAAATATTTCCCACAGCCTTCTACAACTGGTGCTGTAACCTCACTGCTTTCTTTATATTTAATCCAGCCTTCTGCCTCTTTATCGAATTCTCTACCAGACTTAGATCCACATAACCCTAAAGCTTCTTTTAAATTTCCATCATAAGGAATGCTTATTGTAAAGTTATCACTTTTTTCTAACAAACTATAAGTATATCTTGAAAGTCGAACTAGAGTCATAAATACTGGTCTTCTATGCATGTATCCAATTGAACCCCAGCTAATAGTCATAGTATTTGCTTTCCCATCTGCTTTTGCAGTTAAAAAAGCGCCCTTTTTATAAAGATTGTCTAAAGCCTTTTCTAGATCTTCTGTAAATTCATTTTGCATAACATTACCTCCTAAAAATTATAAAGACTATCTATATGATATCATAGTTAATAAATATTAAAAACGAGGAACCCCCTCGTTTTTAATATATCATTTATTTGTTAACCGTCCCCATAATTTTTCACAAATATGTTAACTGTCCCCGATATCTTTTCTAAAATACATATCTTTAAAGGAAACATTATCAATATTCTTATATGCCGCAGCTTTTGCCTCTTCTATTGTTTTTCCTAATCCAACTACAGAGAGTACTCTTCCTCCAGCTGTTACAAGCTTTCCATCTTTAATTTGTCCCCCAGCTATAAAGACGTTATTTTTAACTTTATCATCTATAGTTATTTCATAGCCTTTTTCAAAATTTCCTGGATATCCTTTTGAAGCTAATACCACATTGCAGCAGGCACCTTCATGCCATTTAATATTATAACTATCTAGTTTTTCATCTAGGGAAGCCTCTATTAATTCTAAGAAATCACTTTCCATTAAAGAAAGTAAACTTTGAGTTTCTGGGTCACCCAGTCTCACATTATACTCAAGAAGATATGCTCCTTTTTTAGTCATCATTACACCGAAGAATATAATACCCTTGTAATCATAGCCTTCTTCTTTTATTCCTTTTAATGTAGGTTTTAGTATATTTTCATTAAAATCCACTAAAACTTCGTCACTTACAAATGGATTAGGTGCTATAACACCCATTCCCCCAGTATTTGGTCCTTTTCCTCCATCAAGAATCTGTTTATGATCCTTTGCTGAAATAAACGGAATTATAACCTTTGAATCAGTTATGCTTATAATTGAAGCTTCTACTCCTTCAAGGAATTCTTCAATTATAATTTTCTTTCCTGCCCCTTTAAATACATCATCTACCATAAAACTATATATGGTATCTTCTGCTTCCTTTTTGCTAAAGCATATATTAACCCCTTTGCCCGCTGCTAATCCATCTGCTTTTATCACAAGTGGATATTCGCAATCTTTTAAGTATTCAATGGCTTTTATATGATCATAGAATTCCTCATACTTAGCAGTTCTGACCCCGTACTTTTCCATAAATACTTTTGAATAACTTTTGCTTCCCTCCAGCATAGCAGCTCTTTGCTCTGGCCCAAATACTTTAAGTCCTTCCTTTTTAAATTCATCAACAACACCTTTAATTAATGGATCTTCTGGCCCAACTACTGTTAAATTAATTTTTTCATTTTTTGCGAAATTAACTAATTCATTAATATCAGATATATTTATGTTTTCACATTTGTTTTCTAGTGCAGTTCCTCCGTTACCTGGAGCTACAAAAATCTTTTCAACTTTAGGATTCTGAGCTAATTTCCATGCCATTGCATGCTCTCTTCCACCTGAGCCAATTAATAATAACTTCATAACCGTCCCCCTAATGTTTAAAGTGTCTTACGCCTGTAAACACCATGCTTATGCCATTTTCGTTACATTTTTCTATAGATTCATTGTCTCTTATGGATCCACCTGGTTGTATTATGGCTTTTATTCCATGTTTAGCTGCTTCTTCCACCACGTCCCCAAATGGGAAGAAGGCATCTGATGCTAATATTGTAGCGCCTTTTCCTCTATCTAAAGCCTCAGTAGTTGCCCAAATTCTATTTACTTGTCCTCCGCCTATTCCTGTGGCTCTAAAATTATTTACAACAACTATTGCATTTGACTTAACATACTTTACAACTTTCATACCAAATGTTAGTTGATCTAATTCTTCCTTAGATGGTGCTTTTTCAGTAACCACTTTTAATTCATCAAGTAATTTCTTATCTTCTTCTTGAATTAACATACCACCATCTACTGTAACCATATATTTTTTATCTTTAGGAGAATTTTTTATTTTAAGTACTCTTAAGTTCTTCTTTGTTTTCAATACTTCTAAAGCATCTTCATCAAATTCTGGTGCCGCTACTATTTCTAAAAATATTTTAGCCATTTCTTCTGCAGTTTTCTTATCTACTTTTTTATTAACAGCTACTATTCCACCAAAAATTGATATTGGATCACAATCATATGCCTTTATATATGCATCATATACATCTGAGCCTATAGCTACTCCACATGGAGTATTATGTTTAAGCGCACAACAAGCTGTTTCTTCAAATTCACATGCAACTTTCCATGCTATATCCAAATCTTTTATATTATTGTAGGATAATTCTTTTCCATTTAATATTTCAAAGCCATTCATTGAACCATCAACCATGGTTGATCCATAATAAGCAGCACTCTGATGTGGATTTTCTCCATATCTTAAATCTTGAAGCTTTTTATATGAAACTGAAAGATATTCTGGATATTCTTCATCTAATAAGAAGTTTGAAATAGCAGCATCGTAAGCACTCATTAAGTTAAATACTTTTCCTGCAAGTAATTTTTTAGTTTTGTAACTTACTTCTAAGTTTTCATTTATTTCATTTTTAACCTTCTCATAATCTTTTACATCACTTATTACAACAACATCATTAAAGTTCTTAGCTGCAGCTCTAAGCATAGTTGGACCACCAATATCAATGAATTCAACTTTTTCTTCAAATTCCAAATCCTCTTTTACCTTTTCAAAGAAAGGATATAGATTAACCACAACTAAATCTATTGGATTTATTTCATGTTCTTTTATTGTTTCCATGTGTTCCTTGTTATCTCTTATAGCAAGAATTCCACCATGAATTTTAGGATGTAAGGTTTTAACTCTTCCGTCTAACATCTCTGGAAATTCTGTAACTTCATTTATTTCAACAACATTTATTCCATTTTCCTTTAGATATTTATAAGTTCCTCCTGTTGAGATAATTTCAACATTCTTCTCTTGTAAAAACTTAGCAAAGTCTAATATTCCATCCTTATTAAAAACACTTATTAATGCTCTTTTAATCATTTATTATCCTCCTAAACTATTTAGAGATATAGCATTTACCATTTTCTATTTTTACTTTTTTATCAGAAATAAGTTTAATAGCTTTTGGTAAAAGTTTATGTTCCTCTACAAGAATTCTCTTTTGAAGAGTTTCTGCTGTGTCTTCTGCAAATACAGGAACCACTTCTTGCAATAAAATTTCTCCACCATCAACTTCTTCATTAACAAAATGTACAGTACACCCTGAATACTTTACACCTTTTTTTACTGCAGCTTCATGAACTTTAATTCCATACATTCCAGCTCCGCTAAATGATGGTATTAAAGAAGGATGAATGTTAATAATTTTATTTCTAAATACCCTTAAAATTTCCCCATTTAAAATTGAAAGATAACCCGCTAATACAATTAAATCAACTTGCCCATCAATTATATTTAATATTTCATCTGAGATTTTACCTTTATATACTTTTCTATCTAAAGCTATTGCCTCAATGCCATGATTCTTAGCTCTTTCTAAACCATAAGCCTTTTCAGAGTCTGAAATAACATATTTAATTTCACAGTTTAGACTACCTTTTTCAACTTCATCTATAATTGTTTGAAGGTTACTTCCACTCCCTGAAACTAAAACTGCTATTCTAAGCAAACTCCTTCACCCCCAGCTCTTACATACCCAATCTCATAAGCTTCTTCTCCAAGTTTTATAAGTTCATTAATTACCTTTTGTGCATCATCTTTATTAACACAAAGCACATACCCAATTCCCATGTTGAAAGTGTTATACATATGATCCTTATTTACGCCTTTTTCAATAATTAAATTGAATATTTCAGGCATAGGATATGAATCTTTTTTAATTACTGCAGTTTGATTTTCTTTAGTAAACATTCTTGGAACATTCTCTATAAATCCACCGCCAGTTATATGTGCCATGCCTTTTATTTCATATTTATCTAAAAGTGCTAATATTGGTTTAACATATATCTTAGTTGGTGTAAGTAAGATTTTCCATATTTCTTCCCCATTAAATTTCTCATTAATGTCAGGAAAAAGCTTTCTAACTAATGAAAATCCATTTGAATGTAACCCTGATGAAGGAATACCAATTAGAACATCTCCTTCATTAATGTTACTTCCATTTATTATCTTATCTTTATCTACAATTCCTACAGCAAAACCAGCTATATCATATTCGCCCTCTTTATAGAAACCTGGCATTTCTGCTGTCTCTCCACCTATTAATGAAGCTTCTGACTGTAAGCAGCCATCACACACACCTTTAACTAAATCACTTGATACCTCTGCTTCTAACTTTCCACAAGCAATATAATCTAGGAAAAATAATGGCTTTGCTCCATGACATAAAATATCATTTACGCACATAGCAACACAGTCAATTCCAACTGTATCATATTTTTTGGTTTTAAAAGCTATTTCTAGTTTAGTTCCAACCCCATCAGTACCTGAAACTAAAACTGGCTTTTTATATCCCTCTGGTAACTCAACCATTCCAGCAAAACTTCCAAGACCATTTAAAACATAGCTGCTTAAAGTTTCTTTTGCATATCTTTTTATTAAATCAACACTTCTATAACCTTCTTCAATATTTACTCCAGCTTCTTTATAAGTTAGCATTATTAATCCTACCTTTCTAAATAGTCTTTTGATGTTTCAATAGGTGTACTTACTGGATATTTTCCATTAAGACATCCAATACAAAAACCATTAATACTATTTTTACCTAAAGAACTTATTAACCCATCTATGCTTAAGTATGCTAATGTATCGCATCCCACAATATCACTTATTTCTTCTACAGTTTTATTTGCCCCAATTAATTCTTTTCTATAAGGAGTGTCTATCCCAAAATAGCATGGGAATTTAACTGCAGGTGACGCAACTCTAAAATGCACTTCCGTTGCTCCTGCTTTTCTTAGTGCTTCTATTAAATGTCTAGATGTAGTTCCTCTTACTATTGAGTCATCTATTAAAACAACTCTTTTCCCCTCAACATTGCACTTAAGAGGATTTAATTTTACAGATACTGCTCTCTCCCTAAGTTCTTGGTTTGGAGTTATAAAGGTTCTCCCTACATATCTATTTTTAACAAATCCCATATCAAAAGGTATTCCTGATGCCTTAGAATATCCAACTGCTGCAGGTATTCCTGAATCAGGCACCCCAATTACTACATCAGCCTCAATTGGTGATTCTTTATATAATTGTTCTCCTGCTCTTACCCTTGATTGGTGAACATTAATTCCATCTATAACTGAATCTGGTCTTGCAAAATAAATATACTCAAAAGCACATGTATGTCCCCCAGTTTTTTCTGAGTATCTTATGCTTTTTACCCCATTTTCATCTATAATAACTATTTCCCCTGGTTCGATATCTCTTATGAATTCAGCTCCTGTTGAATCAAAAGCGCAGCTTTCAGATGTTAGTACATATCCTTCATCAATTTTTCCTAAAGCCAAAGGTCTTATACCATATGGATCTCTTACCCCAATAAGCTTATCCTTAGTTGAGATAACCATAGCAAAGGAACCTTTTATAGCACCTATAGCATTATAAACAGCACTTTCTATGCCTTTACTTGCTCCTCTTGCAATAAGGCTTATTACAACCTCTGTGTCTATTGTAGTATCAAATACATATCCTACATCTTCTAATAGACCTCTTAGCACATCAACATTTACTAAGTTTCCGTTATGAGCTACTGCAATTGAACCAAGCTTATACTTAGAAAGTAAGGGCTGAGCATTTTCAACATTTGTTGCTCCAGTTGTTGAATATCTAACATGTCCTATTGCCACATTTCCTTTAAGTTTGTTTAAGTCTTCTTCACTGAAAGCTTCAGTTAATAGACCTAAGTCCTTGTGCAACGATATTTTTTCTCCATCTCCTACTGCGATTCCAGCACTTTCTTGTCCCCTATGTTGAAGAGCATATAATCCGTAATATGTTAGCCTTGCTACATCTACTCCGCCTTTTGTATATACTCCAAATACACCACATTCTTCTTTGAACTTATCAACATTTGGATCTATTAACATTAATCAAACCTCACTTTTATTTCTCATTCTTTATTCTGTTTAATATTTCAACATAAGCATCTTTTACATTCCCTAAATCTCTTCTAAATCTATCTTTATCTAGCTTTTCGTTTGTTGTAGCATCCCAGAATCTGCATGTATCAGGTGATACTTCGTCAGCTAAAAGAATTTCTCCATTATATCTTCCAAATTCTAATTTAAAGTCAATTAGCTTAATGTTTAACTTTAAGAAGAATTCTTTTAATAATTCATTTACTTTTCTTGTTATCTCATAAATTTTATCTAATTCTTCAAAAGTCGTTGCTCCTATACCTACCGCATGAAAATCATTTATTAATGGATCTCCAAGTGAGTCATCCTTGTAGCTTAATTCATAAACTGTAGTTTTAAGTTCAAAGCCTTCATCTAGACCTAATCTTTTTGCCATGCTTCCAGCTGCAACGTTTCTAACTATTACTTCAAGTGGTACTATTTTAACCTTCTTGCATAATTGTTCTCTTTCATTTAATTGCTTTATAAAGTGAGTTTTTACTCCCTTTTCATTTAATAATTCAAATATAATAGAAGTAATTGCATTATTTAATGCTCCCTTATCTTCTATGCTACCTTTCTTTTCTCCATTGAATGCTGTTGCATCATCCTTGTAATAAACTATTACCTCATCTGCCTTATCTGTAGCGTAAATCTTTTTTGCTTTTCCTTCATACATCATTTCTAATTTTTCCATTATAGTTCCACTCCTTCTCCATTTTCTTCTATAAATTTTCTTTTCATTTCAGTTCTAAAATTATTTAATGCTTCTTTTATTTCTGGATACTTAATAGAAAGTATTTGCACTGCAAGCATTCCAGCATTATAGCTATTATTTATTCCAACAGTTGCAACTGGAATAGATTTTGGCATTTGCACTATTGAAAATAGTGCGTCCAGTCCCTCTACTGCTCCTTTTATAGGCACTCCTATTACTGGTAAAGTAGTTTGTGATGCTATTACACCTGGAAGATGTGCCGCAAGACCTGCCCCAGCAATTATTACTTCACATCCCTTTTCTTGAACCTCATTTAATACCTCTGTTAATTTTTCTGGTACTCTATGAGCTGAAAGTACATATGCTTTATATTCAATATTGAATTCCTTTAAAGCATTTGCTGCCCCTTTCATTACATCTACGTCTGATTTGCTTCCAAAAAAGATTGCTACCTTCATTGTTAACCCCCTAATTTAATTGCATTTGATTATTTAAAGTAATTTATTCCACCCTGGAATATTTTTTGATCAAAATCTCCAGGTACATTTTTATATACATTAGTTGATATTCTCTCTGAATGAGCCATTTTCCCTAAAATCCTTCCATCAGGAGAAGTAATTCCTTCTATTCCAAGAACAGAACCATTTGGATTGTATGGCATATTTAAGGATACCTGTCCATCTAAATCAACATATTGAGTTGCAATTTGTCCATTTTTAATCATTTCTTGAAGTACTTCCTCTGATGCTACAAATCTTCCTTCTCCATGTGATATTGGAACCGTATGAATGTCCCCAAGATTTACTTCTGAGAACCATGGTGAAAGTTTGGAAGAAATCTTTGTTCTAACAAGTGAATTCATATGTCTTCCTATATTATTGTAGGTTAAGGTTGGCATTTCAGAATTCATTTCTCTAATTTCTCCATAAGGAACTAAGCCAAGTTTAACTAATGCTTGGAATCCATTGCATATACCAATAATTAACCCATCTCTATTATTTAATAGATCCATTACTGCATCTTTTATTCTTTCATTTCTAAATACTGTTGCTATAAATTTTCCTGATCCATCTGGTTCGTCAGCTGCTGAGAAACCCCCGGGTATCATAATTATCTGTGATTTTCTAATTTCTTTTTCTAAAGTTTCTATAGATTCAACTAGCATTTCCTTTGTTAGGTTCTTAAATAGGAATTGGGATGCATCTCCACCTGCTTTATTAAAGGCTCTTTCACAATCATCTTCACAGTTATTCCCCGGAAATACTGGGATTATTACCTTTGGTTTTGCAACTTTTATTACAGGTGCACTAATTGAACTTTTTACCTCTGGAAGTTTAACATCTTCTTCAGAAACTTTAGTAGTTTCGCTTTTAAATACACCCTCTAACTTATTTCTCCATACTGATTGCAAATCATCTAAATTTAATACTTCATTTTCTATAACTATTTGATTTTCTCTTGTTGTTTCTCCAATAATCTTATAGTTACATCCTTTTAATATATCCTCATTAAAATCTTCTGCCTTAATTTCTACTAATACTGCGGCTGGATTTAATCCAAACAATTCCTGATTGTTTAAATTAGATAATTTTGCTCCAATCTTATTTCCAAAAGCCATCTTCGAAATAGCTTCTGAAACACCACCAAATTTCAAAGTGAATGCTGAAATAACTTTCTTTGACTTAATTAAATCTACTAGCTTGTTCATGTTTGAAATATATTGCTCTAAGTTTAAGGTCTCGTCTTCAAGTCTGTCTGTTTTTATAAGTACAAGTTTTGAGCTAACCTCCTTAAACTCTGGTGAAATTACATTTTCAGCTTTTTCTATTGCTACTGCAAAAGATGTTAAGGTTGGTGGTACATCTAAGTCACCAAAACTACCTGACATAGAATCTTTTCCACCAATTGCTGCGAGCGATAAGTCTTTTTGCACCTTAAATGCTCCAAGTAAAGCTGCAAAAGGTTTACCCCATCTTTCTTTTGCCACGCCTAATCTTTCAAAATATTCTTGGAAGGTTAAGTGAGATTTTCTATAATCTCCTCCCATTGAAACTAATTTAGTAAGAGATTCAATAACTGCATAATATCCCATGTGGAATGGGCTCCATAGTCCTATTTCAGGGTTAAAACCATAAGCCATTAAAGTCGCATCCTTTGATTCTCCGCCTTGAACTGGAATTTTTGCCGCCATACCTTCTGCTGGAGTAATTTGATTCACCCCTCCAAATGGCATTAAAACTGTTAATGATCCTATAGTTGAATCAAATCTATCAACTAAACCTTTTTGAGAAGCTACATTTAGACTGCCTAAAGTCTTAATCCAATTTTCCTTAATGCTGCCTTTTATTTCTTTATTAAACACATTATGTGCTTCCTTTGGTAAATCAACCTTGACTTCGGTGTATGATTTTGCCCCATTTGTATCTAAGAATTCTCTCTTAAGATCAACAATTAATTTATCTCTCCAGTACATTCTTAGTCTTTTTTCATCTGTAACTTCCGCAACAACTGTTGCCTCTATGTTTTCTTGATTTGAAAAATTAATAAACTTTTCAACATCATTTTTATCTACAACCACAGCCATTCTCTCTTGTGATTCTGAAATTGCAAGTTCTGTTCCATCAAGCCCATCATATTTCTTTGGAACTTTATCTAAATCTATATCTAACCCTTCACTTAATTCTCCAATTGCAACTGAAACTCCACCGGCTCCAAAATCATTACATCTTTTTATTAATGTAGATACTTCTATATTTCTAAACAACCTTTGGATTTTTCTTTCTGTAGGAGCATTACCCTTTTGAACTTCAGCACCACATATATTTATTGATTCTTCAGTGTGCTCTTTAGATGACCCAGTTGCTCCGCCTAAACCATCTCTACCAGTTCTTCCACCTAGAAGTATTATTATATCTCCCTTAACTGGTCTTTCTCTTTTTACATTCTCCATCGGTGCTGCCCCAATAACTGCACCAATCTCTAATCTCTTTGCTTTATAATTATTATGATAAAGTTCTGCTACCTGACCTGTAGCTAGTCCTATTTGATTTCCATATGAGCTATAACCATGTGCCGCTCCTAATGTAATAGTTCTTTGAGGAAGTTTACCTTTTAAAGTATCCTCAATATACTCTGTTGGATCTCCAGCTCCAGTTACTCTCATTGCTTGATATACGTAACTTCTTCCTGACAGAGGATCTCTTATAGCTCCTCCTAAACAAGTAGCTGCACCTCCAAATGGCTCTATTTCAGTTGGATGGTTATGAGTTTCATTTTTAAACATTATTAAATAATCAACAACACCTTTATCTGTTTCAACTTTTGCTTTTATTGAGCATGCGTTGATTTCCTCTGATTCATCTAAATCAGTTAATAATCCTTTTTTTCTTAACTCTTTAGCTGCAAGAACTGCGATATCCATTAAGTTAATGTCTCTAGGATTTTCTCCATATACAAAATTTCTAGATTTCTTATATTCTTCAAAGCTATTTATCAATGCTTGATTATATGTTCCCTCTTCTATTTCAACCTTTGTGATATTGGTTAAGAATGTTGTATGTCTGCAATGATCAGACCAATAGGTATCAATTACCTTTATTTCAGTTATAGTTGGATTTCTTTTTTCTTGTATAAAATATGATTGAACTAGTTTAAGATCCGCTAGGCTCATTGCCAGGGAAAGTTCCTTGTGAAGTGCTTTAATTTCATTTTCAGTAAGGTTTATAAAGTTATATAACACCTTAACATCCTCTGGAACTAAATATTCTGAAAAGATTTCTTTAGAATTTATTTCTACTTCTCTTGAATCTACTGGATTAATGTAATATCCTTTTATTTTATCTTTTTGCTCTTTAGATAAATTGCCATATATTATTACTACCTTAGCTGATTTAACTTTTATTTTTTCTCCTGCCGTTAGTATTTCATAACATTCCTCAGATGAAGCTGCTCTTTGATCATATTGTCCTGGAAGATACTCCACACAAAATGCCCATTCTTTTTCACCTAAGTTTAATTCTCCTACAAATACCTCATCTACCATTGGTTCAGAAAAAATTGAGCTAATAGCTTTAGCTTCATATTCATCAGAAAGATTACCTATGGTATATTTGTTCAAAACTCTAACTTTTTCTATAGTTTTTATTGATAAGTTAGTTTTAAAATCTTCAAATAAACCTATTGCCTCTACGTCAAACCCCTTCTTCTTTTCAACAAAAACAGTTTTTACATTAGACATTGTGGCTAACCTCCAAATTAAATTTATAACTTCTTTCTAAAAGTAAAAAAAAACACTTGGGAAAATCCCAAGTGACTATTTCTAAGTCAAAGGGATACATCTTTGCTCGAACGATTTTTATAAACTTTTAAAAATCATTCGCCCTTTACATCCTTAGATTACCATCTGTTTTTGCAATTGTCAACTATATTAAGTTTTTTTAACTTTTCTTTCGCCATATGCCGAACCATATAATTATATTTAGGATTTATTATTCGTACTTGTAAATTTTAGGTATACTACTTTCGGCCAATATTGGGGATATTTCTATTCTAAGTTTCTCATTTATATCGAGATTAGTTGCATCTACTAAAGTTATATTCATATTAGGCTTACTAACTATTCTAATCCCACCATTCTTAGAAAATATAATTGGTCTATATTTTACATGATTATATATTACTTTTACTAAATCATAAAAAATATTATGTTTAACATCTCTACTAAATCCTATGTGCTCAATATTCCCAATACCTAATACCCCGACCTTCATATTTCTTTTTGCTTTATATACGCAACTATATCCAACATGCTCTCCCGCTTTAACTTCACAAACATTAATAATCTCTGCATAATAATTATATGTCTTCTTAAAGCCCTTATCTAAGCCCTCATACCCATAAAGTATGTTTCCAGCTCTAACTGCATTAGTGAAATCACATGCATTTCTTATTTCATCATTTATAGTTCCAGATGAATTAAGAGCATGAATCATAGGAATCTTTCCAATATATTTTTCACACGCTTTCTTAAACACACTAATTTGCTTAAGTGTATACTTAACATTTTTAGTATTATGTAAATGCGTATAAATACCGTGAACTAAAACTTGGGGACGGTTAACATTTATTTTATTGATTACCTTGTCCAAATTTTCTGGTTTAATACCCATTCTATTCATGCCTGTATCAACATATATGTGAACTTTAAGTTCCTTATCTTCTGGGATTTTATCAATTATTTTTTCATTATCTATTGTGAAAATAATGTTGTCTTGATCAATTAGAAAATCCTCTTCTTTTATAAGGGGACTCAATATCAATACTTCCACATCTTGAGATATTCTTTTGGCTTCATCAAGCTCTGCCACCGCTAAATAATCTACCTTGTCCTTTAAAAAATCTGAGATTCCTTCAAGGCCAAGACCATAAGCGTTTGCCTTAATTACACCTATCACTTTTTTTTCATCATTTAATTTTTTTACAAGATTTAAATTATGTTCAACATTATTTAAAGATATTTCACATGTAAGACCTTTCATCATTCTGCTCCTTCAAAAACAATTTATTAGATTGATTATATCAAATTTCATTAATCTTATACATATTTATTACTTGAATACCTAATTAAGTGGGGAATTTTCATAAAAAAAACACCATTGGATATATTCCAATGGCAGGACCTACGTAGCCCTTAAGTAGTAATATTATATCCATTTGCATTCAAATTATTCCTTATATTATTTTTTTACAACCGTTATCTTATTTTAGGGTCTTGTACAATTTCCCCTTAACTTTCTATTAAGTTTAAGTTTAACTTTTTTAAATTAAGCTATTACTGGCTCATTTATTTTTATAAATTCTTCGATTAATCCTTCATATACTTTATTATTTGTTAATAGTTCAATTCCTAACATTCCTAAAGATGATGTTCTTGAATCAGTAATATCGCCAATTAATTTCGAAATTTGATTAATTTGTAGATTACATAAACATCTCACCATAGCAACTAAAATAGCTTTAAAGTGTTTATACTCTCTAATAAATTTTGCTATTATAAGTTTCTTACTAATCTTATATTTACTTTCTATGAAGTTTAATATGGTGCTAAAATCATACTTTCTTACAATTGGATTTCTTCCGCTCACATATAAATTTACATCTTTATTCAAATCCATGATTTCACCTAAAGTATCATTATTTGAAAATAACATTCTTCTATATCTATTTTTAGCATCAACTAGATTATTAGTTAACATAGATAATAAATATGCTTCATCTAATATATTGAACTCATCGTTTTTGATGCCCAAGAATACTGACAAACTAGAAAACCTGTACTTTTCTGGACTATGCATATATTTCTTCATATCTAATGGATTCTTATGTATGTATAAGGATAAATTCAAAATGTATCTATCATTTGTAATAAGCTTACTTTTAAATCTATCTTGAAATAAATGCCCATGTCTTTTATATTTTTTATTATAATATCTGGCATATTTTGAGTTTATAGAATGCATTATTTTAGATATATCTGCCCCATAAGAGTCTAAAATGAAATGGCCGTGAGTATTCATGAGGCAATAGCTATAAATTTTAAATTTAAATGTATTCTGAAGTTCTTTAACTATTTTTAAGTAAACTACCTTATCTTCATCTTTTCTAAATAGCTTTACTTCGCTAATACTTCTTATCATGACATGATATAATCCATTTGGTAACTTTATTCTTGCAGATCTAGGCATTTTATCAACTCCTTTATACGGAGTATTGACAAAATTGCTTGATTTTAATCAAATAAAAAGGGACGGTTAACATTTAATTTTATATAAAAAAATGTTAACCGTCCCCAATTCTATTTCTTCAAAGTTTCAGCTATCGCTGCTATACTTCCTAATGATGACAAAGTTTCATTTGGTAGAATAAGCTTATTAGCTGGGTTTTTAGCCATTTCTTGAAGTGCTTCAACTTGTTTTAAAGCAATAACTTGTTCATTAGTACCTGATTCAATTATAGCTCTATTAACTAGAGAAACTGCCTCTGCCTGAGCTCTGGCTACAACTTCAATTGCTTTAGCTTTACCTTCAGCCTCTAATAATTGAGATTCTTTTAACCCTTCAGCTCTTCTAATATTAGCTTGTTTCTCAGCTTCTGCTTGTAAAATCTTGGATTGCTTTTCACCTTCTGCTCTTTCAATAGAAGATTGTCTAGCACCTTCTGCTTCCAATATAACTGCTCTCTTATCTCTTTCAGCCTTCATTTGCTTTTCCATTGCTTGTTGAATTTCAGCAGGTGGAATAATATTCTTAATTTCAACTGAAAGTATCTTTATACCATATGCATCAGTTATGTCATCAACAACCTTAAGTAGCTCTTGGTTAATAATATCTCTTCCAGATAATACTTCATCTAATGTCATATTACCTACGATATTTCTCATATTTGTGATAGTTGAATAAATTATACCTGATTTAAAATCTTCTATGTTATAAACTGCATCTTTTGCGCTTAAAACTCTGTAGAAGATAACATTGTCTATTGATATTTTAACATTATCCTTAGTGATAACAGCTTGTGGCTGAATGTCTAGTATTTGTTGCTTTGTTGAAACTTTCTTTCTAACAAAATCTGCAAAAGGTATTGTAAAATGCCAACCTGGCTCTAAAACTCTATGAAATTGTCCAAACCTCTCTAAAACGAATAGGTAACCTGTATTTACTATTTTAATAGATGATACAACTATTAATAGTAAAATAAATGCCAATACTCCAACAATAATTAGTGCTAACATTATAAATCCTCCTCCACTTTTTCAATCATAATTTTATTTCCTTTAAACTGTAAAATCTTATATTTGTCCCCTTTTTTTATTTCATCCCCAGTATTTATAGCTTTCCACAAAACTCCGTCAAGCTTTATTTCTCCTTCGTTTATTATATCTTTTTCTGCTTTACCTATTGTTCCTATTTGCTCTTCGTCTCTTGTTTTAGTTTTCTTAACATTTACCTTAAATCTCTTTCTTGCCCATGGATACCCTAAAGATGTTGATACTAAACTTGCAACCAAAAATAGTATTATTTGAATTTCAAGTGGTATTCCAAATATTGCACCTATCATAGCAATTAATGCACCAAGTCCAAACCATACAAAAAGAAAAGCTGAAGTAAAAATATCAATGGCAAAAAATCCAATAGCGACTAGTAACCAAACAATCACATAAGTACTTTCCATGTTTCTCCTCTCCTTTACAACTATATATATAATATACTTTATTTAAAATCATTTTACAAATTATTTTCTAACCTATTAAGAGGTATTTGATATCTCTTTTACTTATTATATAAATCTTTTCTCTTTTTTTCATTGATTTTCTTCAGTTTTCTAATTATTATAAATTTATGAAATGATTTAAATTTTAATTAATTGTCTGATGATAAAATTTAAAATTTTAAAATTAACTTATATAAAAATTAAATGGAGATGATTCAATGGACTTTATAAAAGTTGCAGCAGCTTGCCCTAAAACAAGAGTAGCAGATGTTCAATATAACTTAGAAAATATAATTAAACAAGTGAATGAAGCAGAAGCAAACAATGCTAAGATTATAGTTTTTCCCGAGTTAGCCACAACATCATATACTTGTGGCGATTTATTCACTCAATGGAATCTTATAGAAAATTCATACTTATCAATAAAAAACATTTGCGAACATTCACTAAACAAAGACTTATTAATAATAGTTGGTTCACCGTTATTAGTTAATTATACATTATATAACTGTGCTTTTGTTATATTTGAAGGTAAAATTCTTGGAATTATTCCAAAATCTTATATCCCAAATTATACAGAATTCTATGAAAAGCGTTGGTTTACTGAGGGATTATCGGTTACTAGCAAAAAAGTGGACTTATCTTTTCAAAAAGAAATACCTTTTGGAACAAATATTATTTTTGGATGTGATGATGTTAAAGTTGGGGTTGAAATATGTGAAGACCTATGGGTAACAATACCACCTTCTTCATATCTTTCTTTAGCTGGCGCAAATATTATTTGCAATCCATCAGCTTCAAACGAATTAGTATCTAAAAGCACCTATAGAAAATCTTTAGTTGAGAATCAAAGCGCTCGTTGTATGAGTGGTTATATATACTCTTCATCAGGTGTATACGAATCTTCAACAGATTTACTTTTTTCAGGTCATTTATTAATAAGTGAATATGGTTCAACCTTAATTGAAAATGAACGTTTCCAAAGGGAAAATGAGATTATTTATAGTTTTATAGATTTATTTAAATTAAATTCACAAAGAACTAAAAATATTAGTTTTAGAGATTCCTATAAATCACTACCTTTTGAACCAGAATTAATAAGCTTCCAATATAAAAGCACTAAAATTTCTAATTTTAATCGTTATATTGCTAAACATCCATTTGTTCCCTCCTCAGATAGAGAGAGAGAAATTAGATGTAAAGAAATATTTAATATTCAAGCCTCTGCATTAGCTAAAAGACTAGAACATACATATTCAAAAAAAGCTGTTATTGGTATTTCAGGAGGATTGGATTCTACCCTAGCACTTTTGGTTATTGTAAAAACCTTTAAATTATTAGGTTTAGATTCAAAAAATATTATTACAATAACAATGCCTGGATTTGGAACCACAGACAGAACATACAATAATGCACTTACTTTATGTAAAGAGCTTAATTGTGACCTAAGAGAAATTAACATAGTAAATGCTTGCTTAAAACATTTCGAAGATATTGGGCATGATAAAAATAAACATGATGTAACTTATGAAAATGTTCAAGCAAGAGAAAGAACTCAAATACTTATGGATATCGCAAATAAAGAAGGCGGTATACTAATTGGAACTGGAGATTTGTCTGAATTGGCCTTAGGCTGGTGCACATATAATGGTGATCATATGAGCATGTATGCTGTTAACACATCAATACCGAAGACTTTAGTAAGATACTTGGTTAAATATGTAGCTGATTATGAATCAACTAAAGAAGTTAAGGATACTCTTTTAGACATATTAGATACACCTGTTTCTCCTGAGTTATTACCTAAAGATCACAAAGGTGAAATTGCTCAAAAAACTGAAGACATAGTTGGCCCTTATGAGCTACATGATTTTTTCCTATATCATTTCATAAGACATGGCTCCACTCCGGAGAGAATTTTATTCTTGGCTAAGGAAGCCTTTAGAGACGATTATGATGAAGAAACCATAAAGAAATGGCTTTTAAAATTTATAAATAGATTTTTCTCACAACAATTTAAAAGAAGCGCCTTACCAGATGGTCCAAAAGTTGGTACAATATCTTTATCCCCAAGGGGAGACTGGAGAATGCCATCAGATGCATCTTCAAGTGATTGGGTAAATAAATTGCAATAAGCAAAAGGTGAATGGTGTTGCACTTAATAAATGCCTACACTATTCACCCTTTAAATATGTAAAAACTTATCTATATATATCAACAATCAACCCTTGTATTTCATCCACCGTTGATGCTATGTTTATATTTTCTTTCTCATCGCTTAACAACATTTGAGTCAGTTCTTCTAATCTTGAGTCAATTATATCAACTGTAATAAAATACTGTGTCTGCCAAAAACTAATATCTTGCTTAATACTATACATATATTCTAAAACTGATTGTAAATATTCTTTAATCATCCTTTTATAGCTTGCAACATCTGCATAGGTTTTTGTAAGTACAAGACGATTCCCTTTCTTCTTGATATCTTCAATCATTTTCTTCAGTTCTTCACCACTTCTGCGATCTCTAGCTTGACTGAAGCTTTGGGAAAAATCCTTCCTTGAACTTTGTATTTTTCTTTCGCTTGTAACTCTAGTGTTTTTTCCTAAACCCTTAATCTCCAAATGAATTCCCCCTCAAATTTATTATACATTATTAATGTAAAACTTCAATTCCTTTGTAAGTGTATTTTTTAGTCTAGTTATAACATTTGTTTCAACCTTTTTACTTTCAAAGACCAAAGGGTTTAATGCTTTAATAATCTGCTATAATGACATTTGTAAATTCTTTTGCTGACTGTTTATAATTTCAATATCTCCACATCTATCTGTTCTTAATATAACGGTATCCAATCTTTTAAGTCTATCTATTACTTGAATTTCAGGACTTTCATTCCCGTCACAAGTTATTATAGTATATTTCGGATTGATTATTCTTAATAATTCCTCTGATGAAGATGTATCAAATCCATGATGACCTAACTTTAATACATCAATATTTTCTATATCTCTACTAAGTAAATCCTTCTCCTCGTCAAATTCGCAATCAGCCATAAATAAATAATTTTTCCCATTTAATATTCCTTTTATAACTAATGAATTATTATTTTCTAAGGAATCGTGCCCATTTGAAGGTGCCAAAACCTTTAAATCTACTAATCCATCTTTATACTTCCATTCTTTTTCTATGACTTTATATGAAATTTTATTTTTTAGCAAAGATGATAAGGCTTTATTTTTTTCCTCTTCAACTACACAATATCTAGGTACGTACACCATATTAGTTTTTATTTTGCTTGTTATATCAAAAAGCCCACCATAATGATCCTGATGATAATGCGTCAAGATTATAAAATCAAGTTTATTAATTCCATGTTTATTTAAATAGCTTAGAATTTTAGCACTATTTTTTTCTTCCCCACTATCTATTAAATATGATTTTTCTCCATTTTCTATAAGAATACAATCACTTTGTCCAGTATCAATAAAATGCACTTTAACATCTAAATCTGAAGCAAGCACATATTTATGGCTACATGTTATCGCTAAAAATACAGATAATAAAAATATATAGATTTTTCTCATACTCTCACTCCTTTAATTGATATTATTTGTTAACCGTCCCCAAAATATAACAAAAATAAGACAGGTAAAAAAATCCTCTACTAAAGCCTTTTAAACTTTAATAAGATTCTTACCTGCCTCATATTTATCAAGTTAAATTATTGTTTTAAGTGAGTGCCCGTTTCATCTTGGTATACTTTACCTTGCTTCATCAATGCTCCTAATGTCATTTTGAAGTAATTTTTGCTTGTGTTAAACTCTCTTCTAATATCTTCTGGATTTGATTTGTCGTTAAATGGAATTGATCCCCCATTTTCTGTTAAAGCCTTTAATATCTTCTCTATTAAAACTTCTCTTTCATCTAATTTTCTTTTTCTTGTAGTTAATCCTAAAGTTCCATCTTCATAGATCCTTCTAATTCTTAGCTTTAGTTCTTCTCCCATTGGAATATAGTCGTAATATTCATTTTTAAGCATTAATGCCTTATATTTATTATCCACAGCCAATTTCAATGTGTTATTTTCATTTATCTCATAAACCACAGCTGTAACTTCATCATCTATCTTATAATCTGGGGCAACTTCTAAATAATCTTCAACATCAGTAGTTGCAGCTATTCTTCCTGTCTTATCAATATATAAATATAAAAGATATTTTTGTCCAGTATGTAATTTATATAGTTGTTCTTTAAGCGGTATTAGTACGTCCCTTCCTATACCAATGTCAGCAAATGCTCCAATGCTAGTTATGTCAACTACCTTTAGATAGGATATTTCGAAGCATGTTCCTAATGGCTTTTTTAATGTTCCTATAATTCTATCTTCAGAATCCCTATATATAAATACCCTTATAGTTTCGTCTATACTAGGTTTTTCACCTGCAAGACTTCCCTTTGGAATCAAAATTTCTTGTTCCCCATCAGTAACAAAAATACCAAAGTCGCGTTCCTTTGAGACCTTTAATTCATTATATTCTCCTAATTTTATCATTCTATTTCTCCTCACTCCTGTATTTATTTGAAAGATCAAAATACATTCTTGCAGATGATTTTATGCTATTAATTTCATCTTCAGTTAGCTTTCTTACAACCTTAGCAGGTGATCCAAGGCATAAAACACCCTCTGGAATATCAGCATTCTGAGTTACTAGTGATCCTGCACCTACTATTGTATTTTTACCTATTCTAGCATTATTTAATATTATACTTCCCATACCAATCAAGCATTCATCTTCTATTACACAGCCATGTAAAATAGCACCATGACCTACAGTAACATTATTCCCAATCTTTACACTATAATCATCTACATGCACAACTGCATTATCTTGGATGTTAGAATTCTTTCCTACTTTGATTGAATTCTCATCACCTCTTAAAACTGCACCAAACCAAATAGATGCACCTTCTTCAATCTCAACGTTGCCAATGATAGTTGAGTTTTCTGCTAAATAAACTTCCTTATGAATTTTAGGTTTATACGGTGAAAATTCTTTTATCATATTTACCTCCTAAGGACATAAAATTCATTTATATCATATTATTATATAATATATAGAAATATTTTGAAAGAAGGACCTACTATGACTAGGAAAGAATCTACTTTTAAATATAAATCTGAAAAAATTGATGACAAAGATATAAACTTCTATTATGGAATTCCTCATTGTCACACATTCCTTTCTAATGGACGAGGTTCTCCTATTGAAGCACTGGAATATGGTTATAAAAATTCACTAGATTTTATGTTTATAACTGATCACAATTCATATCTAAAAGAAGATATAGATTATAAATCTTCTAAAGTATCCAAATGGACCTATTTGAAATCTTGCTTAAAAAAATATAATAAAAAACATAACCGTCCCCTTACTTTATTGGGATTTGAAAGCAGAAGCAATCCTTGGGGTGATTTGAATTTTATAAATATTTCTACCTATTTCACAGGAGTGGTTAAGGACTTAAGAGTGTTACTACTATGGATGCTAAATAACCAGGAAGGTCTTATATTTATAAACCATCCTCATAGCCCTATAGAAAGACTGCCATACAATGCTTATCTTAATTACTTTATAACATCTGTGGAAGTTGGTAATGGTTCCCCTCCTCATAAATACATTCGTCATCATAAGCATTATTTCAAGTTACTTGACAACGGTTGGAAGTTAGGTGCCATTAATGGGCAGGATAATCATAGGCTTAATTTTGGCGATACAGATAATCTTACTTGTGTAATCTGCAACGAGCTTAATCATTCATCCTTAGTAGATAGTATTAGATGCAGAAGAACATACTCAACTGAATCAAGAACATTAAAAGCTTACTTTAGTATGAATGGGTACTTTATGGGTGAGGTAATAAGTCAACCTAATCTTGATGAATTAAAATTCTATATTTTCCTGCAAGATCCAAAGTACAAAATAAAAAAAGTAGAAATAATATCAAATAACGGAACTGTAGTTAAAACCTTAAATGATTTAAACCTAAATACAGTTAAGTATTTCATAAACTTACCAGTAAACCCCGGTAACACTTGGTACTTACTTGAGGTTTATCAAGAAGAGGACAAAATAGCTATTACTTCTCCAATATTTTTTGAATATTAATCTACTATTCTACAATTGACATAAATAAAACTCGGCATTGCCGAGTTTTATTTATATTAAAAAGATAATTACTTATCCTTTTTGTCTTTATTTAAATTTTTAACTCTGTTTGGTTTTGCTTTTGGTCTTATCTCAATTTGTTTTTGTTTTTGCTTTTTCGAAGTTGCTGGTCCACCACCTTGATTTAAGTCTAAGAACCACATGAAAAATAATAAAGTTAATGCTGTTACAGCTACTCCTTGAATTCCATTTTGTATTTTAAATACAAACTGACCTGCAAGTAATAAAATTGCAATTCCTAACGGAATCCATTTTGATATTTTAAGCTTACCGAAAACGAATTTCCTTAATACATAAAATGCCGCAAGTACTACTGCAAATATAATAACTGTTTGTAATATAAGTAAAAACAGTCCCATTTACTACCCCTCCTAATATTTAATGCTACATATTATATTAATGTAAAATCTAAACATTTTCAATACTTTCTTCAAATAATAATTTGTCTGGTTTTACTTTTTTATTGAAACATAGTATAATTTAATAAAATAATAAATAACCAAAAAATTTTTTTATATTTTTATATTTTTTTATAGAAATTTTTAAACTTATTTGATAAAATAAAAATGATAATAGAACAGAGAGGTGATAAAATGTCTATGAATCAATTATCACATTTAGATGATTTAGATTTACAAATATTAGACATATTAATAAAAGATTGTAGAACTCCTTACCTTGAAATAGCAAGAATTTGTCATGTTTCAGGAGGAACAATCCACGTAAGAATGAAGAAAATGGAAGACATGGGAATAATAAAAGGCACTAGAATAGTTCTAAACTTACCTAAACTTGGGTATGATGTTTGTTGCTTTGTAGGAATTTATGTTGACAAAACTTCATCCTTTAACTATGTATTTGAAGAATTAGCAAAAATTAAAGAAGTAGTAGAATTACATTTAACTACAGGTGATTATTCTGTTTTCTCAAAAGTAATTTGTAAGAACATAACAGATCTTCAAGATTTACTTATGAATAAGATTAACACTATAACTGGAATTCAAAGAACAGATACTTTCATTTCACTTACTCAACCTGTAGACAGAAATATTCAACTTTAATCGTGATAGTAGCTAAAACATTTTAATTTACATAAGTGTTTTAAAAACTTGGATATTGTCCAAGTTTTTTTGTTTATAAAAGACACTCATTTTTAAGTATACTTTATTTATTTATGGTTATACTATTGGTTGTAAACAAACAAAAAGGAGTGTGTTTTTTATGAGAACACTAGATACTATTGCACTTATTCTAGTAATCATTGGGGCTTTAAACTGGGGATTAATTGGATTTTTCTCATTTGATCTAGTTGCAAGCCTTTTTGGTCAAATGTCCATAGTTTCAAGAGTTATTTATTCTCTTGTAGGTATATGTGGATTATATGCAATATCTTTTTTCGCAAAAGACAGATATTCTTCAATAGACTAATATAAAAATAACTCTCTATTCCTAGAGAGTTATTTTTATATTTAATATTTTTCCAAATTATTACTATTTATTTTAACTAAACAGCCAAATAATGTATAATATAAATTATTACTAATTTGAAAGGGGATGATTACTATTTACCATTCAATATTAGGTGTTAATCTATACGAAATAGTACTTTTATTTTTTATTTATTCATTTTTAGGTTGGGTAACAGAAGTTATCTACCAATTCTACAATAAAAGATATTTTGTAAATAGAGGTTTCTTGTATGGTCCATTATGTCCAATCTACGGAACTGGAATTGTTTCAGTTGTGTTACTTTTTAATAATTTTAAAAGTAATATACTTCTTTTATATGTGCTTTCTACTGTTATAATTTCTTTTATTGAATATATAACTGGCTTCATATTAGAAAAGTTTTTCAAATCAAAATGGTGGGACTATACCAATGAACCCTTTAATCTTCATGGTAGAATATGTCTATCATTCTCTCTTGTATGGGGAATTGCAGCGTTAATCATTATAAAATTTATCAATCCTTTAATATCAAATATTGTTTCATCTTTTCCAAGAGAATTTAATATTATGACATCATATATATTTTTACTTATTTTCACCTTTGATGTAGCATTCACACTTTCATCTCTAGTGAGATTTAGTAAAATGCTTACAAGGTTACAATTAATATCCTCAGAATTAAAAGAGCGTTATGAATATATAATTGTCACAACAAAAGATGCAGCCTTTGATGCAGTTCAAAATATTGAGAACAACATAAAAGAGCTTAGACATAAATATGATATTTCTTTTGACTCTTTAGATTTTAATCACAAGAGACTTTTGCGTGCCTTTCCTAACTTAAAGCCAAGCAAATTTGATAATATTTTAAAAGAAATAAAAGAAAAACTAAATTCCTTAAAAGAAATATAAAAAGCGATGGGTTATCCATCGCTTTCTTATTCTATAGGTTATTTATTATATTAAAAAGCTCAAGTGCTGCTTTTCTTGGCCCATTTTTCTCGCTTCCTTGTATTGCTAGAGAAGTTTTAATCTCTCCAACCTTAACACCAGATGCAAATAGCGCATCAAAGTATTTATCTAATAATACATCACATTCTTGTTGCTTTTGGGCTGGTCCAAAAGGATTTGCAAAATAAGATTTTACTAATCCCCTCTCTGTTGTTGTTCCCTTTGCAACTCTTGCTCCTGCTTTAAATACTTTAATTGCATCCTCTGAAGTTTCAAAATACTCTATTGCTTTTCCACCTTCAGGTACTTCATCGTAATTATTTGCATATAAGAAAAGATCTACTTTGTATCCTTTCATTATTTCTTTATAAGAAGCAACTGGCATTACAAGTCTTGCATTAATTTTATCTGGATTCATGAAAATACTTCTATCCATTTCTTTAAATGCATATCCTTGGTCTAAGTCATCCAATCTTACGAATGCTCCAATTTCCGTTCCATAGCCATAAATGCTACCATCTTTTTCTTTAATAGTTCCCATATCATCAAAAACAATAGTCATATCAGAAATATAATCTTCACTTAAGCCTCTAAAAGCTTCTAGACTTTCAGATTTTCCTGCTCCAGAATCTCCCATAATAATAACATTTGCTTCTTTTCCATTCTTAAGAACTATATTAACCATAGCTCCATGTATAGGAAGATACCCTCTCTTGATTTGAATTAAGTTATGAAGGGTCAAGCTCATTTTTTTCATATAGCCAAAATAATCTATTTCTTCTGAATGATTTATATATCCAAACATAATATCATTATCTTTATCATCATAGAAAACAGTCTTTAACTCATCACCCTTTTCTCTAGCTCCGTAAACGTAGATTATATCAGGTTTTTTACCCTTAAATTCTTTTTCCTTTGCTAATTCGAAAAGATTACAAAGTGTAATTCCATGCTCCATGAAGTCTCTATGGAAATATAAAAACGCCAATAAATCGCCTATCTTTGCAGGATAACAAAACCAATGATCTTTATCAATTATTGCCTTTTTCAACGGGTTATCCTTTACTTCTTTAAACATTCCATCTCTTGTATTCTTCTTAGGATAAGTAATAAATGGTGTTTGCAATAGAATCGAATCAATAAAAGGAATGTCTTCTAATACTCTGTATTCATCTGGTGCTGCCCACACTACATTTGATAACATCAAACTAGCGTTTCCCCCAACTGGTAACTGCCTAAATACATTAGGGTTAAATCCTAAAATATTTTTTTCAATTCTTCTATAAAGTCTACGTATTAATCTGCTAAATTGAGAATTTACTTCCGTAAAACTTACAGCTGCAAGACCTGTCTTTACTCTATTAGAATATATAATTGTATATCTTTCTAACTTTCTCCAAAATAAATATAGATCCTCAATAAATGCAATAAATTCATCTTTATTTAGAAGAAGACCGCTATAATTAGGATTTACATGAGATATTTCTTCAACACTTAATACTGTAAGTACTTTAAATAAATTTGATATCTCAATCTCTAAGTTAAGAATTTGATCCTTTCCAAAGCTTTTCTCTAAAAACCTATAGCTATGTGTGTTTTTCTTTTTAGCTTGCTTTAAAAATGCTTCTAAAACTCTTCTAAATCCATCACTTTCTAGTAACGTCTCATAATTATCACAATACTTAGCTGTAAAATTAATAGTTGCCTTGTCATTACTTAATGAAAATTCTTTACGCATATTCTAGCCCCCTTAGTATGCATATAAATTTTTATAAAATTTCATTTTAATAGATTTTTTATCAATCTTATACAATTATAACATAAAAAATGAAATTCAGAAATTATTTTTATTTCATTTTTCAATCAAAATATAAATTTCTGAAAATATTAATATTATGTATTCGTCTTAATCTTCCTGTAAGTACTTAACGCAAAACAAGGCGCATCCATTTTAAATGAACAC
Organism: Clostridium sp. YIM B02551; assembly: GCF_022324735.1. Taxonomy (NCBI): domain Bacteria; kingdom Bacillati; phylum Bacillota; class Clostridia; order Eubacteriales; family Clostridiaceae; genus Clostridium; species Clostridium sp. YIM B02551. The sequence goes on along the minus strand of NZ_JAKGTF010000001.1, from coordinate 73,578 downwards.
GCCTTTTTAAATAAATTTATTAACCTTTAAGATTTCCTTTTACAACGTTCTGAACTCTTATATGCAAATCTTTCTCTTCTTCTTTTGTTAAATTATTGGTATATATTGGTTCCCCAAAGGTTATTTTTACTTCAGCACTTTGGAATTTGTTATTAAGTTCATAAGCTTTATAGCTACCATCTATCGTAACAGGAACAATAGGCGCTTTTGCTTTTGTTGCTAATTTCATACTACCCTTTTTAAAATCTTTCATTACTCCTTCTCTAGCTCTTGTTCCCTCTGGGAATATCGCCATATCATTACCATTTAACAAATTATCAGAACCTATGTTAATTACTTTTATAGCTTCTCTTACATTCTCCCTATCAATTGGGACACAGTGAATTAAACGCATCCAATATCCAATTACAGGAACCTTTAAAAGCTCTTTTTTAGCTATAAAGCCAACACTTCTTTGCGTTCCATATAATAAAATAGGTATATCTAATAAACTTTGATGATTTCCAATAAACACACAAGCTTCACTCGGAATATTTTCTCTTCCTACTACTTGTATTTTAAGATCTAGAGTTTTCACAGTAAATGCTGCCCAATTTTGAATGACCTTGTCCCTGTATTTAATAAGTTCTTCTTCTGTTGCTCTTGATTTTAGTAATTTATACTTAAATCCTCTAATTCTAAATGCAATCATATATAAACCATAAGAAACTAACATTTTAATTTTTTTCATACTTTACACCATCCTAATTTCATCTATTTCATTATACTATGTCTTGATTAAAGTGCAAGTATTTCAAATCTTCTCATAAGAATAATATAATGATAAACTATATTTATTGGCAATTATTAAGGAGGCAGTTATGAAAAAACTTAAATTTCTATCATTATTATTAGTATTAACATCTTTACTTTTTATATCATGCAGTAAAGGTAATACCATTAGCAGCGAAACTCAAACAACAAGTGGAGTTAAAATACATTATATTGATGTTGGACAAGGTGACGCTATATTAATCCAATATAAAGATAAGAACTTACTTATAGATTCATCTACAAGTAAAGAAGATAAAAAATTTAAAAACTATATAAACTCATTAAAAATAAAAAAGTTTGATGCAATTGTTGCTACTCATCCCGATGAAGATCATATTGGAAACATGGATTGGGTAATTAAAAACTTTGATGTAGGCAAGTTCTATGCACCAAAGAAGAAGACTACAACAGCTGCATTTAAAGATATGGTAGCAGAACTAAACAATAAAGATCTTAAAATCAATGTTTTAAAAGGAGGCTCTACTATTGATTTTTCTCCTGATTTAAAGCTTGATGTATTTGCTCCAAATAGCGATAACTATGGTGATGACAACAACAATTACTCTGCTATTATTAAATTAACCTATGGTAATAATACAGCACTATTTACCGGTGATGCAGAAAAAGAATCTGAGGCAGAAACTCTTCAAAAAGGTTATAATCTAAAGTCCGATATTTTAAAAGTAGGTCATCATGGAAGTTCTACTTCCACATCTAAAAACTTTTTACAGGCTGTAAATCCTAAATATGCTATTATTTCATGCGGAAAAGACAATAAATACGGGCATCCACATAAGGAAACTATAGATAAATTGAAAGCAGCCAAAGTAAAATATTATAGAACTGATTTAGATGGAACTATTATTGCAACCTTGGACGGTAAAACTATCACCTTTAATAAATAAAATTAGGAACTAAATCTTGGGGACGGTTAACATTTTTTTGAAACATTTCAGTCTAAAATTACAATAATAATATGTTAACCGTCCCCTAATAAAAAATAAAAGAGAGTTGTACTAAACTGTACAGCTCTCTTTTATTTCCTCTGAAGATTCTTGTTCTAATGTTATATGTTTTTTCCAATCCTTATATATGTGAAAAAGGTTAACGACATCCGCTTCATTATAAATAAGTATTTTTTCTATCTTTTCTTTTGGCATTCTAAAAATATAATCACTATCTTTCAAAACCTTATGGAAAGTTTTAGCTAAATTAGCTCCCGATATAAGATCACATTCTTCCCGTTCTATGAAAAATTGTTTTTCTAAATTTTTTAAACCTATACTCTTTTTATTTACTTTTTCATATTCTTTTTGCAAATCAATTGACGTAAAGTGCTCCTGAAATGAAAAGTCTACTTGAAATTTATTAAATAAGTAATTAATAACTGTAAAGTCATTGTTTCCCGAAAAAGTGACTATAGATTTTTTAAATTTATTTTTATAGATATCTTCCAGATAATTCTTTGCTAAAATAAGGATATCTTTTACTTCTTCCTTATTCTCAATCATATATTGAGTGACATGAATTTCTGAATCTTCAGCAGAGAAATAACAAGCGCCGAAAACGCCAACACATTTTGGTTTTTTATAGACATAATGTTCTAGGTCAAAATAGACAGCATCCTCAAAGGATAAATCTCCATCTCCAAATTTAAGCATATTTTCCTTTGAGAGATCCGTCACTTTAATAGTGTTTTGTCTTACTATCACTAACTCTCACTCTTTCTTTTAAACATATTGAATGTCGTCTATATTTAAATTATAAGTTACATCTTTTCTTTCAACAACTACTTTTATTTTTTTTCTTATCTCCTCATCATCTCTCACCTTGTCAAGAAGTTCTTTTGTTGGATTAATGCAGTATGGATAGCTAACAGATTTAAGCATTGTAAAATCTCCTGAGGTGTCACCATAAGCATAACTTTGAGACAAATCAATATCATATTTCTGCGTCATCTCATCAATCGCATTTTTCTTGCTTACTGAATCCCACATAGGCGATACCTCACCTGTATATTTGCCCTCTTTGTCCAAAAGATAAATTGCTCCTTTATAATCATCAAAACCATATTTCATAGCCATTTCTCTTACTAGTTCAATTGGAGAACCAGAGATTATTATCAGAACATGATTATTTTCTTTATGCCATTTAATTCTTTCCCTGGAAAATGTATAAACTCTATCTCCCTTTTGTTCTATAACTCGATTAGCTATAAATTCAATATGATGCTTATCTATTCCTTTAATAGCTTCCATATATATATCAATCATTTTTAATAAATATAAATCGTAGTCCCCTTCTCTTCTATCCCATTTAAGAAAACTTGGACGTACTTCCTTATACCATTTATCCGGCTCAATTATTTCATACTTAATCATTTTTTTAAAAACTTCAGTAATTAAGCCTTCTCTGTACAAAGTACCATCAATATCGAAAAATGCTGCAATTCTTGTCATAATTATCACTCCATTACTTTAATTTTTAATTTTTAATTTTTATTTTATCACCATTATTAGAAATAATACAACCTATTTGTAAAATATTTTGTAACTTTACATTGTTATTTTCTTGACTATATGTGAATATACTGATATTATAAGTATGTGATAATGATTTTCAATGTGAGGTGTTAATAATGTGCATTTGCGATTTAAAACCTGGTCAGGTTGGATTAATAAATGAAATTGCAGGAAATGAAAAACTAGCTAAAAGACTTCTAGCACTTGGTTGCGTTGAAGGAACTGAAGTAACATTAAAAAGAGTAGCTCCCTTAGGTGATCCTATAGTTGTAAATCTAAGAGGAACAGATTTCGCACTTAGAAAGAAGGACGCTGAAAATATTTTTATAAAATAAGGGGGAATATTAATGACAACTATCGCTCTACTGGGAAACCCTAATGTAGGTAAAACAACATTATTCAATGAATTAACTGGTTCAAATCAATACGTTGGAAACTGGGCTGGAGTAACTGTAGAAAAAAAGGAAGGTTTCTATAAGGATATCAAAATTGTAGATTTACCAGGAATTTATGCTATGGATACGTTCTCTAATGAAGAAAAAGTTTCCAAAGCTTTCTTAGAGGAAGGAAATGTAGATGCAATATTAAACATTGTTGATGCATCTAATTTACAAAGAAACCTATATCTTACTACACAGTTAAAGGATTTTAACATTCCAATTATATTAATATTAAATATGATGGATATTGTTTTAAAAAAAGGATTCTTAATCGACATAGACCTATTAGAAAAAGAAATGGGAGTAACGGTTGTACCTATCAGTGCTACTAAAGGTACAGGTCTTGAACATATTAAAGATTTAATTGAGAAGAAGGATTTCGTATGTCCATCAACTGATAATGATTTTCATATGCAAAACGAAGCGGAAGTTTACGGATTTTTGGACAAAATTCTTTCTAAAATATTAGTGAATAAAAATTCTTATGAAGCTAAAAAAATAAATGAAAAGAATCATGAATTTATAAAAAAACTAAATGTAAAAGAAGCTAAAATTTCTGATATATCTGAAAAACTAGATAAGGTATTTCTGAACCCATTCTTAGCATATCCCTTGTTTCTGGTTGCTGTAGTCTTTATATTTAAATTTACATTCAGTTGGGTTGGAATTCCTTTATCTGACTGGTTAGATGAAACTGTATTACAAGGATTAATCATTCCTGGTGCAGAAAACTTATTATCTACATCTTCAGATTGGTTTAAAAGTTTAATAATCGATGGAATCATTACTGGAGTTGGTAGCATAGTGGTCTTACTACCTGTTATATTGGCCCTATTCCTTTGTATTTCTATTTTAGAGGATTCAGGGTATATGGCAAGAGTCGCATTTATAATGGACAAACTAATGAGAAGGATGGGCTTATCAGGAAAGGCTTTCATTCCAATGATGGTTGGGTTTGGCTGCTCAGTACCTGCTATAATGTCTGCTAGAACACTAGAAAGCGAAAAAGATAGAAAATTAACAGCTTTATTAGTGCCATTTATGAGTTGTAATGCTAGATTACCAGTTTATTTAGTTTTTTCCAGCGTATTCTTTAGAGGTAAAGAAGCTTTAGTTGTAGGTTCGCTTTATTTGGCGGGTGTTGTAGTAGCATTCATACTTGGTATACTCTTCAAAAACACAATATTTAAAAAGGATGAGGAGCCATTTATAATCGAACTTCCAGAATATAAAGTTCCTGAGGTTAAAAATGTTATTAAGCACACTTGGGATAAAGGTAGCGGCTTCTTAAAGAAAGCTGGTACAATTATTTTCTCAATGAGTGTTGTTATATGGTTCTTATCAAACTTTAATTTTTCAGGCTTAGTAGATGAAATTAATACTAGTTTCCTTGCATCAATAGGAAATGTTATTGCTCCGTTCTTCGCACCTCTGGGCTTCGGAAATTGGCAAGCTTCTGTATCATTACTTACTGGATTGCTTGCAAAAGAAACTGTTGTATCCACTATGGGAGTTATTTATGCTGGGGATCTATCAACATTATTACCTAGTTTCTTTAACTTTTTAACTGCACTTTCATTTATGGTGTTTGTACTTTTATATACACCATGCGTGTCTGCAATAGGTACTATGAAAAAAGAATTTGGTTCAAAATTCACCTTATTTTCTGTAGTATTTCAATTAGCTATAGCTTGGGTAGCTGCATTTGCAGTTTATAATATTGGCGGATTATTATTTTAAGGAAGTGATTATATGAAAGAAATATTAATAGCAGGGGTTATCTTAGCGGTAGCTGGATATTTTATCTTTAAGAGTTTGAGAAAGTCTTCTAAGGGTGAGTGCAACTGTGGAAGTTGTTCAAGCAGTTGCCCAAAGTATGAAGAAGAACATGGACTTAAAATAAAAAAATAAGTAATACCTCACATTTATGTTTATATACTTACAAACAAGAGGCTGTTGCAATATGCAACAGCCTCTTATATTAATTACATCTTTTCTACAACCTGTATTCCTATCAAATCTAAAGAATTCTTTATAACTTGGCAAGTAGCTTCGATTAATCTTACTCTTGCTATTTTAAGTCCTTCATCTTCTAAATTGCTAACTGAATGAGAATTATAGAACTTATTAAAGGCTTTAGCAACATCAATTGAATACCTAGTTACTATTGAAGGTTCAAGTTTATCTAAAGCACTTAGAATGTTTTTATTAAAGTTTTCTAGTGTTTTTATAAGTTCAAACTCCTCTTTAGAACTTAATTTGCTATAATCTACTTCACCTTGAATTTCTCCTATTTTCCTTAATATACTTTTCGCTCTTGCATAAGCATATTGAACATAAGGGCCAGTTTCTCCATCAAAAGATAACATTTCTTTCCAATCAAAAACTATATCCTTCTCTCTTGAATTTTTAAGATAAGTAAATATTACTGCCCCTATACCAACTTTTTCAGCAACATCTTCCTTATTCTCTAATGAAGGATTCTTTTCATTTATTGTCTCAAGAACCTTTTCTCTTGCTTCTCTTAGTAAATCTTCTAATAGGATAACTTCTCCTTTTCTTGTAGATAGTTTTCTATCAGCAAACTTAATTAGTCCAAAGCCCACATGCACACAATCTTTAGCCCATTCATGACCAGCTAATTCTAACACCTTAAATACTTGTTTAAAATGAAGAGCTTGAGGTGAGCCAACAACATATATACTCTTCTTAAAATTATAATTATTCTTTCTATACATAGCTGCTGCCAAATCTCTTGTGGCATATATAGTAGCTCCATCTGATTTTAATATTATGCATGGAGGCATATTATAATCTTCTAGCATTACTACTTGTGCTCCATTACTTTCAGTTAAAAGTTTCTTTTCTTGTAGTTCTTTTATAACTACATCCATTTTATCGTTATAGAAGCCCTCACCAGCATATGAATCAAATTTTACACCTAATTCATCATATACCTTATTAAATTCTTTTAAAGATAGTTCAGTGAATCTCTTCCATAAAGCTGTGGCCTCTTGATCTCCATCTTCCAATTTCTTAAACCACATTCTTCCTTCATCTTCTAGTTCTGGATTCTTTTCTGCCTCATCATGGAATTTTACATATATTCTTAATAATTCATTTATTGGTTCTCTTTCAAGAGCTTCCTCATCTACCCATCTTTTATAGGCAGAAATTAACTTTCCGAATTGAGTTCCCCAATCACCTAAGTGATTAATTCCAACTGATTTGTATCCTTGGAAATTAAACATCTTGTAAAGAGCATTTCCTATTACTGTAGAGAATAAATGTCCTACATGGAAAGGCTTTGCTATATTAGGTGATGAATATTCAACACATACAGTTTCACCATTTCCAATATTAGATGATCCATAGTTATTACCTAAATCTATAATTTTTTCAATTGTATTTTTTGAAAAGGATCCTTTATCAACAAAAAAGTTAAGGTACGGTCCTAGGTTTTCAACTTTTTCAAACCCTTCAACATTTATCTTATCTTTAAGCTCAGCTGCAATCATATTTGGAGCTTTTCTTAAAACTTTAGATAATTGAAAGCATGGGAAGGCATAATCTCCCATTTCACCATTTGGGGGTATTTCTATTAATGCTTCAATCTTATCTTTCTCTAATTCAATAACTGAACCAATTCTTTCAGCCACAAGCTTTTTATAATCCATATTTCTTCCTCCTAGATAGTATAATTTTACAAATAAAAACGCCTCTTTATTTATAAAAATAAAGAGACGGAATTCCCGCGGTACCACTCTAATTCAAAATAGTGCTAAACCTAAAACACTATAATGCCACTTAATCATTTAACGCTTAAATCGCGACTACCCAATAAAAAACACCAGGCAGTTTCTCCAAGGTTCTCTTCATCTTAATTTATCCTACAGAGCTTACACCATCCTCTGCTCGCTTAAAGATAACTAACTTCAATTATTGTTTTATACTTGCCTAAATCACCAAGTATAAGTCAAGTTTACATAGTTGCTATCTATAAGGCATCAATTAAACTACTTTCCTCTTCCTAGAATTTATATATTACATTATTCATATTATACATTTTGTATTTTGAAAATGTCAATAAAAATAGTAGCATTAGTTATTTTAAGTACGTGCATCTAACAAAATCATTTGTTATAATAGACATTATAATCTATAAATACAGTAATTTAGGAGAATCATATGAAACGAATTGGTGTTATTGATATAGGCTCAAATTCAGTACGTGTTATGTTAGCAGAAATAGAGGACAGTGGTTATTTTAGAATAATAGACGAATTAAAAGAACCTGTGAGAATATCACAAGATCTGCTAGAAGCTGATGAGATATCTGAGGATACTTTTAATATTCTTCTATCTACCTTACGATCGTTCAAATCTCTTTGCACAGGTTCTGGGGCTTCAAAAATATTTACTGTTGCCACTGACGCCTTAAGGACTTGTAAAAACGGCAAGAGTATAATCACTAAAATATCTGAAATGTTAGATATTAATATAGAGATTTTATCCAATGAAGATGAAATTTATTATAATTATTTAAGTGTAAAAAACACCACTTACACAGAAAACTCTTTACTAGTTGAAGTTTCTGGAGTTAACACTTATTTTGCGTGGATAAAAAATGGAAATATGATTAAATCTACTACAATCCCTTTAGGTAGTTTAAATTTATCATATAACTTTAATTTAAATGATAGAATTATTCATGAAGATTATGAAAATGCTTTAGAAGAAGTAACTAATACATTATCATCTATTGAATGGCTAAAAACTGAGAACTTTGATAATATAATTGGAATTGGGACTGCGTTTAGAACCCTAGGAAAAATTGATCAAAGAAGAAAGAGATATCCTTTATTTTTGACTCATAATTACACTTTCAATGATTTTGACTTATCCGAAATTCATAATGGGTTAAAAAGTAAAGACTTTAAACAAAGATTAAGAGTGGAAGGCATTTCCCCAGATGTTGGTGATATAATAGTTGGTGCAACTTTAATAATTAAAGTTCTATGTAAAAATCTAAATATTGCTGATCTAGAAATATGCGGAAGAGGAATAAGAGAAGGAATAATCTTTGATTATATAACAAAAAACTTTGCTCCAATTGACGATATTTTGGATTATTCTATTCAGGGTATTATGGAAACTTTGCATGTTAATATTAAACATGCTAAACATGTTCATGATATTACTAAGAGATTATTTGAACAAATGGAACCATTACATCATTTAAATAGCTCTTATAATAAAATTGTTAAAACAGCTTCTTTGCTTCATGATTGCGGGATTAGTATAAAATATTATAATCATCATAAGCATTCTTTTTATGTAATTCTTAATTCCTATATGAATGGGTTAACTCATAAGGAATTATTAATGAGTGCATTAACCGCAGCTTATCATAGAAATAACAGCTACACTATACCACTTCCTCAGTTTTGTTCTATTTTAAACAAATTAGATGCAACTTCTGTGGAGAAAATCGGAATACTCCTTAGAATTTCTGAAGGTTTAGACAGGAGTTTAGAGGGTGCTGTAAAAGATGTTAATGTTGATATTGCTGATGAAGAAATAAAACTAACTGTATTCTCCTCAATACCATTAGAACTAGAAATACGGCAAGCACTCCGTTCTAAAGATAAATTCTATGAAATTTATCACAAAACACTTACAATTGAAAATATAATTAAATAATATAAATAGAGGTTATCTTAAACTTAATAAGATAACCTCTATTTATTACTTTAACCTTGCAGTCAAAAACATTATTTTCATACCCATTCCAGTCCACTTTGTTTCATATTCAGTCATAATATTTTCTTTAAAATCTGACTTATGTAAATCATAAGTTAGAAATTCAATATCAAAGCCTGATTCTTTAAAATATTCTTGTGATTCATCAAAAAGTTCTTTATCATCTGTTTTAAACCAAATTTGTCCACCATTTTTCAAAAAACCCTTATAGATTTCAAGAAATCTGCTATGAGTCAATCTTCTTTTCTTGTGTCTGTCCTTTGGCCAAGGATTACAAAAATTTATATATATTTTAGATATTTCATCCTTATCAAAAACGTCTTCTATAAATGTAATGTTAAGAGGTATCAATCTGATATTCTCAACTTCTTCCTCATTAACTCTTCTTAACGCATTAACTAATACTTCATCTTTTAAATCAATTGCTATATAGTTCATATTAGGATTGTTCTTACAATTAATAGCTGCAAATTGTCCTCTTCCACAACCTAATTCTAAATATATTGGATTATTATTTCCAAAGACCTCACTCCATTTTCCTTTGTACTCCTTTGGATTTACAATAACCTTTGGATCTGCTTCTAATTCTGGTCTTGCCCACCATTTTTTCCTTAGTCTCATGGTTCCTCCTTAAAATAAGTTTGCTACAAAATACATTAGTTTTAATAATTGATCTATTACTAATGCTGATGGCCCTGATATTACTTTCCAAGCAAAAAATACTACAATAAAGAATATTATCATTTGATACTTGTAAATTTGATCTCCAATTCTTCTAAAAGCACTTGGAAATAAATCTTCTAATATATTAAATCCATCAAATCCAGGTACGGGTAATAGGTTGAAGAAAAATAAATTAACATTAATCGTAACAATCATCAAAAGCATTTTTGCTGTTAAATATGCAAGATCTCCACTACTTCCCATAGCAAGACGAAAAAATATCCCCGTAATTACAGCAAATATAATAGCTACAATTAAATTTGCTAATGGCCCTGCTATAGATACCTTTAAATCATCCTTATAATAATTTTTAAACGCCCTTGGATTAACTGGCGTAGGTTTAGCCCACCCAAATCCAAAGATTAATATCATAATAAATCCCATAGGGTCAACATGTGCTAAAGGATTTAATGTTAATCTTCCTTGGAATCTTGCGGTTTTATCACCCAATCGATCAGCCATCCATGCATGTGCGTATTCATGAAATGTAAAAGCAACCAAAATAGCAGGTATAGATAATACTGCAGTTAACATAAAATTCATTTCCAATCCTCCTTTTATAAATGATATTATAGCATAAGAAACTTAAATAATGAATTATCTGTTAAAGAAATTTTCATTACTTATAACTATGTCCACTTTTACTATTTATAGTCAAAATACTAAGTATATATAATGCAAAAATCATATTACATCTCATGGTAAAACTCTTAGTTGAAACTTCTAAGAGTTGAAGTGAAATGTAAATTTTTAAAGCATTATATATAATATAAAAAGGATGGAGCGTATCCATCCTTGTATAAGTTACTCTTTATTAAAAGGTGTTTTGATAAGTTTCCCTTGTGATGTTGAAGCAATTCCTAAATCATACACACCCAAATAGGTTCCTTCATATTTATATTCCTTTGACATTGTTACATCTTTTACTATACCTTGTAACTTATCATTGACCATTACGTCACCTTTTTGAGAAACAAAAATATTTTCCTTATCAACAGGTTTATCAAGCAGAACTGTTTTCCAACTTCCTGTATCTGTATCTAAGCCTCCATACATAACTTTAGATATCTTTCCACCTTCAACAATACCAACATATACTATGTCATTGCTATCTATATATAATAATTTAGTTTTATTATTAAATGATAGCCTTATATTTGGATTAGTAGCATATATGTTTCCATTTAAATCATCTTCATAGATGAGTCTATCCACATGAGGAATTACTTTTATGCTACCAATTATCGAGCTATTTAAATTCATTTTTGTAATTTTATGATTAATATCAATTCTATAAACTACACCTTTAACTCCTTTTTCATTAACCTTTATATAAGTTACATTATGAAGCGTTGAGGCATCAATACTATCTATTACTGCTCCTTGGTCTAATGAATCTAACTTCTCAACTATCCCTACTTCATTCTTACCTGCATCATAATAATTTAAAAAGAAATTACTTTTCTTTCCTTCACTACTTTCTTTATCCACAAATAATATTCTATTTCTATCTGAAAGCCAAATATAATTTAAGATTTTTGATTCATTTTCAGTTTTGACACTTTTTGATTCTCCTGTTTTTGTATCTATTATGTTTAATATCCCATCTTTTAAATAAGATAGATACTTTCCATCAAAACTATTCTTATATTCCACGTTCTGTGGTATGTTAATTACTTTATCAGTTGCCTTTTTCTTGTCTTCAACCTTTACAGCTTTAAAATTATTGCTACTTACAAATATTTTTTTATCTAAATAAAGAAGCCCTAAAGATTGAATTGTTAAAGAAATTATAATCCATATGATTATTCTCTTAAATACCTTCATTAAATTCTCTCCTTTTTACTTTACTATAAATGCAGTAGGAATACTTCTTTCACCTAAGCTATCTGAAGGAGTATTTATTACATCACCTTCATAATACATAGTCGTAGATTTCCCTCCATCAAGGTTAGCAGCATTAACAGCACCGTATTTTATCATAACATCTTGAGCTTCCTTTAGTGTTGCTCCAACACTCTTAAATACTTGTCTTCCGTCTATAACAAGTAACATTATAGCTGCATCACTTCTCTGACCTATTACAGTTCTAGGAGCAATTCCCCATCCACCATCGCCAGATTTGATTGTTCCCTTTCCATTAATAACTAACGCCGGTCCAAAGGTTACTGCTTCTTGAGCACCTAGACCATTAAGTTCTTTTAATGAGTATTTACCAACTAGCAATCTTCCTTCTTTATTTATTGCTATCATATCAGTCTTACTATTTTCATCAGCATCATAGGAGATTACCTTTCCTCCTGACATTATTAACCCTATTACTTGTCCTCCGTTTCCAGCCCATGTTGAATTTGCTGATTTATCAGTAAATCCGCCTGCATTTATAGCTGCTATTGCATTATTATCCTTTGCAATTTGAGAAACGGTTTGCCCCTCCTTACCAAGCTTTGATGTATATCCAACATGAACTCTAGTTGGGTCTTTAACAACAAGTAAATATCCTTTAAATTTATCACTTTCTATATCGAATCTTTCTATAGTGTCGTCATGACTTTTAGGAATACTAATTTCTTTATCAGATGCGTCTGTATTTCCTTCTTCAATATTATTATTTTCAGCTAATATCTTATCAATTTCACTTTGACTTAAAAACCACTTTGCTAAGAATTGACTTTTATAAGAGGTCATTGCTGCTCCTACAAAGCCTTTTTTTACATTTTTGAAAGGTCCGTAGTATAAGAAGAATGGCCCTGTTATTGCAGTAAATACAAATTCAAAAACAATAAAAGCAATAAAGATTTTAAATGAAAATCTTCTTTTTTTCTTACCTTCAACTTCTTTTTTAATTTTGCTCATTATTCATTCCCTTTCCACAAAAAATTAAGCAGACAAATATATTACCTGCTTAATTATATATTTTTATACACTTTTAATCAACAATGTATGATTACATTTTACAATATTTTATTTTTTTATTCTATTGAGTGGCAGGTGGTTTTTGATTATCACTAGTACCATTTGTAGGAGGTTTACTGTCTACAGGTGTTGTTCCTCCGTTTGATGTTGTTCCACCAGGTGTTGCTGCTCCACCTGTTGTTCCTCCATTAGCAGGAGTACCCCCAGGTGTTGTTTCTCCTCCTGTCGCTGGATTTCCTCCATTAGTTGGAGTAGTTCCTCCATTTCCCTCAGTTTTTGTTGGAGTTTTAGTACCTGGATCTATTACATCTCCGTTCTCATCAAGCGCAGGCTTATCTGCTGGATTAAATGCTGCAGCCTTTGCCATATATTGATTTATTATATTCCTAAAACTTGTTAAATTATAATCTTTTGATTCCCACTTCTTGTCATTAAAAATAAAGTCTTGAAGCACTTTTCCATTCTGTTTGGCATCAATTAAAAATACCCATCCTTTATCCATATATTCTCCACCTTGACTTAATTCAGTGGCAGGAATTTGTAATTGTTCAAATACAGGATTATCGAATTTATAAAATGTATATGCATAATTAAATATTGTCATTGGATCAATATTAGTTTTTACACACTTTAACAATGCGTTTGCAACTGAAGGGTACTTTAATGGAGATATTTCTTTTCCCTTTTGTGCTAACAGCGTGACTACAGATTTTTGTCTAGCAACTCTCTCATAGTCACCATTCCCTACCTTTCTAATTCTTGCATAGGATAGAGCTTGCTGTCCATCAAGATGCTGCAATCCAGCTTTAGTTAATGGCGGAGATTTTACTGTGTCAACCTCACCAATATATTTATTTATTTCATTAATTTCATAATCTTTTACATCTATATCTAAACCACCCATAGCATCGACTATGTCTTGAAAGCCCCAAAAATTAACAACTACATATTTATCTAGTGTTACCCCAAAATTTTCTTTTATTGTTTTAATTAGCAAATCTGGACCACCAATAGAATAAGCTGCATTAATTTTTTGTTCCCCATACCCAGGAATTTTTATTAATGTATCTCTCATAATTGAACTTAATTTTACTTTTTTACTATTGGTATCTATTGTTGCAATTATAATCGAATCACTTCTGGATTTTTCGTCGAGTGTTCTCCCATCAATACCTACTAACAAAATATTTATTATACCATTTTGTTCTTGGTACTTTATTTCTTCTTTATCCTCTTTTGGAACTTCTACAACCTTTTCAGGCTCAACATAAATTTTGCTTTTTATATAATAATAAGTTCCTACAGAAGCAGTAGCAATTATAAGAAGTAGCGTACTAATTACTATTATTAGCTTTTTCCTTTTACCCATTTTTTTCATTCTCATACCCCATCTTTAACATAATGTTTAAATATAATAAAATAATTATACTATATAAATTTTCACATTGGTTGCGAAAAAATGACATTTTAATGTTATAATTTTCTTAAAAACAACAGGAGGTCATTTTTTGAAATTATTAATTTTAGATATACTACAAAGTAATAAATATAATTATGTTTCTGGTGAGGATATAAGTAAAACATTAGGGGTTACAAGAGCTGCTATTTGGAAGTACATAAAATCCTTACAAGAAGAAGGATACGTAATTGAATCTTCTCCTAGAAAAGGATATAAACTTACTTTTGCTCCTAGTAAACTATCAATTGATAAATTAACTAGTAATTTATCTAAAAATACATTAGTAAAAAAAATACTTTATTTTGATACCATTGAATCAACTAATGATTATTGCAAAAAGAATTCAGAAAATATACAGAATGGAACTATCGTATTAACTGATCATCAACTTAAGGGAAGAGGAAGATTTGATAGAAACTGGTTTTCACCAAAAGGCAAAGGAATATATTGCTCTATATACTTAAAACCCGAATTATCTCCATATGAAATATCTAAAATCACCTCTATTACCTGTGCTGCAATAATAGAAGTTCTTCATTCATATAATATTGATGCTAAAGTTAAATGGCCTAATGATATTTATATTAACAATAAAAAAATTGGCGGAATCCTAACAGAAATGAAAGGAGATATGGACAGAATAAATTATTTAATAATTGGTTTTGGTTTAAACGTAAATCAGGAATCTTTTGAATTCCCTGAAGAAATTAGTTCAATTGCTACCTCATTAAAAACAGTATATAACAAGGACTTTAATAGAGAACTTATATTAACTGATATCCTCAATAAGTTAGAAAACTTTTATAACAATTTTAGTGAGAATTTCAACTTCGAATATCCACTGAGAGTACTTAGAAATAATTCTTACGTTATTAATAAATCTGTAACATTAATTAAAGGTAAAGAACTTATCCAAGGAAAAGTAATAAACCTAGGTGAAAATGGAGAACTTATTATTGAAAGAGACGGAAAGACTGAAAGTGTTTTTTCAGGTGAAATTTCTTTGAAAATAAATAGTTAGTACATAACAAAAAGAAACCCACTAATGAACTGCTCTCTGTCTACTTGACGAGGAGCAGTTCAGTTCATAATGAGTTTCTTTTTTATTACATGATAATTAAATAAATTAATCTATATTCCAGCCTCTTTTAGATGTTTTTTAATAATCTCAGCAGAAGCTTTAAGCTTATCACTTTCCTTCTCTTCTAAGGACACTTCTAATATTTGTTTAGCTCCTTCTCTATTAACTATTGTTGGAATAGCTAAATATACATCATCAAGCCCATATTCACCATTAAGTAATGAGCTTACAGTTAATATAGAATCTTCATCTCTTATAATGGCTTCAACAATTCTACTAATTGCAAGACCAACTGCATAATTAGTATACCCTTTTTTATTTATTATTTCATAAGCTGCATCTTTAACTTTATCAGGTATTGTCTCTTTAAAGCTACCATTACATTTCTTACACATTCTACTGCAATATTCATCTGCAGAAACTCCTGCAATATTTGTTAAACTCCATGCTGCAATTTCAGAGTCTCCATGTTCCCCAATTATATAAGTATGAATATTTCTAGCATCAATTTCAAAATGCTCGCTTAACATATATTTAAATCTTGATGTATCTAAAACAGTTCCTGAACCAATTACTCTATTTGCAGGTAATCCTGAGATCTTATAAGCTATATAAGTTAATATATCTACTGGATTTGAAACAACTAATAATATCCCATTTGGACTGTATTTTACTACTTCAGGTACAATGCTTTTGAAAATAGGAATATTCTTATTAATAATATCCAATCTTGATTCCCCTGGCTTTTGCCCAATTCCTGCAGTGATAATTATTATATCTGAATCTTTTGTATCTTCATATCCTCCAGCCTTTACATCTACAGCCTTAACAAATGCTGCTCCATGAGATAGATCCATAGCTTCTGCTTCAGCTTTTTCTTTATTAATATCAACAATTACAATTTCTGATGCCAATCCATTTAACATTAATGCATATGCAGTTGTTGAGCCAACAAAACCAGCACCAATAATTGAAACTTTAGTCCCTTTTTCTTTAATCATATTAATTACCTCCCTTTAATAATAATTACTTATTGATAATTATTATCTATGATTTTATTATATTCTTTTCCAACGTTGTTTTCAATATGTTTGTTAAATTTTTCATTAATTTAACCACTTCCCATATATCTATTCACAAAAAATTTAAGTTTTTATCTAAAATATTAAAAAAATACTCTTATATTTTGTCTTAATATGATATATAATTTGTTAGTACTAATGATTAGGAGGTAGATCGATGATAATAAATGTACTTGGTGTTCCTATATTTTATGGATGCGATAGAGAAGGTGTTAACTTAGGGCCAGATACCCTGAGAGAGCATGGACTTTTAGATATATTGAAAGAAAATAATAAAATTTTTGATTTAGGAAACATTTATGTACCAAAGGTTTCTGATGAAAATAAATTTGCAGAGCATAAGAATATGAAATACTTAGCTGCTATTGTTGAGACAAACAAGAACTTAGCACATGCAGTATATGCATCGTTAGCTTCAAATTCTTTTCCTTTCGTTGTTGGTGGTGACCATTCATTAGGATTAGGTAGCTTAAGTGGTGCAGCAAAATATTTTAATGATGATTTAGGAGTTGTTTGGGTTGATGCCCACGGAGACATAAACACTCATTTAACAACCCCTTCTGGTAATGTTCATGGTATGCCTTTATCTGCTGCTATGGGTATTGGTCATAATTTATTAACCGATTTATATTTTAGTGGTAGAAAAATAGATCCAAGTAAAGTATTTATAGTTGGAGCTAGAGATTTAGATAAGGGTGAAATGGAATTAATAAGAAAATTAAAAATAAATGTTTGGACTACTAATGATATTAAATCTATTGGTATTAAAGCATTCTTAGAAGATTTTAGAAATAGAATTGCTCAACTAAACATAAATAACTTGCATCTAAGTTTTGATATAGATTCTTTGGACTCTTCCTTTGTACCTGGAACAGGAACTCCTGTAAGCAAAGGTATAAACATGAAAGAGAGTAAAGAAATTCTATCAGGATTATTTACTACTAATATAATTCGTTCTATGGATTTTGTGGAATTCAATCCTCTTTTAGATGAAGACCACGAAACTTTAAGAAATTGTAAAGAGTTATTAGCTCATATTGCTAAACTTATAAAATAAAAAGTGCTGCCTTCGCAGTGCTTTTTTTATTATTCTCAAATACTTTAATAACATATACATAAATTTCTTAAATTTTTCTTTAAACTTCAAACTATTTATATTATTATAAAAATAGTTATCTAAGGAGGACTAGAAGATGAAATTACTTTTTTTTGATACAGAAACTACAAGTATACGTCCAGGAAGAATATGCCAACTAAGTTACATTGTAGTAGATTCAGGTGTTAAACCTCAGCAAACTTTTGGGAAAAACTACTTTTTTACAGTAGATGAAATGGATCCATCAGCCGAAGCAGTGCATGGATTCTCTTTAGAAAAATTATATGACTTAAGTAACGGGAATTACTTTGAAGATTCTTATGAAGAGTTTCTAGAGGATTTTATCCAAGCTGATTTTATAATAGGACATAATGTATCTTTCGATATAAAATTCTTGTCTCATGAACTTCTATACATACTAGGAGAAGAATTTAGTGCTAAACGAACCTTTTGCACAATGAATTACTATAAGGATATTATTAAACTACTTAAAAACAATGGTGAATATAAAAATCCTAAATTACAAGAGGTAGTTGATTATTTAGAGATATCAAAATCAAAAATCGAAGAAACAGCAGATAAGTTATTTGAAGGTAGTGGAAACTATCACGATGCTAGATTTGACACAGCTGCCACATATTTAATAGTTGTAGAAGGAATTAAGAAAAAACTGATACCTGCTGGATACTTTTCTTCTAAAGTTTAAAAAGGCTTCTTATGAAGCCTTTTTT
Organism: Clostridium sp. YIM B02551; assembly: GCF_022324735.1. Taxonomy (NCBI): domain Bacteria; kingdom Bacillati; phylum Bacillota; class Clostridia; order Eubacteriales; family Clostridiaceae; genus Clostridium; species Clostridium sp. YIM B02551. Next base: position 54,952 of record NZ_JAKGTF010000001.1, on the reverse strand, counting down.
TTATTTATCATAACTATTCGCTAAATCTATTCTCTCTTTTGCAGTTGGATGATCAAACCTTAGTATCTTATACCATTTATCAACATCATATGGTGAAAGATTAGTTTCCATGAACTTAAGTTCTAATATTCCATTCGTTAAATTATCCTTTGTAATTTGAATTGCAAATTTATCAGCATCTAATTCTATTTTTCTCGAATAATATAGTGAAATAGGGTTTAAGATTATTCCAATTAATGTTGAAAACAATAAAATATATGCAAGTCCATATGGTCCCTTAATCTCTCTCTTATTTCTTTTTGCTATAACAAACGTTAAAAAATAAGCTGGAAAATAAGTTAATGCACCTAGTAGGAATTCCAGTGCGATTCCCTTTGGTATATGATTAAGCTTATAATGCCCTATTTCATGTGCCACTACTGATAATATTTGTGATTCATCTAGATTATTTAAAGTAGTATCCCATACAACTATTCTTTTTGATGAAAAAATTCCTGTCATATATGCATTTAATGCAGATGTCTGGTCACTCATTTTCACTTGATAAACACTAATATTATCAATTCCTTCTCTATGTGCTAAATCTTTTATTTTATATTCCAATTCTTTATTTTGCATTGGAGTTATTTCATTTAGTAGTGGATCTACAACAAAAGGAAAAATAAATGTTCCTAATATAACCGAAAAGCCAGTAAATATTACAACTAAAAGTGGCCACAATTTAAATTTTCTAAAAATATAATATAGAATTGCTGCAGACAATGTAGTTAAAGCAAAATTTAAAGCTTCATTTTTAAATAAGTCCAAAAGCCACGAAAAAAAGTCATAATTTAATAATCCTACAAGTTTCAATCTATAAAATGAAGAAAAGAACGTCAGCGGAAAAAATATAATAAAACTAGTTAAGTAATATATTACACCGATTACTATCCCTTCTCTTATATAATTATTTCGTTTTAAAAATTTATTTTCTACAATTTCAATTATTCCGCATTTAATTATAAATATAGGGAAAATTATACTTAGTCCCATACTTAATAAAAAATACCCTTTTGAAAAAGCATAATTTGCTTTTACCAAAGAAGTTTCTACAGGTGGAATAATTTTATCCTTTTCAATCTTAATTTCGACCTTTTTATCTGAGTGAAACTGTCCTTTATATTTACTTTCCAAAAATAATGTAAAGGACATGGTTATAAAAAATGTAATTGAGAGAAATACTATTAAACGTAATAAAAACTTTTTCACCTTGTCTTCTCCTTTTTTCTTTATTTAAATAAACCTTTATATATATTATATTCTTTATTATGTTTGACATTTAAATAACTTTATAAAATATAAGTATAAAAGTTTTAACTTATTCATTTTATAGCATTATTCTAAATACTTAACAATGCATATTTTTTATATTATATTAAATAATATATTGAAATATATCTAAATTATGTTATAATTATATTGTAATTAATAATAGTTATTAAATAATAATGGAGGTAGATTTTATGAAAAGTTATATTTGTGATGTTTGTGGTTATGTTTATGATCCTGCAGTAGGTGATGAAGACAACGGTGTTGCTCCAGGAACTGCTTTTGAAGATATTCCAGAAGATTGGGTTTGCCCATTATGCGGTGTAGGTAAAGATGAATTTTCACCAGTAGATTAATTTAATATTTGATAAATGAAAAAGAGGCAATGCCTCTTTTTATTTTTTGCTTACTTCTATTAGCAACTTTTCTAATTCTTTTGCTCTATTTTTATTCATAGCAGGCATTAATTCAAGCTTATATTTCATACCAAGTGCTTCATACTTATTAACTCCAAGCAAATGATATGGCAAAATTTCAATTCTCTCAACATTGTTAAGGCTTCTTATAATTTCTCCAAGTTTATTAATTGATTCTTCGTTGTCCGTTACTCCTGGCATCATAACATGCCTAATCCACATCTTTTTATTCATCTTATTTGCTAGATGTAAAAACTTTAAACTTTCATCTATATTTCTTCCAGTAATCTTTTCATATTCTGTTGCATCATAATGTTTAATATCAAAAAGAACCAAATCTACTAATTCAAGTATTTCTTCATATTTCCCTAACCCAACTCCTGCAGTATCTATTGTTGTATGAATTCCTCTTGATTTACATAATTTCAGTACTTCAATTAGGAAATCAGGTTGCAGAAGTGGCTCCCCTCCTGAAAAAGTGACGCCTCCACCAGAGTTTTTAAAATATGTTTTATATCTTTCTATTTTTCTAACTAACTCTTCGGGTGTATATTCAGTACCCCCTTTAGTATTCCATGTATCTGGATTATGACAAAAAGAACATCTAAGTGCACATCCTTGAAAAAAGACCACAACTCTTATTCCTGGACCATCCACTAATCCCATTGTTTCTATTGAATGAATATTTCCTTTTATCATGTTATCACCTCTTTTAAAAATAGGAGGCTGTAGGGATTTATGTAAACCCCTATTCTAGCCTCCCTTAATCTTTTACTTAATTATAAACTTTCGTGGAAAGTTCTGCTTATAACTTCTTGTTGTTGTTTTCTAGTTAATCTATTAAAGTTAACAGCATAACCTGAAACTCTTATTGTTAATGAAGGATATTTTTCAGGATGGTCCATTGCATCCATTAATGTTTCCCTATTAAAAACATTAACATTTAAGTGATGAGCTCCTTGAGTAAAGTATCCATCTAAAACTCCAACTAGATTTTCTTCTCTTTCATCCTCTGCCTTACCTAAAGCATCTGGAACTATTGAGAAAGTATTTGATACTCCATCCTCACACACTTCATTATATGGTATTTTAGCAACTGAATTTAATGAAGCTAATGCACCATTATTATCTCTTCCATGCATTGGATTTGCACCTGGAGCAAATGGTTCTCCTGCTTTTCTTCCATCAGGAGTTGCGCCTGTTTTCTTACCATAAACTACGTTTGATGTGATAGTTAATACTGATAATGTATGTTTTGCATCTCTATAAAGTGGGTGTTTTTTAAGCTCACTTGAGAACTTATTTACTAATTCAACAGCTATATCATCAACTCTATCATCATCATTTCCATACTTAGGGAAATCTCCATCAATTTCAAAATCAACTGTTATTCCATTTTCTCTGATTGGTCTAACTCTTGCATATTTTATAGCACTTAATGAATCAGTAGCTACAGAAAGACCTGCAATTCCAAATGCCATTAATCTACCAACTTCAGTATCATGTAGAGCCATTTGGCCTGCTTCATAAGCATATTTATCATGCATAAAGTGAATTATATTCATAGTATCAACATATAGCTTAGCAACATATTCTAATACTTTAAAATAACTTGCTTTTACTTTTTCATAATCAAGTATTTCGTCTTCTATCTTCTCAACTCCTGGTACAACAACTGTACCCTTCTTCTCATCTACTCCACCATTGATAGAGTATAATAAGGATTTTGCTAAGTTACATCTAGCTCCAAAGAATTGCATTTGTTTTCCAACCTTCATGGCAGATACACAGCAAGCTATTGCATAATCATCTCCATATATAGGTCTCATAACTTCATCATTTTCATATTGAATAGAATCTGTTAGTATAGACATCTTTGCACAGTACTTTTTAAATCCTCCTGGTAAAGAATCAGACCATAAAACTGTCATATTTGGTTCTGGTGCAGATCCTAAATTTGATAAAGTATGTAAATATCTAAAGGAGTTTTTAGTTACTAATGTCTTACCGTTTACTCCCATTCCTCCAATTGATTCAGTAACCCAAGTTGGATCTCCTGCAAATAAATCATTATATTCTGGAGTTCTTAAATGTCTAACTAATCTTAGTTTAATTATGAATTGATCTATTATTTCTTGTGCTTCTTTTTCAGTTAATAGACCTCTCTTTAAATCTCTCTCTATGTATATATCTAAGAAAGTTGAAGTTCTTCCTAAAGACATTGCAGCACCATTATTTTCTTTAACTGCTGAAAGATATCCAAGATATACAGCTTGTACTGCTTCTTTTGCATTTTCTGCTGGCTTAGATAGATCTACGCCATATTTTAATGCCATATTCTTTATTGCTCCAAGGGCTCTTATTTGCTCAGAAACTTCTTCTCTTTTTCTAATAAGTTCATCTAGCATATCACCCTTTAGATTTTTTAAATCCTTTTTCTTTTCTTCTATTAAAAAGTCAATTCCATAAAGAGCAATTCTTCTATAATCACCTATTATTCTTCCTCTTCCATATGCATCAGGAAGACCAGTTAATAATCCTGCACTTCTTGCCCATCTAATTTCATCAGTATAGGCATCAAATACGCCTTGATTGTGTGTCTTTCTATACTTAGGAAAATTCTCAGCTATTTCTTCATCTATAGAATATCCATAAGCTTCTAATGATTGCTCAACCATTCTCCAACCACCAAATGGATTTACTATTCTTTTTAGTGGAGCATCAGTTTGCAAACCTACTATAACTTCATTTTCCTTATCTATGTAACCAGCTTCGTAGCTATCTATGCCTGAAACTCTGTCTGTTGCCACATCTATGATGCCTTTTTTGATTTCTTCAAGTATTAATTCACTTGATTTATCCCAAACCTTTTTAGTTTTATCAGTAATACCTTGTAAAAACTTATCATCACCTTCATATGGTGTGTAATTTTTTTGAATAAAGTTCCTAACGTCTATTTTTTCTTGCCAGGTACCTTCCTTGAATTCATCCCATTGTTTAAACATTGCACATTCCTCCTACCTGAAGTTTACAACTTCATTATATCTTATAAGTATGTAAAAGTTAATAGATTTATGTAAATGATAAAAAGTTTCATTTATTGTTAATAATTATTATCCATAAATGACAAATTATAAAAAAGATATAGTTGAAAATGACAATCATTTAACAAACTATACCCATATTTTTACACAAACTTATTTAGTTCCATATACTTTATAATAATCTTCTATTCTTTTTTTCATAGAATCATCAATTAAAACTTGCCCATTAACTTCTTTATTATATAAATACTCCACGACTTCTTCCATAGTAACTATGGCACATGTTTTAAAGCCAAAATTATCGCGTATCTCTTTTAGTGCCGACTCTTCTCCCTTACCTTTTTCTATTCTATCTACTGAAATAATTAGTCCTTTAACTTCTACTTTTCCCTGAGCTTCTAGAATTGGTATTGTTTCATAAATAGAGGTTCCTGCTGTAGTTACATCTTCTACAATTAATATCTTATCACCATCTTTTATTTTACTTCCTAATAAGATTCCTGTATCTCCGTGGTCCTTTACTTCTTTTCTGTTTGAACAATAGTTTACATCCACATCATATAGCTTACTTAATGATATAGTTGTAGCCACACTTAAAGGTATTCCTTTGTATGCTGGTCCAAATACTATATTAAAATCTTCATGAAAATTTTCCTTTATGGCTTTTGCATAAAAATCTCCTAATCTACTTAGTTGACTTCCTTTTTTATAGTTACCAGTATTTATAAAGAAAGGTGTCTTCCTACCACTCTTAGTAACAAAATCTCCAAAGGTTAATACTCCACATTCAATCATAAAATCAATAAATTCTTTTTTATATGCTTCCATTTTACCCCTCCTATTTTTAAATCTTAGCTATTCCTACAAGTTCATTTATATTCTTTATTCCTTCAGCTATTAGAAAATCTTCCATTTCTTTTATTATTCTCTTGCCTGCTAAAGGGTCATAAAAATTTACTGTGCCTATCTGTATTGCGTTAGCCCCTGCCATTATAAATTCAATAGCGTCTTTTCCACTCTCTATTCCCCCAAGTCCAATTACGGGGACAGAGACTGCTGAACTCACCTCATAAACCATTCTAAGTGCTATTGGTTTTACTGCTGGACCTGATAATCCTGCTGTTACATTATTAAAAACTGGTTTTCTCCTATGTATATCTATAGCCATTGCTTTTAGTGTATTAATTAATGATAGGGAATCTGCCCCTGCATTCACACAAGAATATGCCATATCAACTATATCTTCTGCATTAGGTGAAAGTTTAACCATTAGTGGCTTATTAGTTATTTTCTTTATTTTAGAAACAACTTCTGCTGCAACATTTGATTTAATACCAAAAGCCATTCCCCCTGACTTAACATTAGGGCATGATATGTTTAATTCAATCATATCTATGTCTGTTTCATTTAGCATTTCACAGGCTTTTTCATAATCTTCTATAGTTGCTCCACCAACATTGGCTATAATATTTGTGCCTAATTTTTTCATTTTAGGAAGCTCTACTTCAATAAACCCTTTGACTCCTGGATTTTGTAATCCTACAGAGTTCATCATTCCCATTGGGGTTTCCCAAACTCGTATTCCATCATTGCCTTCTTTTGGATTTAAAGTTAATCCCTTTGAAGAAATTCCTCCTAATATACTTACAGGATAAAAATTATTATACTCTGCTCCGAATCCAAATGTACCAGAGGCTGCAATTACTGGATTCTTGAATTCTACACCATTTATATTTACTTTCATCATAATATTTACCCTCCTTACATCTCTATATAGTTTCCATCAAAAACCGGACCATCTTTGCAGGTTCTCTTATTTCCGTCCTTAGTCTTGCAGGTACATACAAGGCATGCCCCTACTCCGCATGCCATATGTTTTTCTAAGGACACGTATATTCTCTTTTTCTTTTCTTTTGCCATTTCAACTACCTTTTTCATCATCACTTCAGGCCCACAGCATAAAATTGTATCATACTTGTCCATTTCTATTAAATCAGTTACAAACCCCTTTATTCCATGCTTTCCTGTATTCGTTGAGATATTAACTCCATTACAGTATTCATTCAGCTCATCCCTTAGGTATATCTCATTTCTAAAACCCGCATATAAATCTATTTTCATGTTTGGGAAGTTACTTCTAAGTTCTCTTGCCACTTGTAAAAATGGTGCTGTTCCTATCCCTCCAGAAACAATAGCAACCCTTCCTAGATCCTCATTAGTTATAAATCCATTACCCAATGCACCAGTAACATAAATCTTATCTCCAGACCTAAGTTTTGCATATTCTTCTGTACCTCTGCCAACTACAGCATATACAAATGATACTGCTTCACCATCCCAATTACATACTGAGATTGGTCTAGGTAGGAGTGTTTTTCCATTTAGTTTCAACATATAGAATTGACCTGCCTTAACCTCATTTTTTTCAGCAATATTCATTCTATAAATATTGGGACTTATTTCAACATTACTTATAATCTCTGCTAATCTATATTCCATAAAACCACTCCTAACCAAGTTTATTAACTGCATCTAAGATTTCGTCTCTCATTCTAACAACTTCTTTTCTGGCATAATAACCTATAGATTCTCTACCGTCTCCTTCTTTATAAGCTAATAGTATTTTTCTTGAGGAATTGACTACTCCACCATTTCCCTTGTTTAGGTATAGTGCTACATCTTCAGCCTTTCCTCCCTGTGCTCCATAGCCTGGGATTAAAAAGAACATTTTTGAGAATCTACTTCTTAGTTCCTTAGCTTCTTCTCTATGAGTACATCCAAGTACTCCTCCTATTTGAGAATAACCACATTCCCCTAAATATCCTTCTCCCATTTTAGTTAATCTATCTCCAACCTCATGGTATACCTTATGTTCTAAAGTCGTATCTAAAAATTCAATGTCATTTGCCCCTGGGTTTGATGTTCTAACAAGCGGGAATAATCCTTTTTTACCTTTTACGAGATATGGCAAATATGGTTCTATTGAATCCATTCCCATATAAGGACTTAATGTAATAAAGTCCGCCTCAAAATCCCCCTCAAAATGTGCCTTAGCATACATCTTAGCAGTTGCTGCAATATCTCCTCTTTTTATATCGGCAATTATTATTGCTTCTTTTTCCCTCAAGTAATCTAATGTTTTTTTATAAACTTCTAGTCCCCTTATTCCCAGTGCTTCATAATAAGCTATTTGAACCTTAAAAACTGCAGCTACATCATATGTTCCGTCAATGATTTCTTTGTTGAATCTAAATATAGCCTCTGCATCATCAGCACTATTTTTTATAATATCTTCTGGAACATACTCTATACTTGTATCTAATCCTACACATACTACACCTTTTTCTTCTACCCTTTTAAATAATCTATCAATTATATTCAATATTCCCCCTACTTTCTATATGCTATTTTTCCAGCTTTTATTGTCATAACAACCTCTCCGAAGTATTCCAAGCCGTCAAATGGTGTGTTATTGCTTTTTGATGCAAAATTATTTGAATTAATCTTATTTTTAGAATTTAAATCCACTAATACTAGGTCACCATCATATCCAGGAGATATTCTCCCCTTATTAATTCCAAGAAGCTCACCAGGATTTGCTGACATTAACTTACTTAGTGTTTTTAAACTTATTTCATTATCTTTAACTAGTGTTGTATAACAAATTGAGAAAGCAGTTTCAAGCCCTACCATTCCTGGTGCACCATTTTCTTTATCCTCTTTGCCATGAGGAGCGTGATCTGTGCCAATTACATCCACGTAACCATCCTTAATGGCTTTAATTAAGTATTTTCTATCTTCCTCTTCTCTTATAGGTGGATTAACTCTATAGTTAGAAATGTCTTTATTCAATGCAATGTGATGAGGGGTAACTTCCGCTGTTACATTTGCCCCTTCTTTTTTCCCATCAATAACACATTTCATCGCCTCTTTAGTTGATATATGTGCCATATGGAGTTTAGCTTTTGAATATTTAGCAAGTTCAACATCTCTTAGAGTCATCAGATTTTCTGCGAGTCTCATGTCTATGTTTGAAAATTCATGATTCTCAGCATGCGATATAACTACCCAATTATTATTTTTAGCTATCCCCATTGCATCTAGCATAACTTTAGAATCCATAACCCCTTTTCCATCATCAGATATTGCTTTTACAACTAAATTTCCTTGGAAATTATTAAGATGTGTAATGCTCTTCCCATCAAAATCTTTGGTGATAGATAGGCATTGATGTAAGTCTATTAACCCTACTTCTTCATTTCTCTTATATACATAATCAAGAACTTCCTTACTAGAACAAATTGGGTTAGTATTAGCCATTAAATTCACAAAAGTAAATCCACCTTTTAATGCTGCCCTAGATCCAGTTTCTATATCCTCTTTATAAGTAAACCCTGGCTCCCTAAAATGTACATGTGTATCTATAAAGCTAGGCATTAAAGTTAAACCTTCTCCATTAATCTCTTGTACATTTTTATCAATTGAAGTACCAATTTCTTTTATTAATCCATTTTCGATATATAAGTCTCCTACAAAATCATGACTTTCATCAACTATTCGTACAGCCTTTATTAACAAATCCATGCCTAACCCCCTATAATTTTGAGAATTCACTTGTCTCATCACAATACTCACATCTATAAATACCTTCTTCTTTATTGGTAAGTTTAAAAGCTTGTGGAATATGTGCTTCTACTGATGTTATACATCTTGGATTTTTACAATAAAATATATTCTCAACTCTAGATGGTAATTCAGGCTTTATCTTTTCTACTATCTCTTCATTCTTAACTACGTTAATTGTAATACTTGGAGATATAAGCTTAAGGAAGGTATAGTCTTTGATACTTATATCCTCAATCTTTATAATATCTTTTTTACCTAATTTATTACTGGTAACATTCATGATAAGTGCTACTGGATAATCCACTTTATTTAATTCTAAGTAATTAAATATTTTAATTCCTAGTCCAGCCCTTATATGATCTATTACTACACCGCTTTTTATAGTAGTTATTTTTAGCATTATCTCACCTCCAAAAGTTTAAGAATTAAAGCCATTCTTACATACATTCCATATTCAGCTTGCTTGAAATAGCATGCTCTTGGATCTTTGTCCACTTCTTGAGCTATCTCATTGACTCTTGGTAAAGGGTGAAGAACTATCATGTCCTTTTTAGCTTTAGACATTTTACTTTGGTCTAAAATATAACTATCCTTTAGTCTTATATAATCCTCTTCATTAAAAAATCTTTCTTTTTGAACTCTTGTCATATATAGAATATCTAATTTATCAATTACATCTTCTAATCTTTCTACTTCTATAAATGGTATATTTTCTTTTATTAAAATTTCATCCCTTATATAATGTGGGATAGTCAATTCCTCTGGGGATATTAAGATTATTTTATTATTTTTATATCTAGATATGGCTTTTATAAGTGAGTGAACTGTTCTTCCAAACTTTAAGTCTCCACAAATTCCTATTACATGACCTTCTAGATTCTCTTTAAGACTTTTTATTGTTAATAGATCTGTTAATGTTTGAGTTGGGTGCTGATGTCCACCATCTCCAGCATTAATTATTGGTACTGATGAATAAATAGTTGCTACTTTTGCTGAACCTTCTTTTGGATGTCTCATGGCAATAATATCTGCGTAAGTTGAAACTATTTTTATTGTATCTGAAAGACTTTCTCCTTTAGAAACAGAAGATGAGTTAGGTTCTGAAAATCCTAGTATATTTCCTCCAAGCTTCATCATAGCAGCTTCAAAGGAAAATCTTGTTCTTGTACTTGGTTCATAAAATAATGTGGCAAGTATCTTACCACTTAAAAGATGTGAGTATTCCTTTGGATTTTTCATAATATCATTAGCTAAGCTGAAAATATCCTCAAGTTCCGAAATAGATAGATCCATTGGATCTATTAGATGTTTTAAATTATTCATAATTTCCTCCTTTTTAACCTCTCTGTGTTAATTTAAAGGTTTTGTATTTATAAAAAAAATGCCTTCCATAAAGGAAGGCATAATAATCTTATCAATGCTTCATTAAAATAACTTCCTTAACGACCTCTCTGGATCACTTTAAAGGTTTTAATTTATATAGAGAATATCAAAGATCACATAAAATGTCAATGTTTTTTAGGTATAATTAAAAATATAAATGATAGTTTTAGGTAAGAGAGTCTGAATTAGAATCTTTTTCAACTCTTCTTCTTTTATTTACTGCAATGGTTGGTCTGTTATACACTACTAAAACTTTTAGCTTAGCAAGTGTCTCATTGAAGCCCTTAACTGTGTTTACATTTATTGTTTTATTAGTTGCTGTAGAATCAATAACTTCCGCAAGTTCAACTAACTGATCATCATATGGATAGCATTCTTTTGCTCTCTTATAATCCTTTTTTGCTTCCTCCTGATCCTTATATGTACCACACAGTACTCCTTCAATTAATAAAAACCATCTTTTCAAATCGGGTTCCCTCCTATTATCGCAATACACAGGATAATATATATTTACTATATAGCATATTGAAAAGCTTTGCAATATTAAGGCTCATTATATATCGGTTTTTTTAGTGAAATACAAGCTTTCTCTATTAGAAGTATTTCATTTTCTTTCACCTCATTAGGCAAAAGTAAAAACTTAAGTTTGTAATTTGATTTTATATATTCTATTACTTTACATATATATTCTACATTTTTATTTTCTTCACCTATCTCATTTTCAACCCAGCTAGTAGTTTTAAATACATCCTCCATAACCTTATTTCTGAAGGTTTCACTAACATACTCTGGTTCAATACTTTCTAATAACTTATTTTTTAAATTCCCGCTTTCTGATGTACTGCCTATATACACTAATTCTTCAGTATCTTTTTTGTAAATGAAATATACTCCTTTTATCTCTGGAAGTATTTCAAGGCTATATTCTATAAATTCACTAAGATTCTCTTCTATTAATGTTTCAGTAAGCATGTTTACATTTAAAAAATACGACTTTATATTCAAGATCTCATCTCTCCTTATTCTTATTTGTAAAGAAAGAGTCTATTTAGACTCTTTTCTTACTGGATTATATTTTGATCTATTTTTTTCTTCAGGATCGATATATTCATAATCACCGGATTCATTTTTCCTTAAGCCTAAGCGTGCCATTTGCTTTTTAGTTACTCTAAGTTTATTAGTCATATTAACACCTCTTAAGTATTATTGACCTTAGGATATTTTTTATACTCTTGAATAATTGGTGGCGACTAATTCCATTATTTAGTACTTATGTTATTATAATTTCTTCTTAATAATATTTAAATAATTTGGTGGTAGTGGATGATCTTCAATATGTTTAAATTTTAATATCTTTACCTCACCTATTCCTCCTACAGAAATCGTAACATTGTCAGTACCTACAGAATTATGAGGTCCAATATACGGCATAACCTGCGTTTCTATTATAAAATAAAAAGTTCTATATCCATTAGGTCTATCAACTCTTAAAATTTTAATACTCATAGGATCAACTATTGGTGTAACTGTTAAAAGTTCTCTATAATAGTCATCTACTGCCTTTTGTATATAGGGAGTTAACATTGAAAATAAAATATCTTGATATAATTCTTCTTGTGAATACTTTGATTCTTTATAAGGATTGTTAATCATAGTCTTCATATTATTAGCCATTGAAACAGCCGCTGCTTTTGCTGTGTTATTAAAAGTAATTAATAATACTAAAAATGAGGAAACTAAAATCTTCTTCAAATTAATCACCTCTATAAATAATTCTTAATAGTAGCATTAACAGAATTCCAATAAATAATCGTCAATAGCTTCCCTCAACTTAAAATTCTCCTTACTTTAAACTAATCTTCCAATGATCTTAATGCATATTACAGTTATAATGTTACATTATATTTCAATAGGATTTTTTCAAGTTCTTTGTTTTTTATTGAAAATAAATTCCCATTATGAGATATTTGAAAAATATCTCCGCCACAATATTCAAAAGAGTCATGAGAACCATCATTTTGAATTAAGAGAATTGCCATACCTCCATCTATCTGTCCTGTCCGATTGCTACGGTAAAATTCTGAGTTCAATAAATACTCTATAAAATTATCCCTTTCAGAACCAGTAAGTTCAACATTTTTAGCATTGATTCCCCCAGTATAAAATGTAATCTTTGAAATTTCTGTATTTTCTAATTGGTTTTTCTTCTGCGTCCATTCATACCTACTAAGAATATTGCTCCCTACGGTTGTTTTCAAACCTATTTCTACGCAACAAACGAATAGTAAAATAATAATTAATAAGTAGATAACATATTTTTTAGTCTTCATATACTTTACTCCTTAGCATAACTGCTCAACCCACTAAAACTTTCCACTATTTTAATTATATATTATATTTATTATCATTAATAACTCATAGTATAATTCCTAAAAAAATAACTCCTAGAACCTAGGAGTTATCTATCTTTCATGGCTTAATGCCAATTATTCATTACATTATCCCACATCATCTTGCCACACTTAGCAAGAGTTATGGTTCCGTATACACTGTTAGGTATTTCCATTGATAATACAGTAAACACAAAGTTACCTTTTGATAATTGAATTAACTGAGTATCATTTTCTACACCCTTCTTATCACCAGTTTTAGATGATATATCATATTTCAAATCATCTGAAATATATAAAGCAAGTTTATTCTTAATTTGTTGTCTTCTTAATATATCTACAATCATAGTGCTATTTTCTTTATTTAAATAAGTAGCATTATAAAGGTGCTTCCATATCATTGAAAGATCATAAGCTGAAGTTATATTTTCTAAATCGCTTTTTTCTGTTCTTTCATCAGCAGTTTTTCTATTTAGAACTGTGTTTCTAAGTCCCATTTCCTTGATATTTTCATTTATTCTATCCATTCCAACTAAATCTATTATTTTATTCGCAGCAGTGTTATCACTTTGAATTAACATTGCAACTAATAATTCAAAAATTGTATATTCTCTTTCTCCGAATTCATGAATTATACCAGTTCCATAAACTTTATCTTTTCCTTCTATTTTAATTTTATCTAAGAAAGTATATCTTCCATCTTCAACAGCTTTCACAAGAGATACAGCTATAGGTAACTTCATACAGCCTGCCGCAACCATTTGAACGTTTTCATTATAACTATACATATATCCAGAATGTAAATCTTCAAAATAAAAACTGTAATTACCTATTCTAGACTCTAAATATTTTTTTATCTCTTTCATAATACCCTCCAGCTTTCATTACATTATGTTTTTGTAAGATTATTATACCACGTTTTCAGAAAATTTTGAAGTATTTTAATAATTTGTATATTGAGTAAATATTTTGAGCACTAATCCCAATGGAATTAGTGCTCTCATTAAGGGTTTAAACAAAAAACTTAAATTATACTTGTTAGTAAATTCTAATCTTGCAATTACTACAAAGTATTAATCAATAAGTTAACTTAACCCATATTAATCTCCAAAAGAAATACCTATCTTTCTAGCAACAGTTACAAGTTCACCATCAGGATTTACATTTTTATTTGCTCCAATTACATTTTCAAGAGTTTCACATGATATTACATCACCTTTTAAGCATACCATATTACCGAATTTTCCTTCTTTAATTAGGTCTGCAGCTGCAACACCATATCTTGTTGAAAGAATTCTATCAAAAGTTGATGTTGTTCCTCCTCTTTGAAGATGTCCTAATACTGTACATCTAACTTCATTTTCCTTAATGATTTTCTCTATATCTCCTGCTAACTTGTTACCTATTCCTCCAAGTCTTATTGGATCTGGAGAATCCTCAACTATTTTAGCTACAACCACTTCTCCATCTTTTGATTTAGCTCCTTCAGCTACAACTATAATAGAGAATGGTTTTCCATGTTTCTTTCTATCTTCAATCTTTTCTACTATCTTATTAATATCATATGGAATTTCAGGTAATAAGATTACATCCGCTGATCCAGCTATTCCAGATTCTAAAGCAATCCACCCTGCATTTCTTCCCATAACTTCAAGTAACATTACTCTATGATGAGATTCTGCTGTAGTATGAAGTCTATCTAAAGCTTCAGTTGCTATACTAATGGCAGTATTAAAACCAAAGGTTACATCAGTTGCTGCTAAATCATTATCTATTGTTTTAGGTACACCTATTACATTTACACCTTTTCTTGAGAAATCTCTAGCAGATGTAAGTGTTCCATCTCCTCCAATAACAACTAAAACATCAACGCCTTCTTTTTTCATGTTTTCTACTGCTACATCTGAAACATCTTTTTTAACCATCTTACCGTCTTCATTAACTAAATAATCAAAAAGATTATCTTTATTAGAGCTGTATAGTATTGTTCCACCTTTATGTTCAATTCCTGAAACACTTTCTAATGTTAGTGGAACAAAATCGTTGT
Source organism: Clostridium sp. YIM B02551 (assembly GCF_022324735.1). NCBI lineage: Bacteria > Bacillati > Bacillota > Clostridia > Eubacteriales > Clostridiaceae > Clostridium > Clostridium sp. YIM B02551. Next base: position 39,738 of record NZ_JAKGTF010000001.1, on the reverse strand, counting down.
TATATAAACCACGATACCCAAATTTGTAACCAATAACCTCATAACCATACTGCAAAATTGCTGTTCTTGTTACCGCTCTAATTACAGCGTTTAATCCTGGGCAATCTCCGCCTCCTGTTAGTAATGCTATTTTTTTAATTTCTTGTGACATTATAATCCTCCTCTACCCTTGCGGATCGTTCTAAAATTAATACTCTCACGGAAAGTGCTTTGATTTAACGACTTTCTTGTGCTATATTAATGCAAACGACAAAAAATGCTAAACGTTTGCAAAATATTCAGATAATTACCACAATTAAATGATATCATAATATTCAGAAAGTTAAAAGCTTTTTTTATGTTAATAAAATACAATTTTGCATTTTATATAAATATATACTTTTTGAAAATAAAATTAGGATGAGTAACTTTATTTTCTCATAAATTACTCATCCCATAAATTATTTATACTTGCTTAAAAATACACTCATATTCAATGTAATTTAATAAATATTTTTACCTAGATTATTACTCTACTTGAGTTAATAATCTTTTCATTATATCTTTTAGTTTCTTTTCTCCTACCTCTTCATGAGTTACTGCAATAACTAATTTAATGTCATTATCAGATTCATCCCACTTATACGCCCTAATATCTAAAATTGATTCTTCTGGAATATATTCTTCTAAATCTGTTGCGATTTCTTCTGCTAATGTAAGATATTCTTCAAATAATTCTTCTTCACTATACTCATTTATGTTGATTTCATCATCTTCCATCATTTCTTTTAGTATATCTATTGATATGCTTAAGTTTAGAGCTAAAATATCATCCCTTTTTGAACCTTTGCTCATGTCTTTAACAACTTTAAATTCAGAATTATTTTCAATTTTATATATAGTATCTTTACTATCAATAATTTGATTACCAAATGCTATGTACATATCTTCAACTCCCAATTTTTTTATGTTTTTAAACTAAATTTATCTATTTTATTAATTATTATAACTTAAATAAATTAATATATTAATTTATTAACTCAAGCTATAACATTTAACATTATATAGGAAAATAAAAGAACTGCCAACATTTAGTCAGCAGTCCAGTTTAAATATTCATTTTTTATTTAATAATTCCTGCAAAAGCTAAACCTACTAAAACAAGTCCAACAATTATTCTATATACTGCAAATACTCTCATAGGTTTCTTCTTTAAGAAGTTAATAAACATTTCTATTACTACTAGAGCTACTAAAAATGCAACTATAAAGCCTATAACTAATGCTATCCAATAAGTTTTATTCATTATTGAAAAATCAAATTTAATTAATTTTAATAATGATGCTCCAATCATAGCTGGAATAGCTAAGAAAAATGAAAACTCAGTTGCCACAGAAGTTGAAAGTCCTGAGATCCATCCTCCCATTATTGTTGAGGCACTTCTTGACATTCCTGGCCACATAGCTAAGCATTGAAAAACACCTACTTTTATTGCTTGGGTAAAACTTATTTTATCAATGTCCTTAGTAATTCTTTTACTCTTCCTCAAGTCTTTTCTATAGTAGTTCTCAACTAAAACAAGTAATATACCACCAACAACAAATGCGAATGATACAGTTTTAGCTGAAAAAAGTTTTTCTTCTATAAAATCATTAAATTTAAGTCCTAATATAACAGCAGGTATAGTACCTATTAATACCGCTAGCCAAAAATTAAAGCCTCTTTTTGCTTCTTGTTTTCTTGTTGCAGCAAATACAAAAAATTCAATTACAGTTGTGTAAATCTTTTTCCAATATAAAACTATAACGGCTAAAATTGCTCCTAGTTGAATAACTACCTCAAACATATCCGAAAATGCTTTTGTTTGCGATGTATTAAAGCCAATTAGTTCTCCAATTAAAATCATATGTCCTGTAGATGATATTGGTATAAATTCAGTAATACCTTCTACAATAGCTATAACAATAGCTTTAAGTATAAAAATAAAATCAATTCCCATGCGTCTACTCCTTTATGTTTACTCAAATTTCATTATAAAACCTAATTACATCAATGTCTAATTAAAATTTCCTTAAAATTTTATTGCTATTAATTAACATATTAATTTATACTCATAAATCCTTTGATTAATTCACATAAAAAAAACAGTTAAAAAGTCAAAAAAATTTTAACTTTTTAACTGCAATAATATTATCTTCTTATATTATTAAGTATTTCTTCTTCAACTTTAGCTTCATTTGGCACATATGATTTTAACAAGGTTGATTTCCCTATTATTTTATATTCGCCTAGCGTTGCTGGTATAAATACCGAATCACCCTTAGAATACTTAACAGTTCCATCTTTATATTTGATTTCTCCACTTCCCTCAGTACATGTAAATATATAAAATCTTTCCTTGTCACTGCTCTCAGTTACTTCAGTCTGTAATACATATTTTTCTATAGAGAAATATGGACAAAGTGATAAGTATTCCTTTAAATATCCGTCTTCTTGTATTTTTATTCCTTTTGCATTTTTACCTGATAGGGAAAAATCAATTACATCTAATGCTTTTTGAACGTGAATTTCTCTTCCTCTATTATAATCATATACCCTATAAGTGGTATCGCTATTTTGTTGTATTTCAGCAATTGTTACACCTTCTTCTATTGCATGAACTAATCCACTTTTAACAAAATAGAAATCTCCTGGTTTAACATACACTCTATTTAAATATTTTTCTAAATCACCAGAATTTAGTGCCTTTTCAAACTCTTCCTTAGTACAATTTTTAGTCCCTACTACTAGGCTAGCACCTTCCTTTGCATCTATAACATACCAAGCTTCTGTCTTTCCTAGATCTCCTTCGTTTTTAAGAGCATATTCATCACCTGGGTGAACTTGAACTGATAATTTATCATTTGCAGTTATTATTTTAATAAGTAATGGAAATCTATCTCCTTTTATCTCACTACCTAAAACTTCAGCCCCTCTTTGTTTAATTAACTCTTCAAAGGTAAGTCCTTTAAATTCTCCATTTTTAACAACACCCATTCCATTTGGATGACAAGCTATATCCCAGCTTTCACCTATATTTCCTTCAGGTAAGTTATCTCTAAAGGCTTCTAGTTCTCTACCGCCCCAGATTCTATCATAATATAAATTCTCAAATATAATTGGATACATTATTAATCCTCCTTCTTAACTGTATATATAGAGTTTTTATAGAAAATTTAATTTATTCATGTTTAAGTTCCGTCATGAAAAAGTTGTTAGCTCAACTCAAGACCCTATATTATTTAAAATTAATTATGTATAAGTTATTATAACATTATATCATAGAGTTATATAAAAAAAGAATATTACTATATAAAAATATATTATATAGTAATATTCTAGATAACTTATTAATAGAACAATGTGAAATCTGGAATCTTTATAGAATCCCCATTACCTTTATTATAATCATCATATACTGTTTTTGCTTTAGTATAATTTTCTTCTATGGCTTTCTTTGTATCTGCATCAGTAATTGAATCTCTTGATTCATATGCCGCTTTTAAATTAGCCATACCTCTTTCTAAGTCAACATTAATCGAAATATAAAAACAACCTGCATTATTTAAAGTTAGTGGATCATTCTTATCTGCAGCATATGCATATCTAACTTCTTTAATAGCATCTGAATACTTTTCTTGATTCATATATATAGTACCCAATGTTCTATGATATTTAGGATTTGCATCATCTAATGAAATTGCTTTCTTAAGCAATGTAATAGCATCATCAGTAGAATTGCTATTTAGCTTTATTAGTGCCCTGTTATAATATAATTCTGTATCAGTTGGCTTTACTTGAGATGCAAGACTAAAATATTCATAAGCCTTATTACTATCTTTAGCAGTTGTCCAATAATAATTTGCAATCTTTGTCATAATGTCATAATTAAAAGGTTCTTTTAATAAAGCTGCTCTAAAATACGGTTCTGCCTCTTTATCTTTTCCTTGCTTTAACATAATATCAGGAATTAAGAAACCATAGTTATCAGGATAATCCTTGTTAGCTAGAATACTCTTTTGAGCGAATTCAAATGCCTTATCATATTCTCCTTTGTCATAATAGTACCAACCTGCAGTATGATACCCTATATATGACTCACTATTTTGACTGATAATTTCATTTAGTAATTTTTCACCTTTTTCATTATCACCAGAATACTGATATATTTTCGCTTGAATTATTTTAACATTAATATTTCCAATATCCTTACCATCTAATTCTGTTAGAGTTTTTTGAGCCATATCAGCTGAATCTTGAGACATTGAATATACTTTAGCTATCCATAGCTTGTAGCAAATTTCATTTGGCTCTTTTGAAGATCTATCTATTAATTTTTGAAGAATTAAATCCTTATTAAAGGTAGCTGCTTGAGATATTATGTCAAACACCTTAATCTCATCCTTATCCTTATACCAAGCTTCTTTTAATAAATCAAATCCTTTATCATAATCATCTAAAAGCATCTGCATCTTTGCTAAAATGGATAAATCATATGCTGAATCACTATCCACTGGATACTCTTTAACCATTTCGCTAGCTTTATCTTTCTCTCCATTTACCATATATACCGTATACATAGTTCTCATTAATGGTTTATCTTTTCCATAATTATTTAGTTCACTTTCACCTATTTCCAAAGCTTCCTTGTAATTCTTATTCATAAAATATGTGAAAACAATATAGTTTACTAACTCTCTATCTTTAGCTTCATACTTTTCTCTATTATTCCCAACTATTTTATTTCTTTTATTCATAGCATCTTTTAAAAGATCATTGGACTTGTCCATTTCACCTTGAACAGAATAGATTTCAGCTTCCTTTACTTCCCATATAGGCCACTTATCATCTTCTTGCAACTTTTCGTACTCACTTACTGATTTATCAAAATCTCCTTGATAGAAAAGCATTTCAGCTTTGTTATTAGCAATTAATGTTTGATTTTTCTTTAAAGCAGTTTTTACTGAAAAAATTATAATCAAGGCCATCATAAAGCAAAAAATCATTACAACTGTAGGATGGAGTATACTCCATTTCTCACTTAAAGCTTTATATTTCTTAATAAATGGATCTATTTTAACCTTTAACTTTTCATAAATAGTTAAACTTTTTTCTTTCATTTTTATCGCATTTTTTATTAGCTTACTTTTTATGGGTTCTCCATTTTTCTTAAGCTTGTTCAATAATTCTTTAATTTTTCCCATTTTTCCTCCTAATTATCCCCTTGAGGTTATAAATAAATTCTATCAAAACCTAAATTAAAAATCTATAATATGCTATACTTAAATTGTATTTAATATAGTTAAATTTTCAAAAGCATTATATATATTAACATAAAAGGAGCCAAATATGAACCTAAAAATTAAACCTTCATTACTAATTATAATTTTTTCAGTAGGGATAATTGCAGGTATTATTACTATATCCAGTGGAAACTTCGAGAAAATATATAATAATTCTCCAAGTTACACCAATTCTCCCACCAATAATGATGCTGTTAAAGATTCTATAGTTGAAGTGCCACTTAACATAATTCCACTACAAGATGCATTTTTACAAAATAAAGATTTTAAAGATAAAACTGAAAAAAGTGGAGTAAACTTGTCAATAATAAATAAGGAAAGTAAAAATTCTTCATCATTGCTTAACTCCAATAAAAATAGATTTGAATTTATTCCAGATTTAAATAATGCTGTTTCTAATACAATTCTTAATGTTCAAAGTAAAAAAATATATATATCTTATATATTTTCAAGTGAAAAACCACTTACATATACTATATCAAATATTCCTTACTTATCAAAAGGAACTTTTAATGTAGCTATAATAAATTCAAAGGAATATAATGTTTCTATTGAAAAAACATTGATTGATAAACATTTTAACATTATTATTGTTGAATCCGATACAGAGGCTTCGAGTAAAGTAATAGATAAAACTTTAATAATAAACAATCCCGAAAGTGAAAAGTTTATTTATGGCTTTAGTTTGGTTTATTCTAAGGATACTCCTATTGCTTATGGAGTTAAGTTAATTTTCAATAAAATGTCCTATAGTGAAAGAAAAACAGTAATAAGCGCTTTTAATTCAAAAGCTCAAAACTTACCTTTTTATGCTAAAGAAAACTTTAATTATATAGATTTAGATTGATAAAATATCATATTTAGTGTATAAAAAGGAGGGGAATTTTTTTCTTTTTAAAATAAAAAGTATTGTTTGGAATTTCCTTTCTTAATATATTTAGTTGTAAGTTACATAATTTTAAGGTGGTGGACAAAATTAGTATTAAATCTTTTTTAAGTATAATCGCAGGAAAAATAACTATATTTTTATCAAGACATTTATTTAAAGGTGGTAGTAACTTTCCTGGAAAAGTTGCCTTAAAACTTGATAAAAAGATTTTAAAAAAAGTTTCAGAAAACTATAAAGTAATTTTAGTAACAGGTACAAATGGTAAAACTACAACTACCTCAATGATAGCAAATAGTTTGAAGAATAATGGATTAGATATAATTACTAATGCAACAGGAGCAAATCTTCATACAGGTATCGTAGCTTGTTTCGTTGAAAATTATAAATTCTTCTCTAAACTTCAAAGATATGCTGTTATCGAAGTGGACGAGGCTAACTTAAAGTTTATTACGGAAGATATTGTTCCAGAAATTATCACAATTACTAATTTGTTTAGAGATCAATTAGATAGATATGGTGAAGTTTATACAACTTTAGAAAAGATATTAGAAGGTATTAAAAAAGTACCTGAGACAAAGCTTATTTTAAATGGTGACGAATCACTGCTTGGTGGATTAAAGCTTAAAAACCCTATGTATTATTACGGATTTAACACTTCAATTAATGATAATAAAGAAATTGAAATTAATGCCGATGCTAAGTTCTGCAAGTTTTGTAAAACGCCTTACTCCTATAACTTTATAACATATAATCACTTAGGTGATTATTATTGCGAAGGATGTGGGTTTAAGCGAGATGAATTAAAATACTATGTTGATAATATAATTGACTTAACTCCAGAAAGTTCAAGTGTAACTATTAATGGAAGAGCATTAAATATTAACCAAGCTGGTGTTTATAATATTTATAATGCACTTTGCTCATATGCAATATCAAAAGAATTAGACCTTGAGGAAGACAAAATTATCGAATCCTTAGAGAAGCAATCTTCTAGTTTTGGAAGACAAGAAATACTTTCTATTGAAGATAAAAAGGTTAAAATAATTCTTGTTAAAAATCCTGCAGGGTTTAATCAAGCAATTGATACACTCTGCTTAAATAAGGAATCTTTTTCAACAGCCTTTTTACTAAATGATAATTATGCTGATGGAAGAGACGTATCTTGGATTTGGGACGTAGATTTTGAAAAGCTTAAGGATTTGCCTATACACGATGTATTTATATCCGGAATAAGAATGTATGATATGGCTATTAGACTTAAAATTGCTGGGTTAAACGAGAATTCTTTTATAATTAAGCAAGAGTATAAGGATTTAACTGATTCAATTATTAATAGCGAGAATAATAATGTATATGTACTAGCAACTTATACTGCAATGATTAACTATAGAAAATATCTTCACTCAAAAGGATATATAAAGGAACTATGGTAGGAGGAATTTTAAATGGAAATAAATATATGTCATTTATATCCTGATTTATTAAATGTTTATGGAGATTTAGGAAATATACTTGTGCTTAAATATAGATCTGAACAAAGGGGAATAAAAGTCAATATTACTAACTTGTCACTTGGTGATAAATTTAATAGAAACGACTTTGACATTGTATTTTTTGGTGGTGGACAGGACTATGAACAGTCTATTGTATCTGATGATTTAAAATTAAATAAAGGATATGAACTACAAGAATATATTGAACGAGGTAAAGTATTTCTTGCAATTTGCGGAGGTTATCAACTTTTGGGCAAGTATTACACTTCTCCAAAAGGAGAAAAACTTGAGGGATTAAATATATTAGATTTATATACTACAGGAGGAAGCACTAGATTTATAGGAAATACCATGATAAAAAATGAAGATTTTAACGAAACCTATGTTGGTTTTGAAAATCATTCGGGAAGAACTTACTTAGGAGATGATTTGAAACCTCTAGGAAAATGTATAGTTGGTTATGGTAATAATGGTGAAGATGGAAATGAAGGATGTATATATAAAAATACTTACGGAACCTATTTCCATGGACCATTTCTTTCAAAAAATCCTGAATTTGCAGATAGATTAATTCAAACTGCTTTAACAAACAAAGGATATGATTATACACTTGCTCCTATTGATGATACCTTAGAACTTAAAGCTAAGGAATCTGTAATTAATACCTTAAGCAAATAACAACTTGAAGGGATATAACTATGAAAATTAATACTAAAGTATACAGTGTGTCTTTATTACTAGTTGCAGCTTTTTGGGGATTTGGATTTGTAGCTTCTAAAGAAGCTTTAAACTCCTTTCCCCCTTTTGTTTTAACTTCTATAAGATTTACTGTTTCTGGATTCATTCTACTTATAATCTTTATAAAACGCATTAAAAACTTAACACTAAAATCCCTAGGTTCAGGAATATTACTTGGATTTTTTCTTTTTTTAGGTTTCTCAACTCAAACTGTTGGTTTGGTTTATACAACTGCCTCTAAAAATGCATTTATAACAGGATTAAATGTTATAATTGTACCTTTTTTGGCTTGGATAATATTTAAGGACAAGCTAGAAAAGTTTTCAGTATTTTCTGCAGTGCTTGCTTTTCTAGGTATTTTCCTATTAACTTGGGACGGTTCTTCACTTTTATTTAACTTTGGAGATACACTCACCTTGTTTTGTGCATTATTTTTTGCTATGCATATCACTTTTGTTGGTGTATTTTCAAAAAAATATGACCCTATTTTGCTAACAATAATTCAATTTTTAGTAACCGGGATTTTAGCTTTAATTTGTTCTATTAAATTTGAAAATTTATCTGATATAAATATAAATAACTCTTTAGTTTCATTAGGCTATTTAACTTTTGTTTCGACTTTATTAGCATTCCTAATGCAAAATATTGCTCAAAAGCACACCAAACCATCACAAGCTGCATTAATACTATGTACTGAATCTTTATTTGGTCCATTATTTTCTTCTTTAGTCTTGAAAGAAACATTAACTATTCAAATGATATTTGGCGGAGCAATATTATTTCTATCAATAATAATTTGTGAAACTAAGCTTTCATTTTTACATCTACTTTTTAGAAAAGAAAATTCTAATAGTCGCATTTAAGATATGCTCACTTAAAAGGGGATTATTTATCCCCTTTTATTATTTTAATAAATTCATAAATAATCCTAGCAGTATGTCCCCATACTACTACATCCCCATATTTATAAAAATGTGTAGCATATTTAATTTTTGAAAAATTATATTCCTTCCCTCCTCTTATTAAATGGAATGGGAATTCTTCTCCTCTTTCTACCTTAAGTTCATCTTCATGAATCAAGGGTGTGTTATTAATAAAAAACTCGAGTGGAATTTTTATCATTGAATCCACCTCATCTCTATTAAAATCTTCAGTTAAGCTCTTGAGTCTTCCTACATAGGGGTACATTATAAGAGAAAATGGTGTAACTAAGTAATCCATTTGACCAATAATTTCAATATCTGATTCTTTTACGCAAAGCTCCTCCATGAGTTCTCTTACTGCAGCCTCCTTTGGATTTTCTCCTGGCTCAATCTTTCCTCCAGGTAAACAAATATCCCCTGGCTGATGTTTTAGTTTTAAAGAACGCCTTTCAAAAATTATATATGTTATTCCTTCTTCCTCATATAATGGTATAACAACGGAACTTCTCTTATATTTTCCGATTTTTCTTGGTTTTCTATCTTTAAATTTGTCTTCAATTTGTTTACAATTCATTATCAAATCTCCTTATAACAGGTTTTATAGTTGTTATTATACTACAATGATGGTATACTTATTAAGGCTAAAAAGGATTACAACTAAATTATTTTAGTTATAAAAAATTATATGAGAAGATTTGGAGAGATGTATTTTGAAACGTAGAACTTTATTATCAACACTTGCAATTACTTTATCCTTAACATTTATATCTCCTTTCGCACTAAAGACTCAAGCAGCTGAAAAATCCTCAGCACCTTCTGTCGCTGCGAAAGCTGCTATTACTATAGATTATGAAACTGGTGAAATTATTTACGCAAAAGATGTAGATGCAAAAAAGTATCCAGCTAGTACTACAAAACTTATGACCTCTTTACTTTTTGCTGAGAATAAAACTAAAAATGACACTATAGACTATACAGAAGAAGCAAAAAAGCAGCCTGCATATTCATTAAATACTAATATGCAACCTATCCCTGTAGGTGGAACTATGACTGCTGATGATGTTATGAAGGCACTTCTACTTTACTCTGCTAACGATTCAGCCTATATGATTGCAGACGCTGTAGGTGGTGATTCTCAGAGCTTTGCAGATATGATGAATAAAAAAGCTCAAGAACTTAATATGAAAGATACCCATTTTGTTACACCTAATGGATTACATGATGAAGATCATTACACTACTGCATATGACCTTTCAACCTTAGGAAAAGCTGCTTACCATAATGATTGGGTAAGAGAAATAATGGGAACAGACAAAGCAACTATAACCATCAATAAAACTGCTACTTTCAATGTAGAAAACAGAAATGAAAATTTAGGAAAAGATGGTTGTATAGGTGGTAAAACAGGCTATACTCAACAAGCTGGTAGATGCTTAGTTGCTCTCTACGAAAGAAATGGAAGAAAAATAATTGGTGTTGTGCTTGACTCAACGAAGGACGAGCATAGTACACAAGTTTTTAAAGATATGAAATCTATAATTGATTATAGTTATGATGCTACTCAAAAGACGCTACTTAAAGCAGGCTCTGAAGTTGGTAAGGTTTCTCTAGATTATAAAGCTTTCAAGTTCTTTGGTCCAAAAAAGACTCTAGAAGTTCCTGTAACTTTAGATAAAGATGTCACAGCGTATTCAAATTATGTAAATGATAAAGAAGGTAAAGTTACTATAAACACCGAAGGGAAAGATGCTTGGTCTCTTGCATCAAATAAAGCTACTAAACTAAGCTTTTCAGTTAGGGAGTATAAAGCAGATTACACTGGAAGTGTAAATGTAAAACTAACTCAGTTATTAAAAGCTAACATAGTATTATACGTAATTACTTTAGTAGGAATAGTTGTAATTTTAACTCTAGTTTATCTAATTGCAACTGCAAGAAAAAGATCTAGACGTAGAAGAAGAAGATATTAAAAACTTTTAATATATAAACCGCAAATACAAATGTATTTGCGGTTTGTTTTTATGCTATATTTTCTTTTAACTCTTTCAAAATTTCAATTACATCCATTGGCTTTTCTATAAAATAGTCTGGTGAGGCTTGTCTAAGTTCTTCTAATGGAATCGCTGTATATTTTACACCAATCGTCTTACATCCAGCCCCTTTACCACATAAAATATCGTATGTAGCATCTCCTACCATGATAGCCTCACTTGGCTTAATATTTAAAATTTCACAAGCCTTTAAAGCAGGCTCTGCATCTGGCTTATGTTTTTCAGTTGATTCAGGTGTTATTATTACATCCATTAAATTTAAAATTCCTGATATCTCCATACCTCTTTTTGCAAGAGAAGCCCTTTTAGATGTTACTATTCCAGTTTTTATACCCATATCCTTCAGCTGAAGTAACATCTCCTTCACGCCTTCAAAAGCATTACACATATTATCATGATTACTTTCGTTATAATCTCTATAAGTTTTAACTAAATCATCAACTCTTTCCTCTGAATATTGTCCTAAGGTCTGAACTAATGGTCTTCCAAATAACATTGCTATTTCCTCCTCAGGAGGTTCAATATCTAATATTTCTTTAAATGCTTTTTTAAAGGAATCCATAATAAGTTTATTTGTATCAATAAGTGTACCGTCTAAATCGAATAATACTGCTCTAATCATAACTTCACTCCTAACTTTAATTCTAAGTCTATGATAATATGTTTCATTAAAATAGGCAAGTATAGGGTTTTTTATAGGAAACTTAACTTATACTTGTTTGAAAATGTCGGCTTCTGGACATTTTCAGGCATGAATAAGTTAATAGTTGAACTTAAAACCCTATAATAAAGTTTTTTGTGAAGGAGATGGTACAAATACCACCTCCCCCATTTTCACTTCTTTTTAATCGTCGTCAGTTTGTCGTATGATAGCCTCATAATCATTTAGTTTGCTATCTAGCAGCTGACTTACTTCAACCAACTCTGGATCAAAGATCTCTTCTTTTTCGTCAAGAAGATTATTCATTCGACTTCTTAAATCTTCTATTGCTACTAGAACTTCTTCCAGATTTGACATAATACCCCACCTCCTTCAATAAAACATTATACTATTTGGAGTATTTTGTCAGTTTATGGTATCTGAAATATTTTTTATAAATTCGTATAAAATATATTAAAATTATAAAAACTTATTGTGATAAACTAAATATTTATATAACGAGGTATACAAATGATGAGAAAAATATTTAAATCCAGCACTTTAATATTGATGATTTTAATTCTTGTAATAGCTAGCCCTATTAATGCTTTAGCTAGTGCAAATACCGATGTTCAAGCTCAAGATGATGAAGTTCATCTTGTCTTAGATGCTCTTAATTCTTCAAATCTTCCTAAACACTTTCGTAAAACCACAGATAGAATTGATATCAAGGATAGTAAAATTCTTAATTTAAATGGATTAGATGCTTTAAATATTTCTGGAAGCTCACAATTTACAGAATACTCATTAAAGGCACTAAAAGAAGCCTTAGATACTAAAAAGAAAATAGTAGTTATCGATCTAAGGGAAGAATCTCACGTCTTTATTGATGGAAATGCTATCAGCTTTAAAAACAAATATAATAATGCAAATCATGGATTAACAAGGAAAGAAGTTATTGCTAAAGAGAAGAAAGACTTAAGAAGTATTCCAAAAAATGAATTTGTAACATTCTATAATAAACCTCAAACCACATTAACCCCCAACAAGATATATAACGAAGAAAAGTTAGTTAACAGTCTTGGTATGAAGTATAAGAGAATTCCAGTTACCGATGGTAGTATTCCTACAAATGAGACAGTAGATTATTTTGTTAAAGAAATAAATTCACTTTCTAAGGATAAGTGGATTCATTTCCATTGCAAAGAAGGCATTGGTAGAACTACAACATTCATGATAATGTTCGACTCCATGAAAAACCATAAAGATGTTAAACTTGAAGATATCATAAAAAGGCAAATAATTCTCTCTGGAATTTCAACAGAAAGTATTCAAAGTTTCTATACAGAAAGACGCATAAATTTTCTAACTACCTTTTATGAGTATTGCTCAGAAAATGGTGATAAATATAAAGTAAAATTTTCAGATTGGGCAAAGGAAAAAGGGTATTGATGTTATGAAAAGTAAAAGAACGTTAATAATATTAGTTATCTTAATTTTAATGAATTCAAGCTCAGTTCTAGCTTATTCAAATAATCCAAAGTATTATTTGAAAAATCCTAAAAAACCGAAATATCTTTATGTATTATCTCAGAATGATATGACAGAAGTTGAGCAAGTTATGATTTCAACTTTGCAGGGATTAATTTCTACTCGTTCTTCAAAACAAATATATACAATTAACTCTAACCAACCAGATTATAAAATATGGCTAGATGACTTGAAAGATAATTACAATGTAAATTACGAAATGGTAGCTAATCCATGGAGTATGATAGATGTTTTTAAGGATTATATTAAAGGATATGTTTTATATTCTAAAGCAACTCCTTCTGACCCTTCGATTAATAACGCTTGCACTTTAGCCGCTTTAAAATCCTCTCTAGCTATAGATGAATCTATAGAGGATAAAATTAAAGACTTGGGAATAACAACAGTTGCTGGTGATTGTAGAAATACTGATAAGTTTTGGGCATATGATAACTTATGGAATAAGTTAAAAAACCACTCCTTGGTTATAGAATTATCCCCTGCACATTCTAGTGCTCTAAGAGATTATGCAATTATGACAAAATCTTTAGTTTTCTACGAAGATGATGTTAATGATTTTAAACTCAGAGAAAAAGTTTTTGGTTCCATGTATTCTAATTCTATTTGCCTTGGATGGGGGCCAGATGAATATAAAAATGTAAATATTGCTTCAAAGTATGGTGTTGGAATGATAGCCGCAGATTGGTCCTATAATTTATCTGTACTTAGCTCATTTCCATCTAATCCATTAAATCAGGAAAACCAAGCAGTTCCTACAGAAGCAAATGTTCATTATGTGACTTTTATAATGTCAGATGGAGATAATCAGCAATGGAATCTAGGGAGTAACTATACTTCACCAAAGTGGTATGGATCAAAGTTTAGAGGAAATTTTAGTATGGGCTGGAGCATGACTCCTTCTTTATATTACCTAGCCCCTACAGTTCTTAATAAATATTATAGTTCCGCAACAAGTTTAGACAATTTCATCGTCTCTCCTTCTGGAAATTCATATATTTATCCAAGCAAATTTCCTTCTAATGCACTAGATAAATATTTAGAGGATTTAAATTCCTATATGGGAAAAGTTGATGAAAAGTATATAGCTGTTATCGATGATTGGGCTTTCAACAAAACAAGTTTATGGGATAAATTCACTATGAAACCTAATATTGAAGGGATTTTTTATTTAAATTATTCTAAGCATGACGATTATAAGGGCAAGATTTTATGGTCACATGAAAAGCCTATTGTCTCCTGTAGAAACTTACTTTGGAGTGGCCTTGAAGATGAAACGGAGTTAATTAACTCCATTGAAAACTCCGTAAAAAATGGTGAAATAGATATAAATAATGAAAGTGCCTATACATTTGTATATGTTCATGCTTGGAGTAAAGATATGAGCAATATAAGCAACGTAGTTGAAAGACTTAATAAGTTACCTAACGTTCGAATTGTTACCCCAGACTCATTTATGAAATTAATTAAACAAAATGTATTGCAAAGTAAAAAGAACAGTAATAACTGTTCTTTTTACTTTATACTTCCTGCTGTTATAGATTTTATTATATGTTTTTGAGCTAGGAAATAGAAAATTATTACTGGTATAATGACTAAAATAAGCCCAGCTAAAGCTAAATTCCACTGTTTTGTATATTCTCCAAAGAAAAAGAATGTTTTAAGTGGTATTGTAAGAGTGTTTGGCTTATTAATAACTAGTGAAGGAAGTAAGTAATCATTCCATATCCATACAGTATTTAAAATTGCAACAGTTATTGTCATAGGTTTTAATAATGGAAAAATTATATACCAAAAAGTCTTGAATTTATTACAGCCATCAATTGTAGCAGCCTCATCTAATTCTTTAGGAATACTTTTTAAGAATCCATGATACAAGAATATTGATAATGATGAGCCAAAGCCAACATACATAAATATAATTCCAGCAACATTAAGAAAGTGTATCTTTCCCATAACCCTTATTAATGGAAGCATAACAGCTTGGAAAGGAATTATCATAGATGCAATAAATAATGTAAAAATAAATCCGCTTAACTTACTTTTTGTCCTCTCAAGCATCCATGCAGCCATAGATGAAAATACTACAATTAAAACAACACTTACAATTGTTATAAACAATGAGTGAGCTAAAGATGAAATAAAATCTAATCTTTGGAATGCTTCTTTAAAATTATCAAACGTTACTGAATGTGGTATGGATAATGTATTCTCAAACAATTGCTTTTTGGATTTAAAAGCATTGATAATTATAATATAAAAAGGTGATAAAAATAATACTCCTATTAAGCAACTAAATATTGTTATAAGTATATAGGAAATACGTAGTTTTTTCTTTGTTTTCATTACATCTCCACCTCGCTTTTCTTCGAAAAGTATAGTTGAATTAAGGATACTCCTCCAACTATTACAAAGAATATTACCGCTTTTGCCTGGGCAACTCCCATTAAATTAAATTGAAAAGCAGTATTAAATATGTTCATTGCCAACATTTCAGTGGCTTTTGCAGGGCCACCAGCTGTTAAAGATAGGTTTTGATCATATAGCTTAAAGGAATTGGCTAATGTTAGAAAAACACTTACTGTAAAAGCTGGTCTTACTAATGGGAAAATTATATTCTTTACTTTTTGAAATAAGTTAGCTCCATCAATCTCAGCCGCTTCTAACAATTCAGTAGGTATATTTTGAAGTGATGCTACATAAATAACCATTAAGTATCCGGCCATTTGCCATGCCATTAAAATAACTAGGCCATATAAACCTGTCTTTCCATCAGATAACCATCCTAGGAGCCATTGCTGCCCAAAAGCTTTTCCAATACCAGAAAAGACTTGGGTAAAAATAAATTGCCAGATAAATCCTAAGATTAATCCACCAATTAAATTTGGCATAAAAAATACAGTTCTAAGTATGTTACATATTTTAGATTCTCTTGTCACTAACAATGCAAGTCCAAATCCAAGCGCATTCAATACTATTATAGATAAAACAGTAAATTTAAAAGTAAACCAAAATGATTGCTTAAATGTTGGATCTTTAAATACATTTACATAATTTTGTATCCCAATTAGCTTTACATCTGAATTTATACCATTCCAATCTGTAAAGGAATAATATATTCCGATAACTAACGGAATTAATTGAACTAATATATACGCCAAAAGAATTGGTCCTACAAAACCCCAAAATGAAAAATTCCGTTTTCTCATCTCATCACCCCTATTTAGAACTATTTATTTAAATAATCCTGGATATCCTTAAAGGAAGTCCAGGATTATTAATTTTTAATGTATTATTCTATTTCCTAGCATTTTGCCATTCAGTTTTAGCATTGTTTACCAATGTATCCCAGTTGATTTCTCCTGAAATATATTTTTGAATGTCAGCTCCTAATTTATTTTGTCCCCATCCTGTAGGGTATCCCATAAATACCCAAGGCATAGTCTTTCCATCTTTTGAATAGCTTGTTATATCCTTTGCTAATGGATCAGCTGGTTGTAAGTTATCTGAATCATATCCCTTAAATGCAGGTATAAATTTAAAATCATGTACTATCATGTCTTTACCCTTATCAGAAGTATATAGCCAATTTAAAAAATCTTTAGCTGCTTTTTTAGTTGCATCATCTTTACTACTATTTATGGACCAATACATTGGTACTCCTACTGGAATAGAACCTTCCTTAACACCATCTATAGGCATAGGTAGTATTCCTACATTTTGTGCTAAATCTTTATCAACACCTTCAATGCTTCCATAAACCCAATTTCCTTGTTGAATAATAGCAACTTTTCCTAAGGAGAATTTTTGCTCAACTTGTGTTGAATAATCTACACTATTAATAGATTTATCAGTTCCATCTGGTTTATATGCATATTTAATCTGTAAATCTAATAATTTCTTCATTCCATCATTGTATTTAAAATCTAAAGTCTTAGAATTAAATGCTGCTACTCCATCCTTAAATTCATTTGAGAATGCAACATTAGATAAATGTAACCCTGTTACCCATGTTTCTTTTCCTGGAAGTGCAAATACAGATTCTAAGCCTAAGTCTCCTTTCTTAGAATCTAATGTTTGAACTGCCTTATTTAAATCCCCATAAGTTTTTATTGAAGAAGGGTCTATTCCAGCCTTCTTAAATACATTTTTGTTATATATAAATCCATAACCTTCTAGATCAAAAGGCATTCCTAATATTTTACCATCCATTGTGACAGCGCCTAAAGTTCCATCATACGCTTGTGAAATCCAAGGTTCTTTAGATAAATCCTCTAGCTTGTCCTTCCAATCAAGAGCATCCTGAGGACCACCAATATTATAAATAGCTGGCTCTTCACCAGATGCGAATTTTGATCTTAATGCTGCACCATAATCTTGTCCACCACCAACAGTTTGAATGTTAATGGTAACGTTTTTATTTTCATCCATATAAGTTTTGGCTGCTTTTTCAAGAGCATCTTTTGCTTCAACTTTAAATTGAAATATGTCCAAAGTGACCTTTTTATCATTAGTAGTTTGAGAACTACCGCAACCAACAAGTATTCCCATAGAAACAGTAAGAGTACACGCCATAGCTAAAAGCTTTTTTATTTTTTTCATGATATCCCCCATTTACTAATTATTAAGTTGATGCAAACGCTTGCACAACTTTAATTTAATTATATATCCCTTGCCAATGTTTGTCAATTAAGATTATGGTTATTTTTAGAATTTTTCTATGCATGCTAATTAAAATCCTCATATAATTATTATATTGATATGTTTTTATTATATTCTTTCTTTGTGTTTTCATTCTTAATAAGTAAAATTTACGCAAGCGATTGCATTTGTATAAATCTATTTCTTTAACAAAATATAAAACGCTATATATTAGCATCTTTAACTAATATATAGCGTCATCATTTTACTATTATTTATTATACACTTTATTCACTATTTCTACTCTTGATTCACCTAGAACATTTGAAATTTGCAATGCCATTATTCCATTTTTATATATTCTTTCTTCATTTGCATTAATGACTTTGGTTAACTTTTGTTCTAATTGATCATAAGTCACTAAATCCTCCAAATATGCATCTACAGAATCCTTTATAACTGTGGCTAATTCTTTTGGGTTCTTATAAACTGCTCTCATTATGTACTCCTTCTAACTATATCTTTTTATTATATTTTTAACATATTTATAATATTATAATATGCTTTTCGTTATCTTTCTATATTCATTTACAAATTTCTTTAAAATATTCATATATTAAGGCTACTTTTTTGTTTATTAACTTTTTTTTCTATTTGTGTTAATATTATTATATTGAATATTATGGAGGTAGCGTTATGAAAGTATTAAAAAAATGTTTCATTTATTGTTTCTTAGCAATAATACCAATTTTTATTTTGGGTTGCTCAAAAACAGAAACACCTACTGATGCATTTAATAAATTTAATGATAATCTAAATAGCAAAGATTATAAAGCATTATATGCCATGTTAGATGATTCTTCAAAAGAATATATAAATGAAAAAGATTTTATAGACAAATATACCAGCATTTATGGTAGTTTAGATGCTTCAGATATAAAATTAAGTGCTAAAAATTTATCTGAGTCTGATAAGAGTAAATCATCTGAGCTTGACATTCCTTTTTCTCTAACAATGAATAGTGGGTTTGGTAAAATTGATATTTCAGATTATACTCTTAACCTAATAAAAACTAAGGATAAAGAAAATCCGTGGAAAATTAAATGGAGTGAAAAGTTACTATTCCCTCAGATGGAGAAAGGCGAAAAAATTAAAATTCAAAGGATTCCTGCTAACAGAGGTGAATTAACTGATAGAAATAATGTAAAACTTGCTTATAATGGTAATGTAGCTGCATTAGGAATACATCCTAGAAAATTTATTCCAACTAAGGATTCCAGTGTACAAGCCTTAGCTTCAATATTAGATTTAACTCCTGATTTTATTGCAGGCAAAATTAAAGATGCTGATAATAAATTAGATGAATTTATTCCATTAGTAAACGTATCTCTGAATGATAAAGATAAGCTACAAAAGGCTATTGAAATTCCTGGGGTTAAATATATGGAGGTTCCCTCAAGAGTATACACTGGCGGTGAAGCAATCGGCTCTTTAATTGGATATGTTGCTCCTATTACTGCTGAAGAATTAGATAAAAATAAAGGAAAAGGATATGGTAATTCTAGTGTCATAGGCAAATCAGGCTTAGAGCAAGTTTTTGAGTCAAGACTTAAAGGGCAAGATGGACTTAAGCTATATATTACTAGAAAAGTTGATAATAAAGATTCTGAAGTCATAATCACAAAAAAGGACGCAACCCCTGGGGAAAATATAAAACTCTCCATAGACTTAGCTTTACAACAAAAAGTTTATAGTGAACTTAGTGGTCAAAAAGGTGCATGTTCATCTATAAATCCTAAAACTGGGGAAGTTCTCTCATTAGTAAGTTCACCTTCCTATGATCCAAATATATTTACAACTTATAAAACTGAAACAATAAAAAAGCAATTTGATACATCCTGGAGTGATATGTCAAATAATAGATTTAATAATACTTATGCACCTGGCTCTATTTTTAAATTAGTTACTGCTGCAATAGGATTAGATGATGGAGTTATAAATCCTGATGAGACTTTAGATATAAAAGGTACTGAATGGCAAAAAGACAGCTCCTGGGGTGGTAAGAAGATAACCACTACTGTTGGTTCTGATAAGCCAATTAACCTTAAAGATGCTCTTATAAGTTCTAATAATATATATTTTGCACAGCAGGCCTTAAAAATAAAAGCTGACAAATTTATTGAAGGTGCTAAGGCCTTTGGAATAGGTGAAGAAATTCCTTTTTCATACCCTATTTCAAAAAACCAAATTTCAAATGATAATACAATAAAAAGTGAAGAACTTTTAGCTGATACTGGTTATGGGCAAGGAGAACTTTTAATCTCTCCACTTCAAGCTTCACTTATTTATAGTTCCTTAGCAAATGATGGCAACATTATGACTCCAATTCTAGAATTAAGTGATAAAACTCCTCAAAAGGTTTGGAAAGAAAATGTTATAAAAAAAGAAAATATAAATATTCTAAAAGAAGATTTAATCTCAGTAGTAAATAGCCCTACTGCTACAGCTAACCTAGCGAAAATTGACGGAGTAAATATAGGTGGAAAGACAGGAACTGCGGAAATTAAAAAGTCTCAAGATGATACAAATGGTACCGAAAATTCTTGGTTTGTAGGAATGAATATGGACAATCCTAAACTTGTAGTTGCCATGATGATGGAGGATACAAAATCCATAGGAGGTACTAAATATCTTGTGCCTAAAGTAAAAAATATTCTTAGTTACTCTATAGCGTCAAATTAGTAATCTTACACTTTTTAATAGAAATCACCCTAAAAAATTTTAGGGTGATTTTTTTCAACTCTAGCGCCTATTTCTTTATTACTTTCTCTATAACATCTTTTTATAAGCTCTTCCCTCTTAGGTTCTGTTCCTAATAAAGTTTCGATTGTAACTTGATTTCTTGTGCTAAAATACTTTTCTAACATCTTTTCCTCTAGTTCTTCTTGTGTTGCTAGAGAATAGTCATGTAATATGTGCTTAAGGTTAAAGCCGTTATTAATTAACGCTCTTCCAAGCAAAATTGCTCTATGGCAATTAATTGGGTCTTGCATAGCTCCCATAAGCACTATTCTATATCCCTTTATACAGCCAAGTCTTAACCTTTCAATTCCATCTAAAAAATCTTTATCTTCTACTACCTTCTCAAAATCTGCATATCCTTCCTTCGTATATAACTCTCTATTTTCCCGTTGAGCTGCAAATTCTTTTCCCATATATATATACATAAATCCTTTATTTAATAAAGTATTTCTAATAGTTTCTTTATTAAATTGAACATTATATTTTGAGTAAGGGGTGCCCCTTATATCAACTACGCAATTTATCTTATAATAATTTAACATATCAATTAGTCTCTCAACAGAATAATTTGAATGACCTATTGTATATATATCCATCATTCTCTACCTCATTTTATCTGCTATCTATAAACTTTTTTTTGCAATTAAAATTCTTGCAACTGCATCATTTATTCTACTTTCTTGAATTTCCCCAGCTTGAACCTTCTCTTTAATAAACCTAACTATTTCTTCATATTCCGTATCGTTTTCACCTGGGATCAATGCTACTGGCATTAAAATAATATCTGCACCTGCATTTATAGATTTCATTACAGCTGATTTAATATCATAGTTTTGTGTTATTGCCTTCATATCAAATGCATCTGTAATAACTACTCCTTTAAAACCCATCTTTTCCTTTAACAATGAAGTCATCATCTTTTTAGATAAGCTTGCAGGCGTTTTATCATCATCTAGTGCTGGTACAACTATATGTCCCACCATAATCATATCAACATTATTTTCCACTGCCTTTCTGAATGGATAAAGTTCAACATTTTCAATTCTCTGTAATGGTTGATTTACCTTCACTAGTTCCTTATGAGAATCCCCTGTAGTATCTCCATGCCCAGGAAAATGTTTTGCAGTTGCTAATATTCCCTGAGAATGTAACCCCTCAATGAATTTAACACCAAATTCTCCCACAATCTTGGGATCATTACTAAAAGCTCTGTCTCCTATCACTGGATTATTAGGGTTAGTGTCAACATCCATTACTGGTGCAAAATCTAAATTCAATCCTAAAGTTTTTAAATCACTACCAATGATACTTGCGGCTTTATATGCATTGTTTGGGTCTTTAGTATTTCCAATTTCTCTTGCTGATTTTGTTTTGTTTTCAGTTGGTATTTTATCTATTCTTCCACCCTCTTGATCTGTTGCTATAAAAAATTTATTTTCTTTACTTAAGTTTTGTATATCTTTAGTTAATTTTTTAGTCTGTGGCTTATCTATCATATTAAACTTAAATAATATAAGTCCAGCTAACTGATGTTTACTCAAAAAATTTTTGGTTGCTTCATTCATCTCTGTAAACTTAATTTTATTTCCATCTTTAACAACTTCGTCAATCGAAAGCATAATCATTTGATCTATTTTTTCTTCTAGTGACATTTTATCAAGCTTCGTTTTAATATCATCTGAATATGAACTAACCTCTTCATTTTTAGTTAAGCTACATGCAACTAAAAAAGCTACAAGTATACATGACATCAATATAGAAATATATTTTTTCATATATTCACTCCCTATTTTACTTATTTAAATTAGGTTATGTAGATTTATAACATATATACAAAAGCTTATATAAAATAAAGAGGCTCATTAAGCCTCTTATTCAAAAATTCAAAAAAGTCTTTTTAAAAACACAGTATCTATCACTATTTTAATGGTAGCCAATAACAGCTATTCATAGCAGCATACCCAATGTCTGGATGAGCTAATATATTACCTCCAGTTAACCAAAATTTATAACTTTCAGCATCTCCATGACCACTAAATTGTAGTGGGTCATATATAACCCATGGATTATAAGTTCTTGCAGTTCTCCAAGCAACGTTATTAAATATGCTGAAAATTGGATTATCGGCATATTTAGTCCAATGTATTCCATCATTTGAACTTGCACAACCAATTCCTTCATGTGAAGAATCTACTCCTCCACTATACCACATCTTAAAGCAGTTAGGTTCCGTACGTATTACAACTGCCCCTTCGCATGCATAATTTTCATCCCATTGCCCGTGGCATCCACGTGGAAGTACTGGCTGATTACCAATCCTAGCCCAATATAACCCATCAGTAGAAACAGCTAATGCAATTTCTTCAATTGAACCATTTGTTACATCATAGTACATAACATAGCGGTTATTAAAAGGATTAGTTTTATCTAGAACTAAGGAACTATTTTCAGGATAGTATAGTACATCAGCTGGACCATAACTACCTGTATAAATAGAAAATGGTATGAGTTTATCTGATTGATCTTGAGTAATTGTTTGATCTTGTGTCCAATTAATTCCATCCACAGACACTGCTGTTCGAATCATCTGTGGTTCATTGCCAATAATATATGGATCTAGTGTATCCCAATACCAAATCCTATAAGGCGTATTATTTCCAAAACCATCTCGACTAAATAAAACTCTTGAATGGCGTGCCTTGACTGAAAGACCAGTTAAATTTTGAGGATAAGTAGTCCAATTTATCCCATCTGGAGAAGTAGCCATTGCAATGCCTCCATTTGAATCATAATCATACCACATTTTATAAAAAGCTGCAGGACCATAGGGTGCAAACTCAAATTGATCATACCTTACAGTTTGATAATATGCAGGTGTAAGTGTGTCATACACGGGATTATTAACATATTCTATCCATGTACAACTAGGCCTATTACTAGCATCTAGCTTTAAGTACATTTGTCCGGTACATGTATTAATATAAATATCTCCTATCTGTCCAATGTCACAGGTTGGTGCACCTATTCCTGTTATATATGATATACCAGGAGACCCTGTAGGCCCTGGAAATCCTCTAGGACCTTGAGGACCAAGCTGCAAAAATACCCATTGCTTTCCTGTATCTCTATAAATAATTCCTTGATCAGTTGCTAGATATAATCGCCCTTCAATCATAGGTGGAGGCATTTTGGCATAAATTCCTTCTTGTATGCTTGGTGTTCCACCAGCATTAATTACATAGATATTTTTATTTCCCTGATTTTGAAAATTATTATTCACTTCATTTATCTTCATATTTACCTTTATTCTAATTAATTCATATAAATATATGATTTAATAATAACTTCTATGATTTTAATAATCATAATCAAAAATCATGGGTAAATTTATCGGAATATAGTTTAATATTATAGATTATATATTTCTAGTTTGTTCTTTTAACCATTCTCTTTCTTCTATAGTTAATTTAGGAGATAGCTTTAAATAAACATCCTTATGATAATTATTTATCCATTTAACTTCATTCTCTGTAAGCATATCTTTATCTATCCCATCTAAATCTATAGGACAGTATGTAATTGCTTCAAACTTCATAAATTGGCCAAATTCAGTTTTAGTGTCTTCACATACAACCATCATATTCTCTGTTCTAATACCATGCTTTCCTTCTTTATATATTCCTGGTTCATTTGTGATTATCATACCCTTTTCTAACTTAATTTCATTAGGTACTTGGCTTATTCTATGCGGTCCCTCATGAACATTTAGAAAGAAGCCAACTCCATGTCCTGTTCCACACTTATAATCTAACCCCTGTTCCCAGATAGGTTGTCTTGCTAAAATATCTAAGTTAGATCCAGTAGCTCCATATAGAAACTTTGCAGAGCTTAGTCCAATATGACCCTTTAAAACTAGGGTAAAATCTCTTTTTTCCTCTTCAGTAAGTTCACCCAATACTATAGTTCTAGTGGTATCAGTAGTACCATTAAAATATTGTCCACCAGAATCTACTAAAAAGAGTCCTTTATTTTTCAAGATATATTGCATTTCATCAATTGCTTTATAATGCATCATTGCTGCATGATCCTTGTATCCAGCTATAGTGTCAAAGCTAGGACCTACAAACAATTCTTGCTCACTTCTAAATTCTTGTAACTTTTTATCTGCACTCATCTCTGTAATTAGTTCTTTACCTACATTTTCTTTTAGCCATTTTATAAACCTTACCATGGCAACTCCATCATTTATTTCACATTGTCTTAGGTTCTCTATTTCCGTTTCATTTTTGATAGATTTAAGATTAGTAGTAATATTGATATCCTCAATTTTCTTAGCTTGCTTGTTTATAGAATAATATAAGCTTGCATTTACTTTATCTCCATCGAAAATTATGCTATCTTCTGATTTTAATTTCTTTAAAGCGCTTTCTATTTCGTAGTAATCACGTAGCTCTATTCCTTCAGATTCAAGTTCTAACTTAACTTCATTAGGTAGCTTTTGTAAATTTATAAATAAATAGCATTCTTCCTTTGACATTAAAATGTTTGAAAGAACAACTGGATTATTGGGTACGTCATTTCCTCTGATATTTAAAAGCCATGCTATATCATCTAATGAACTTAATAGGTGATAATTTGAACCCTTAGTTTTCATCACATTTCTTACTTCTGTTAATTTTTCACTTCTGGATTTACCTGCATATTTTACTTCATGGATAAATATCTTTTCCTTTGGGATTTCCGGTCTATCTATCCATAATTCATCTATTAAGTCTAAATCAATTTTTAGGGATATTTTCTTATCATTTAATTCTTTTTCCATAGCTTTAACCATATTTATTGAAAAGACTCTACCATCCAAGCCTATCATATCATTTTCTTTTAATGTCTCCTTGAGCCATTCTGTGTATGAAGGTACACCAGGATCTACCATCCTAAACAATCTTATACCTGTGTCTTTTAATTCATTTTCAGCCTGAATATAATACCTTCCATCTGTCCATAGACCAGCGTCCTCTAATGTAACCACTATTGTACCTGCAGAACCAGTAAATCCAGATACCCACTGTCTACACTTAAAATACTCAGCTACATATTCACTTTGGTGAGCATCATAACTTGGAACTATGTATGCTTGTACATTGTTCTTTATCATTAATTCTCTCAGTTGTTTTATTTTGTCCCTTACATTCATAATTAATTGACCTACTTTCTTTTGCATTTTCTATAACCATTATATACCTAAAATCTTTTGATAATAAATATATTAATAAAATCCTATGATATAATTAATTATATACAGATTTTATAAATAAAGGAGATTTTTATGAGTGATGAATTTTCAAATGATCCCCTCTCGACCTCTTGTCCCTTCTGTGGTAGCAGAAATGTAAAAATAGTAATTGAAAAAGAAACTAATAATTATGATGCACCAAGCGGTTGTTTAGGATATATTTGCTTAGGTCCTATAGGACTATTATGTGGACTTTGTGCTGCTGAAGGAACTAAAACAACCACTACCTGTATTTGTAATAATTGCGGAAAGAGATTTAATAAATGATTACAAAAGATAAAGTTTGGATAGCATTAATGAAATTCTTTGCTCCAACTTGCCATCAAAGATCTGATAGAAGCTTTTTTCTAGGGAATTATCAATTTCCTTTATGTGCTAGATGCACAGGAATGGTTTTAGGATATATTATATCAATATTAACACTTATTAAAATTCGTAGTATTCCTATTAGTATTAGCATAGTTTTTTTAGCAATAATGTTTTTAGATTGGCTAATTCAATTTTTAGGACTATTAAACTCAACAAATACTAGAAGACTAATAACTGGCATCCTAGGCGGATATGCTGTAGTAGGTATTTTATTTAATATACTTAGTTATTTCATAAAACTTTTATTTAAATAAAAAAGATGTTTCAAATTAAAGTTGAAACATCCTTTTACTTTATGTATTAATTATTTTTACAATACTCTTCAATTGTTTCTGCTACTATTTTAGCCTGTACAACAGCTTCCACTACAGTTTTAGCTCCCGTAACTACATCCCCTGAAGCAAAAGTTCCTTTCTTAGTTGTATTTCCCCTATCATCTGTAATAAGAAGCCCATGTCTATTGGTATCTAATTGTTTTGTAGTAGACACTATATTAGTTCTTGGACTTTGGCTTACTGCTATAATTGTTGAGTCACATTCAAAGAATTCTTCTTTTCCTTCAATAATCTTAGTTTTTACTTTTCCTGTTTCTTCATCAATTACATTTTCAGTAGGTGCTAACTTAACACCATGCTCTGTTATTTCAATTGGAGCTTTAAATAGATTAAACTCTATTCCATCTTCCTTGGCTTCATTTATCTCTTGATTTGTAGCTGGCATATCATCAAAGCCTTTTCTATAAAGTATAGTTACATTTTTAGCTCCATTTCTTTTTGCACTTCTTGCTGCGTCCATAGCAACATTTCCTGCTCCTATTACTGCAACTCTGTCTCCTAATCTATACACACTACTAGATTTTAAATAATCAATAGCGTAATGTACGTTACCTAAGGTTTCTCCTTTAATATTTAAAGTTTTAGGATTCCATACTCCTGTTCCGATAAATACAGCTTTATAGCCATCTTCATGTAGTCTATCAACATTTATTACTGGTCCAATTGTTGTATTTGGTCTTATTCTCACACCAAGCTCTATAAGCTTTTCCTCATATAAATCAATTATTCTTTTTGGCAATCTATATTCTGGAATACCATATCTTAATACTCCTCCAATTTTATCATGAGCATCAAAAATTGTGATATTATAGCCTTTTTGTGCTAATATAAAGGCTATGGTTATTCCTGCTGGACCACCACCAACTATAGCAATTCTATCTTTATCCTTTGGAATATTTTCAAATTTAATCTCCTCAAGATACTTAGTTGAAATTTCGTCTTCTATGTCGTGAAATCTAATTGGCTCCCCTTTAATTCCTCTTATACAATTTCCTTTACATTGATCTTCATGAATACAAACTAAGGAACATACAACTGAAAGAGGGTTATTATTAAACAATATTTCTCCTGCTTCCTTTAGTTTTCCTTCTCTATAAAGTGATATAATTTGAGGAATTGGTGTACTTATTGGACAATTCTCTTTACACTTTGGATTTTTACACATTATACATCTATTAGCTTCATCTAATAATAATCTTTCAATCTTATCATTCGCCATTTTATATCTCCTAATTTCTCTTTAGACTTTTTAATCTATTATTACTTACTTTCATTTTGTTGAACTATTTTTCCCCAATCAAAAAGTGCAACTATTATTGGTTTTATTGACATACCAAATTCAGTTAATTCATATTCAACCTTTGGTGGAACTTCAGCATAAACAGTTCTCTTAACTATATTATCATGTTCAAGCTCTCTTAACTGAAGAGTTAACATTCTATGAGTTATCCTTGGCATTTCTCGTCTTAATTCATTAAATCTTCTTTTACCATTAAGTAACCTGTAAATTATTATCCCTTTCCACTTCCCACCAATGATATTAAGGCTTGTCTCTACAGGGCATTGTATTTCTATACAATTATTATTTTCCTTATATTCAATATTGCTATTCAAATTATCACCTCAGTATAAAAAGTATACTTAAGTACCTTTTTGTATATTATATATAAGAAATGTGCATTCTTCAAGATATTTAATTTTAATATTATAATTTATTTAAACATTAACTATAATATTAAATTTAAGGGGTGACAACATATATGTCAATTGAAAAATCAAAAATATTAGAAGTATATAACTTTAGGCATGCATGCAAAGAGTTTGATGAAAATAAAAAAATATCAGATGAAGACTTTAACTTTATCCTTGAAACTGCAAGGTTATCTCCTAGCTCTTTTGGATTTGAACCATGGAAGCTTTTAATCGTTCAAAATAAAGATTTAAGAGATACACTTAAATCTATTACTTGGGGTGCTCAAAGGCAACTCCCTACCGCAAGTCACTTTGTTATAATTCTTGCAAGAAAAGAGAGTGAAATGATATATAACTCTCAATATATACATGATTTCATGGAAAATGTTCAAAAACTTCCTGATGAAGTACTAGCTGGGAAAACAGCTACCTTTGAAAATTTCCAAAAAAATGATTTTAAGCTTCTTGAGAATGATAGAAGCATTTTTGATTGGGCTTCAAAGCAAACCTATATTTTACTTGGGAATATTTTAACTTCAGCCGCTTTGATAGGTATAGATTCTTGCCCGATTGAAGGTTATGATATTAATAAGGTTGAAGATTTACTTGAAAAAGAAGGAATACTAGATAAAACAAAATTTGGTGTTTCTGTTATGGCTGCCTTTGGTTATAGAAAAAATAATCCAAGGGAAAAGACAAGACAATCAATTGATAAAATAACTGAATGGATTGAATAAACATAACAAAAAGGGCTGTTGAATTTTACAACAGCCCTTAATTTTATTTCCACAATATATTTGCTTCTTTCCTAGGTACAGTTCTCGAATACTTGATATCTGGATAGCCTATTACCATGCAGGTTACTATTTGTTTG
Source organism: Clostridium sp. YIM B02551 (assembly GCF_022324735.1). NCBI lineage: Bacteria > Bacillati > Bacillota > Clostridia > Eubacteriales > Clostridiaceae > Clostridium > Clostridium sp. YIM B02551. The sequence continues at coordinate 10,129 of NZ_JAKGTF010000001.1, read as the reverse complement.
CCTTCTGGCACTTCAAGAAAATCTACTATTTTTCTATTTGCTTGTGATGCCCTTACAAAGAAACCACTAAAAAATGTTCCAAGGCCTAAAGCATTTGTCATTAATTCCATATTTGATGAAGCAAGCGCACCATTTACAGGTGAATCAGCCACTACAACTATTACTGCTGGTGCATTAAAGAATAATTTTTCTTTCCCATTAGGGTTATCTTTAAATTCTTTATACATATCTACCCACATCTCAGCGTATCTCTTGTACACCATAGTTTCAGGAGTTAAATTTGAAAGCATTGCTTCTCCAACGTTTTTTAAACTTTCTAAAGTTAATTCTTTTAATTCCTGTATTTTTTCTCTTACAACAATATAAGATACTCCTTGAGTGTTGCTTCCTGTCTGAGTAAATCTTCCAGCTTCAATAATTTTTGAAAGCTTGTCTTCTTCTACTGCTTTATCCTTAAATTGTCTTACAGTTCTTCTAAATTTAATAAAGTTCATTAGTGTTTCAGGCTCTATTGTAAACTCTTCTTTATTATAGTTCTTAACCTCTTCCATATTATATTCATCTGTTGATACTGCTTCCTTTGGGCAAACAGCAATACAATGTCCACATTTAAAACATGCTATATTTTTTATTTTTGCTTTACCCTCTACAAGCTCAATATCCCTTGCAAAACAATCTTTAACGCATAAGCCACAACCTATACATTTTTCAGCATTTACATTCATCATAATAAGTTACTCCTCTTCAATCTTAAAATATATAGGGTTTTAAGTTTTCTATAAAAACCCTATATTATATACCTTAAGATTATAATACTTTACTTTAATTTAATCCAGTTACTAAATATTGAATCTACTTTAAAGCCTCTTTTCTTGTACATGTTATAGGCTACTGAGTTCCTTTCTATTACCAAAAGCCCTAGCTTATTTACCTCTTTTTTATTCAAAAACTCAATAGCTGTTTCTAAAAGCATCCTTCCGAATCCTTTGCCTCTATAGGCTTTGCATAATCCTATGTCAAAAGACCCTTCTCCATTTTTTATAGTACAATCCATAAATCCTATATTGATGCTATTATAGGACACAAAAAAATAATAATTTTCTTCATTGGCCTTTTTTAGGCACTCCTGAACTCCATCAATATCTACATAGGAACCATGAGGCATATCACTAAAGGAATCATTATATACTCTTTGATATTCATGCTTATTTTCTTGAGTTAATGGTATCAAATCTAAACATTCTACTTTCTTTTCTCTATCTTCTAAATACATTCTAATAGCTCTATAATCTCTATGAAATCCTAATTTTTCTAACAATTTAAGCCTATCTTCGTTTCTTTCTCCTAAATAAATTTCTTTTGCATTATATAGATTAGCTATAGCAATTGCTTCTTTAATTAAATTTTTTATAATCATTTCTTTTTCATTTGAAGAATCTTCTATATCTAAGAAATGTATATATGTTGTTCCTAACTGCTCAGCTACTTCTAAAACTATATTAATTCTCCCTAATACTTTTCCATTGCTAAAATAGAATAAAGCCCCATTTCCGTAGTCATATACCTTATTATTGAACATTTCATCAACTTCATTTAATGTCTTTTTCTCTTCAATATTTCTATTTACAAAATCATATACTAAACTTTTTTCTACTTTGTCTAGTTTAATATAACTCTTAATCATTTTGCTCCCCCATTTTTATTCTTTTACCCAATATGAGCTGCAATCATTTGATCTTTCTATAAATCCGTACTCTACTAACGCTCTTCTTAGGGTAGCATAATCCTCATTTATTCTTTTTATTATTCTGTTTATTTCTTTTTCAGAATACTTCTTGCCTTTTGTAAAGTTTTTAGTTATTTCTTTTAATACTATTATTTTCTTTTTCTCTCTAGCTGGGAAATTCTTTAATGCTCCGTTTTCATCAAAATAGTTTTTAATGGTTTCTTTCTCTTCTTTATCAGTAATATTATATCTATCATCTATTGTTGTTGCTGTTTTATGTGCATCCCAGATAATATCATCTTCCAATTTATTAATCTTTTTACTTGTTGTCTTTGAAAGCAAATCCATCATTGCTAAAAATAATTTTGCTTGCTTTTCCTTTTCCCTTAACTTAAAACGATGATTTCTTATAGTCGATTGTGCAACCCCAAGCTTAGTTGCAATTTCTTTATCTGTTAATCCTTGTGAAATCAAAGTAATAAGTTCTCTTTGAACTTCTGATACACCTGTAAATGATGAATTCATCCCTATTAAGTACTCAAGCATAGATTCATGCCTTTCTTTAATATGAAGTTCAGTTGTCATTTTTGCATCATAGAACTCTGAATTTTTTTCATATATACGCCCTTTTTTAAATGTCTCTTCGCAAATTATACATATATATTCATCTTCTGTTTCAATATAACCTTTTTTTACTTCCTCTATGTTTGCACTCCAAAATAATTCATTTGATTTAGTATCCATAATTTCCCCTCCCAAATTCTAAATATTTCTTTATTATATTATACACCAAATCAAATATTTGTCTATATATAAATAAACATTTATCAATTTAGTTTACTTTTTCAAAGGGACGGTTCTGAACTTTTCAAAAAGTTTAGAACCGTCCCCAAAAATCACTTCACTTTGCATATATAACCTTATGGAGAGGTGATTAAAATGAATTACGATAAGATTGAAAATTTAGTTTTACTTGCAAAGCTTGGAGAAGAAAAGGCAAAAGAAGAATTAGCCCAGGAATTTAAGCCCTATATACTAAATCTTTCAAAGAAAACCTTTATAAATGGCTTTGAATTTGAGGATATTAAAAGTGAATGTTATAAAGTCCTGTTTAATTGTATAAGACTCTATAATCCTGAAAAGCATAGATTTGTTGCTTATGCTACAAATGGAATACGAAATTCCATTAACTTTTTAATTAGAAGTTCAATCAGAAAAGATAAATCAGATGGACCAGAAACCTTGATACTTGACGATAACCTTGAAAACATTCTTTCTCATGACCTAGGTTTTGTTGAAGATGAATTATTTAGTGTCATTTTTAGAGCAAAATTAAAAGATGCTTTAAATAAGCTTGAATATGATGAATTAGAATTAGTAAATTTTATATTTTATAAGAAGAAAAGCTTAATGGATTATTCTAGATATAAAAACATCACATACAGAAAAGCTGTAACTAAAAGAAATAAAATATTAAATAAGCTTAGAAGTCTTATAAGTAAAGAGGAGTATTATATGTATTTAAATTAATTATAAATATAAAAATCTTAGTAGAAGAAGGTTTTTCTCCTACTAAGATTTTATTACTACAGTATTTATTATCTTTATATCGGTATCCAACTCAAATTTAACCTTCTGATATCCCTCTTTTACGAATTCTTATTCACGAATTTATCTTTACCAAGTGAGGAATTTATATTCAAAAGAAAAAACTGCATTAAAATGCAGTTTTAAATATGCTTATAATATTTTATTATTAATAACCTAATCTTTCACCTACAATTATTACCTTTATTCTTCCTTTATTAAACTGACCCCTTATAATCACAAAATCATTGCAGATTCTATTTGGACTTTTACAGTCAACACAATATCCAAGTTTAGTGCATGGTGTATCTTTATTTAAACGTTTGGCATCTATTGGTGCTGAATATTGTCTTACTCTTTTTTCAGCTGCTTCTATATCTTTAACAATTTTATTAATCCCGACTACAATAATTACTTGATTGGGCCCATAAAGCATTGGAGCAACCCTGCTTCCATTGCCATCTATATTATATAATTCTCCATTTTCAGTAATTGCATTTGTGCTAGAAACAAAAATATCTGCTCCAAAATTCTTAATATAAATTTCCCTTTTATCTGCTTTTGTTAGTCCTGCTTTATATTTATCAAGGAAATTATAATCCCCATTTCTTAATAAATCTAATACTCCTGTTTCACTTAGAGTCAGTGAATCTCCTACGCCTACGTTAGAACCAATGGATATGAATTCCTTTACTTTATTAATTAATTCATATCTATCTTTTACGAAATATCCTTCCATATTACGATTATTCAAATTATTTATTGTTCTCTCTACTTGCTTTTCAATATACCAAGAAATATTATTATCCATGTATCCTCCGTCTAAGATTATAGAAAAAACCACTTTATTAAAGTGGTTTTTGATTCACGTATTCTTTGTCTTTGTCTAGAATATGTTCTTTTATCCATTGTACCATAAAATCCAGTATCTCAGTAATGTATTTATCCTGATTACTATCTATTTTACTTAAGTCAACGCTACTTATTTTATCAATAAAATAATCATGTTCCATCTTATGTGTAAATAATTTTTTATATCCAATACTTTTTAAATATTCCTCTTCAGCAGAGAAGTGAAATTGTGCATAATCTTTTAATTCATGAATTATATCCATAATCCTATCGTATTTATCTAAGTATAAATCATTTTTTAAAAGATCATAGCCTTTATTAGCTATATCAAAAAGTTTTTTATGTTCCTCATCTATTCTTTCTATCCCTACCTCATACTCTTTTTTCCACTCAAACATATGTGAAAACCTCCCAAAACAAATACTTCTAATTACTATATAATATCAAAATATATTTTTTTATACTGTGATAAACATCACAAATTGCAGCTTTACCACTACTTCTTAACACCTCAGTTACAGTATAAATAATTTATGGAATGAGAATATTAGTATTGTAAAAAAATATATTTACTACAAGGAGACTTTATATATGCAGATAGAGAAAATAGCTAATAAAATAGAATATAGTGATGACTCTTTTACAAAAAGAGTAATTTTCAAAGAAGATAAAATATTAAACTTTGTTTTAAATTTTAGACCCGGACAAGGAGTTCCTCCTCACAATCATGAGCAAAGTGATTTACTAGTTCATGTTCTAAATGGTGATGGAGAGCTAACTGTTGATGGGGTTACGAATAATATAACTCAAGGGGATGTAATTCATTGTACTGGTAAAGAAGTTTTTAGTATATCGAATACAGGTAAGGAAGATATGTCTCTCTTTATTATATTGGCACCAAATCCTCATGCATTATATTCAAAAGAAGTATAAAAAAAGAATCTTGCAATATTGCCCCCTGTCTACTTGACAGGGAGCATATCAATATCAAGATTCTTTTTTATCTTTCTTTTTCTCCTTTTCGTTCCAGTAAGTTAAAACAACTGCAATAGCACTCCCCATTGCAACCCATGGAAACGCAGCCCTTGCAAACTCAGCCATCCTACTTATCTCCTTTCAAATAATTTTATACCTTGTTTACTCATATAATTCTCTTTGCTTTTTCATATTTTTCAAATTCTTATATTGCTTTAATGTTAAAGGACTTACTAAAATAGCTATAATAAAGTTAATCAAGCTACAAATTAAATTAACAATAAATCCTCTATCAATGTACATTACATATCCTATAATAAGGTTATATAGAAAAGATGAGAAATTAAGTCCCCATAACACTAGAGTAAATCTAAATATCTTACTATAATGTTGAACCTTTGATTCATAATCCGAATATAGATTAACAAGTTGTTCTTTATTCTTACTTCTAAAATAGGCCCATCTAAAATAGGTGTTTACACACTCAATCTCGTTCTCTTCCATAAAGCTTATATAATCCCTACTTTCAGAACTTTGAGGTGTAGATTTTAACAGCTCAATTCTATAGGTATATTCTCCTGGTTCCCCTTCTTCAAATACATACTTTCCTGGAAATGAAAAGCTTAAAAAGTTATATCCTTTAGCAGCCATATCATTTATCCAATTCTCTTCCCGCTCATAATCCCAAAAAAGTTTTCTAATAACTTTCTTCATCATTATCCCTCCATTATCCTTCTACCATTTAATATAAGCTCTTCTAATCTTTCAATTTCATTTCTCACAACTTCCTTACCAAGGTCTGTAATAATATATTCTTTTTTTCTACTATCCACATTGTTTTCTAGTATTTTAATCCACGATTTGGAAAGCATAGTATTAATAGCTCCATATAGTGTTCCTGGTCCTAAATTCACTCTATTGTTACTCATTTCCTTTACTAATTGCATTATCCCATAACCATGAAGCGGCCTATTTACTGAAAGAAGTATATAGTATACAGCTTCAGTTAACGCTCCTCTTTCTGAACTTTCTGGCATTACTAATTCCTCCAATACTACTTTTACCGATATATCTGTTACCAATATATCGGCTACCGATATTCTATATTAATATTATATCGGCAGCCGATAGTTTTTGCAACAACTTTTTGTAATTTATTTCTAAAATATTTTTTAGTTTGTTATTTAAATATATAATATAAATAAGAGTTTATTATTTTTAATACAATACGATTATGTTGAATTAGGAGGAATACTATGATAGAAATTAGAAACCTATATTTTTCTTATAACAATTTAGCTCCATACATATTAAGTGATATTAACTTAACTATAAATAATGGAGAATACATTTCAATCTTAGGTGAAAATGGATCAGGAAAAAGTACATTAATAAAACTAATTTTAAAGCTGCTATCACCAAGTAAGGGTTCTATTACTATTTCAAGTAATAGAATAGGATATGTACCTCAAAAATCAGATTTTATCAATTCTGAGTTTCCTATAACAGTATACGAGCTTCTTAATTCTTATAAAAAATTATTAAAACTAAAAGACATGGACATTGTCCAAACCAGCTTAGAAATGGTAAATATGCTTAATCATCAAAACTCACTTATAGGTAATCTTTCCGGAGGTCAGTGTCAAAAAATATTTATTGCAAGAGCCTTGATGGGAAATCCTGATTTGATTATATTAGATGAGCCCTCAACTGGTATTGATGTAACTAGCCAAGAAGAAATTTATTCAATAATTAAAAACTTAAATGAAGAAAAAAAGATAACTGTTATTTCAATTGAGCATAATCTTACAGCTGCCATGAAAAATTCATCACTTATATATCACATATCTGCTGGAAAAGGACATTTATGTACTCCAGAAACTTATGTTAATGAGTATTTAGGATCGAATGATAATAAGGTTCCTATATTATAAATTTTTATAAACTTATTTGATATAGGTCCAAATTAGTTAAATTAGCATAGTATATAAATGTAAAAAGCCTCTTCTATTTATATCATAGAGAGAATTCCTTCAGCTTTTTACACTCCTTTGGCATTTTAGGAATTTATCATAAATAGCTATCTAGCATATCCTATTTATAATTTCCTAAAAACAAAAAAGAAGCAGAGAAATCTGCTTCTTTTTTATCTAAATACTCTTCTAACTTTAAATCTATCATTTACATTTACTATCTTTATTCCTAATACATTTAAAAGCTTTTCTAAGCTTTTTACTCTGTTAACATATTTTATATTATTTTTATCTATTAACTTTTCTACCATTTCTATAGTATCTTTTATTTGATTGTGACTAAGTTTATTTCCTTTAATGCAGCCTGAATTTATATAAGTTAATGTAGTCCAAATCTGCTCCTCAGTTATCTTATTTATATCCATGAGTGCCCAGGTAAAATCTTTTTTTCTCTCATGTGGTGGATATGCTTCTTTAAAGAATTCAATAAAATAATTAACTGGTTTTGGATCTATATTTTTAACATACTTGCCTAATTGCGCTTTTAATTGATTTTTTAAAAACATATTAGTATTTACTTTTATAGCATCACCCATTTTATCGATGCTATCATAGATAAAATTGTATGTTTCTTGTATCTGTTTACTATCTACATTATCTTTTTTTAATACCTTAGTAAGTTCTATGTATTCCAATATACTTTTCTTTGAATTTAATTCTTTATTGTATAGCGCTTCCCATACTTCTTTCGCACTTAGTCCTTCTAATTTAATGTTTTCATCTATCATTTGTATACCTGCCTTTTTTAGTCCATTATACCATTTAATCCTCTATTATATTATAATTTTTATAAAATGTGATTTTTTTAGGTCAGAAAATTATTCCTTTTAACGTATTTGTTTATGAGAAGCTTCTTAAAGGAGGAAAAATGTGACTATAAATGATACAAACTTTATTAAACAAATTAAATTAAAAAATACCAAGGCATTAGATTTTATGGTTGATAACTATAGTAATCTAGTTTTTAAGGTTGCACATAGTGTACTTAATTCAAGTTTTTATTCCAACTATGTAGAAGAATGTGTAAATGATATATTCTTCTCTATTTGGAATAACATTGAGAGCTTTGATGAAGCGAAAGGTGACTTTAAATATTGGATTACAGCAATCTCAAAATATAAAGCTATTGATTATAAGCGAAAATTATATAAATTAAATACTTCTGAATCTTTAGATGAATATATTTTACCTGACGAAGTGAATGTAGAAAATTTACTTATATCTAAAGAGAATAGGGCGGAAATTATAGAGAGTTTAAACATTCTAAATCCTCAGGACAAGGAAATATTTATTCGCAGATATTTTCTCTACGAAGAAGTTTGTGATATAGCAAAAGCATTTGGCGTAGATAGAAATATAATTGATAAAAAACTTTCAAGAGGTCGTAAACAGTTAAAAACAAAACTCATTCCGTTGAAAGGAGAAGTTATATAATGAATAATATTGATTCTAAAATACAAGAAAAAGATATTTTTAAGTTATTTAATGAAGTAAAAATAGATGAAAAGGAATTTGAGGACTTTGAAACAGATGTTCAAATTCTTCAAAAAGAGAGAATAAAGAAAAGTCTTAAAAAGAAAATAAAAGAAAATAAATTTCATAATCCTCTTAAATATGTATCTGCAGCTGCAGCTATAGCCATAATCTCACTAATAGGTATTGAAACAGCAACTCCTGCCTTTGCAGAAAAAATTCCTGCTATAAATTATATTGTTCAGTCCATTAATGATAGATTTGACAATCACGGAGAATATATTAAATATACTCAAATGATCAATAAAACTGTTTCAAATAATGGAATAGATTTTACTATCAATGAAGTACTAGCTGATAATTCTAAATTTGCTATAACATACACAATAAAAAGTGATAAAAAAATAAAAGATTTAGAAACCTTTGGTCTTAGTAAATTTTTAAAGGTTAACGGTTCCCAAAATGGTTCCACTGGTAGCATAATGGGTTATTACGTTGATGATTACACTTATGTTGCAAATGAAGATATTCATACAGCTTTACCCCAAGATTCTAAGATGTTTGATGTAGACTTAAATATAGATGATATCATGGGTAATAAGGGAAGTTGGAACTTTGCATTCGGAGTATCAAAGGATGAGATAACAAAAAACAGCCAAATATTTAATCCTACAAACAAAATTTCTTTTCCAGATGGAACTAATGTTAATGTAGATAAAGTAGTATTCTCACCAATAGATACATCAATCTTTGTAAACGGAACTTTTAAAAATTATGAAAGACGTAATACCTTTAGTGAATGGAATTATGGCAGCTGGATAGTATACGATGATAAAGGAAATGAACTTAGCTGGACTGGTGGTGGTTCTCAATCAAACTTAAATTCTAAAACTTTCACTGGAGAATTTAACTTTAAGAGTATGAAAGAAATTCCTAAATACTTAACCGTTGTTCCTTGTAATATTCTATCTACTGGAGGTGGAGAAACTCACATAGATAATGGAAAAGAAGTAACTACTCCTATTGATGGTTATAAGACAAAAGAAATATCTAAAGTTATAGATGGCATTTTCCCAATAGAACTTGTTCAAGGAAACGTGGGTAAGATAGTTATTAGTGAGGTGAAAACAGAGAATAACATTACAACTATAAGATTTACTGCTACCGGTAAGGCCCCATTTACTCAAGCTAATGAAGTACATGTAAAAGATGAAACTGGCAACATTGTATCCCCTAAACTCCCTGCACTTCATAGGGATGAAAATAATCCTAATGTATTTACTATTGAATATAAAGCATTTGATAAAAATAAAAACTATACCATCTATACATCTGATCTTAGTAATTATGAATTTAGAGATGACTTAAAATTCAATATCGAGCTTAATAAATAATAAACTTAAAGCCATCTAAAATGTACCCGTTGTAAAGGACAGTTTAAAAAAAGACTATATAGCAGACTTAAGAAGATGATTTCTGTATT